>NZ_JARJLT010000053.1 GCF_029335315.1 Pseudomonas citronellolis
AGTAGCAGAAGCATGTTCCTGCGAAGTTCGCCGATCAAACGCTCGCTTTGATTGCGCTTTCCACGATTTCTGGTGCAGCATCGAACGCGTTGCCGGCCCCTGGCATGGCACCTGCATCGTGACAGCAGCCCATTCACCGACCGCAGAGATCCGACATGCGCATCGTGCAAGCCACCCTCGATCACCTCGACATGCTCGCCCCGCTGTTCGTCAAATACCGCGAGTTCTACGGCATGCTGCCCTACCCCGAGTCCTCGCGGAAATTCCTCGAGAAGCGTCTCAAGCGCAAGGAGTCGGTGATCTACCTGGCCCTGCCGGACGACGGCGACGACCGCCTGCTGGGCTTCTGCCAGCTGTACCCGAGCTTCTCCTCGCTGTCGCTCAAGCGCGTGTGGATCCTCAACGACATCTACGTCGCCGAGGACGCCCGCCGCCAGCTGGTGGCCGACCACCTGCTGCAGCACGCCCGGCAGATGGCCCGCGAGACCAACGCGGTGCGCATGCGCGTGTCCACCAGCATCAACAACGACGTGGCGCAGAAGGTCTACGAGTCGATCGGCTTCCGCGAGGACACCGAGTTCAAGAACTACATCCTGCCGATCAGCGACGACCTCGTCTGATCCACGCCTTGCGCCAGGCTAGCCATGGCGTAACGCCAGTATTACAGTGAGGCATCGCACCTGCCGCCCGTAGTCCGGCGGCCAAGGGGTTCCATGAGCATTCCCCAGCGCCTGTTGCGTCACTTCACACTGCTCCTGCTGCTCGGCCTGCCGTTCGGTCTGAGTACCGCCCAGGCCGAGACCCTGCGGGTCGCCACCCTCGACTGGGAGCCCTACGTCGGCCCCGAGCTGCCCGGCCAGGGGCTGGCCAGCCGCATCCTCGACGAGGCCATGGCGCTCAACGGCGACCACGTCGAGCGGGTGTTCCTGCCCTGGCAGCGGGCCCTCAACGAAGCCCGCGAGGGCCGCTACGACGCGCTGATGCCGGCCTACCTGTCGGTGGACCGCAGCCGCGACTTCTACACCTCGATGCCGCTGCTGGACTCGCAACTGGGCTTCTTCCGCCGCCGCGACCACGCCATCGCCTACCGCCCCGGCGACCTCGACAGCCTGCGCCCCTACCGCATCGGCGTGGTGCGCGGGTACGTCAACCAGCGCGAGTTCGACAACGCCGACTACCTGACCCGCGACGTGGTCAACAACGACTGGCAGAACCTGGAGAAGCTCCTGCGCGGGCGCATCGACCTGGCCGTGGTCGACCGCTACACCGGCTACCACCTGCTGGCGCGCAACGCCCCGGCCCTGCGCGAGCAACTCGAATTCATCGAGCCGCCGCTGGAGATCAAGCCGCTGTACGTGCTGATTCCCAAGGTGCGCAACGGCGGCGAAGCGCTGGCGGCCAACCTCGATCGCGGCCTGCGCACCCTGCGCCAGAGCGGCCGCCTGCAACAGCTGATCGCCGACGCCCATCTGGAAACCGCCCAGGCCATGCGCGCGGTGGCCGATCACCCGCTAGCCGAGCAGGTAGACGGCGCCCCCGACCAGCGCCGCGCCCGCGAAGGCGCCGACAACCGCCCAGCGGCGCCAACCCTGAGCTGGCAGGCGAGCCTGCGCTAAACCGTTTTCCAGCGCCTGCTCCAGCTCCGAAAGCGCCTCGAAGCGGCCCTCCGGCTCCGGCGCCAGGGCCCGCGCCAGGCAACCGTCCCAGCCCGGCGGAGGATCCACGCCCAATTCCGCCAGCGGCTGGTAGCGCGCCACCGCGCCGGCGTTCGGCAAGGCCAGCTCCGGCCAGCGCCCGCTGGCCAGCCAATAGGCGTAGGCGGCCACCACGAACTGCTCGGCGCGGCTGTCCAGCGCCTCGCCCCGGCGCAGCTCCGGCGCCAGCGGCAATACCCCTTCAGGCAGCGCCTGGCGCGGGCAGCCGGGAATCGACGCGGCGAGCTCCGGCAGCAGCAACAGCCGCCCGCGCTCGTTCACCAGCACCTGCCGGGGCGACACCCAGACGCCCCGCACGCCGCGCCGCTGCAGGGCGCGCAGGGCTTCCACCAGCTGCCGCAGCAACGCCAGCAGTTCCGCCGGCGCCGGCTTGCGCCAGGCGCCACGCCAATCCGCCAGGCTGCGCCAACGCCCCGGCGGCCGGGCGAACAGCTGGTAGGCGTGCTGGCGTGGCGTGCGCGGCGACAGCACCTCCGGCAGGCTCGCCACCTTGCAGCCACGCAACGCCCACTCGCCCAGCCAGAACACCTGGTCGGCGGCCCGCGTCGCCGCCAACAGCCAGGCCTCGCGGCCATCGCGGTGGAGGGCGAGGAACAGTCGCCCCTCCGGGCCGTAGGGACAGGCCTCCAGCAACTGCCAACCCTCCAGTTCGATACCCGCCTGCAACACCGGCGGCGCCGGCCAGCCCGCCGGGATCGTCAGGCTCACACTGGCGACCAGGCATTGCGGTACCACCAGCGCCGCCGCGCCGGGCGCCGCCAGCAGGGGCGCGAGCAGCGCCTCCAGGTCGGCCTCGGCCACCTCCGCCAGGCCCGCCAGCAGCGGCCGCCGATCGATCACCTCGAGCAACGGTTGCGGCGCCAGCAGCAAGGCCTCGCCGGGATGCAGGGCCAGGTTGTGCTGGGTCAGGGTCAGCTCGGCCTGCTCGCCCAGGTGCCCGTCCTCGCGGCCGGGCAGCGCCTGCAACTCGCCGTCGCGATAACGCAGCAGGCCGACGTTGCCGCAGCGCAGGAAGTGCGCCTGGGCCCCCTGCACCAGCAGGATGCCGGCGGCCAGCCCGGCCAGCGGCTGCCCGGCGCGGGCGCGGCGGAACTGCTGCATGTTCAGCGAAGCCAGCACCTGGCGCAGCGCCTGCGCCTCGGTCCAGCCCTCGGGGCTGCAGGCGAAGTCGGCGAAGAGCGCATCCAGTTGCCACTCCAGCTCGCGCACCAGGTTGGGGCAATCACGCCCCCAGAGCAGCGCCAGCATGAACAGCCCCGGCCGCCCCGCCCGGCCACCCAGCCAGTGGGCGCGAACCCGCGCCGCCTGGGCCGGCAGGTCGGGCCCGGCTCCCAGGGCGAGGCCGGGTGAAGGTGAATGGCGAGCGGGAGGCAGCATGATCGGGGTTCCGGCGAAGTCAGACATGCCTCTGAATTGCAGCCTTCATGCCGACAGCTTTTTCACTCAAGCGCGGTAATATCCTGAAATCTGTCCCGGGTCGCGTCCCGCGACAAAGCGCCCCCCGCTGTAACGCGGTGGTGCCTATAATGCCGGGCTCGGCAGTTCACCACGCGGTTTTCAAGGCTCCTAAATGGATTTCAACCCGATCGACCTCGTTCTGCATCTCGACACCTATCTCTCGCTGCTGGTCAGCAACTACGGCGCCTGGATCTACGCCATCCTGTTCCTGGTGATCTTCTGCGAAACCGGTCTGGTGGTGACCCCGTTCCTGCCCGGCGACTCGCTGCTGTTCATCGCCGGCGCCATCGCCGCCGGCGGCGGCATGGACCCCTGGCTGCTCGGCGGCCTGCTGCTGCTCGCGGCGATCAGCGGCGACAGCACCAACTACGTGATCGGCCGAACGCTCGGCAAGCGGCTGTTCAGCAACCCGAAGTCCAAGGTGTTCCGCCGCGACTACCTGGACCAGACCCACGCCTTCTACGAACGCCACGGCGGCAAGACCGTGACCCTGGCGCGCTTCCTGCCGATCGTGCGGACCTTCGCGCCCTTCGTCGCCGGCATGGCCTACATGCCCTACCTGCGCTTCCTGTTCTTCAGCGTCGCCGGCAGCATCGCCTGGGTCGGCGGCCTGGTGACCCTGGGCTACTTCTTCGGCAACGTGCCGTTCATCAAGCAGAACCTGTCGGTGATGATCATCGCCATCATCGCCTTCTCCCTGGTGCCGATGCTCATCGGGGTGATCCGCCACAAGCTGGCGCGCGACGACAAGCCGCAGGCCTCGGAGCGCTGACGGCGCCATGTGGTCGCTCAGCGCCTGGCGCCGCCAGCGCTTCCTCGCCCGCCATCCGCTGGATGCCGGGCTCTGGGCCGAAGTGCTGCGGCACCTGCCGATCCTCGACGGCCTGAGCGAAGAGGAACTGCGCCTGCTCGGCGAGCGGGCGCTGCTGTTCCTGCGCGACAAGCACCTCACCGCCCTGCCCGGCGTCGAGCTGAACGACTTCCGCTGCCTGCTGCTGGCGGCCCAGGCTCAGCTGCCGTTGCTGCACCTGCCGGAGCTGAACTGGTACGGCGGCTTCCACGAACTGGTGCTCTACCCGGACGACTTCCTCAGCCCGCAGAAGCACCGCGACCCGGCGGGGGTGATCCACGAATTCGACGACGAGCGCAGCGGAGAGACCTCGCTGCAAGGCCCGGTGGTGCTGGCCTGGCCGGGAGTCGAGAGCGGCGGAGGCTGGGACGCCTACAACCTGGTGATCCACGAGCTGGCGCACAAGCTGGACATGCTCAACGGCGACGCCAACGGGCTGCCGCCGCTGCACCGCGACATGCGCGTGGGCGACTGGTCGGCGGCCATGCAAGGCGCCTACGACGAGATGAACCGCCTGCTCGACCGCAACCCCGACGCACACACCGCCATCGACCCCTACGCCGCGGAAAACCCGGCGGAATTCTTCGCCGTCTCCAGCGAATACTTCTTCAGCGCCCCCGATCTGCTGCAGCGGGCCTATCCGAAGGTCTACCGGCAATTGGCCCTGTTCTACCGGCAAGATCCGCTGGCGCGCCTGCAACGCCTGCAGCACGAGAATCCCGACTATCAGGAAACTCCGGCGCACTGAGCGATGTCTGTGGCTTGGCCACGGCAATCTGCCTATAATCCGCCGCACTTTTTCGGCCCGACCAACCCTTGGAGTCGTCCATGAGCTACAGCAGCATCCCGGCTGGCAAAGACCTGCCGAACGACATCTACGTCGCCATCGAGATCCCGGCCAACCACGCGCCGATCAAATACGAAATCGACAAGGACACCGACTGCCTGTTCGTCGACCGTTTCATGGCCACCCCGATGTTCTACCCGGCCAACTACGGCTTCATCCCCAACACCCTGGCGGATGACGGCGACCCCCTGGACGTGCTGGTCGTGACCCCCTACCCGGTCGCGCCGGGCTCGGTCATCCGCGCCCGCCCGGTCGGCGTGCTGAACATGAGCGACGAAGCCGGCGGCGACGCCAAGCTGATCGCCGTGCCGCACGACAAGCTGACCGTGCTGTACAAGGACGTGAAGGAATACACCGACCTGCCGGCCCTGCTGCTGGAGCAGATCAAGCACTTCTTCGAGAACTACAAGGATCTCGAGAAGGGCAAGTGGGTCAAGGTCGAAGGCTGGGGCGACGCCGCCCAGGCCCACGACTACATCACCAAGGCCGTCGCCGCCTTCCAGGCCAAGTGATGGTCGCGGGGTAACCCGCGCTGAAAAAGCCCCGCCTCGCGCGGGGCTTTTTCGTTCCGGGCACTAGAGGCACTCGCGCGCGGCGCGCTCGGCGGCGTCGCCCTCGACGCCCGGGCGCTGATACAGCGCAACCAGGCTGCCGCGCTCGTTGGCCGTGACCTCCAGCAGGCTGGCCGGCTCCCCGCCCTGGCCCTCAGGCAACACCAGGCGATAACCGAAGCGAATCTCCCGCTGCGCCGCCCCCGCCCACTTCGGCGCCAGGCAGTCGCGGTACACCGGCGGCGACTTCAGTGTTTGCAGGCGCTGCGCCGGCGCCTCCTCCTTCAACTGCCCCGGCGACTGACACCCGGCCAACCCCAGCAACAACAGCGCCACCAGATATCCCCTGCGCATCCCCGTCTCCCGCCGAACGAACCTGCCGGGAAGGTTAGCAGCCCATTTCCCCGCCACTCCCGCCAACGCGGCAGCTCAACGTCATGCCGTTGGCGCAATTGGCATTAGGCAACCCCGGCCGAATTTGCTAAAGTGCGCGCCCACGATGCAGGCGCCAGGCGCCGCGTCCACAGAATCAAGGCGGTCGCTGCTTACCAGAAGTAAGGACGGACCACCCCCTGAAAAGCCGGCCACAAGCCGGCTTTTTTAATGCCCGCAGAAATCCACCAATGTCCGTCAAGCCCTGGAAAATCAAGGCTTTGAGACGTACCATCTGTCTCTCAACGTCCACCAATAATCGATAGAATCTCCCGCCAAAGTGTGGGTGAAGGTGTGGGTAGATAGGGAGTCTGTATGGGTAAGCTAACGACCAAGACCATCGAATCATTGGCTAGGACGGCAGAACCCGGAAAAACCAACGATGGCGATGGGCTCTACTTTCAGGTAGCCAAAGGCGGCTCTTCGAGCTGGATCTTTCGCTACAAGCTGGACGGGCGAAGCCGCGAAATGGGACTAGGCCCCTTCCCGGTCATTACCCTCAGCCAAGCGCGGCAACTCGCAGCGGATCAGCGAAAACTTCTCGCGACCGGTATCGATCCCCTAGCCGCCCGAGATGCAGAACGAGAAGCGAAGCGAGAGGCTGAGCGCCAAGCTGCAGCGCGTCGTACCACGTTCGAAGATCTTGCTCGCGATCATCAACAGGCCCATGGAGCCACCTGGTCTGAAAAATGGCGTAAGGGCTGGCTGCGGAAGCTAGAGCTATACGCATTCCCCATCATCGGGAAGCTATCGGCTGACGATATCCAAACCGAGCACATGCTGAGCGTCTTGCGGCCGATTTGGTCGACAAAAACGCGCACCGCCGATGAAGTGCGTGGACAAATCGAGCAAGTGCTAGATGCAGCAAAGGCTCGCCGCCTTCGCGGCGGTGACAATCCCGCCCGCTGGCGCGGCCATCTGGAAAACCTCCTCAGCAAAGCTGAAAAGAAGAAAGCTCGGCAACGCCAGCACTTCCCAGCCATGCATTGGCGTGACTTGCCGAAGCTGATGAGTAAATTGGCTCAAGACTCCAGTCGGGATGCCGTAGCCGCACGCCTGCTGATTCTAACTGGGGCTCGCTCCCACATGATCCGCTTCGCGCAATGGCCCGAGATGGATTTTGCAGCTGGGACATGGGCACTTCCGGCCGAACGCATGAAGATGAGAAAGCCATTCGTCATTCCCCTCCCCTCTCAGGCTGCGGATATGCTGCAAAGCCTACCTCGTACGAATTCACCGTATCTGTTCCCAGGAAAAGGCAAGAGTGGTGCCATACATGCCAATGCCATACGCAACCTCCTGCATAAGCTAGGGCACGCAGACATTACTCGACATGGCTTTCGCTCCACATTCCGCGACTGGGCCAACGAGAACACTCACTACCCACGAGAGGTATGCGAACTCGCACTCGCTCATGACGAACGGGATCAGACCGAAGCCGCTTACTCTCGCTCAGACTTTCTAGAGAAACGCAGAGCACTGATGGCTGATTGGGCCGAATTCTGTACAAGCCACAAGCTGCAGGCATAACTACCAAGCGTCACCGGCAGCAATCGGCAAATTGCACATCCGAGATTATGAATCAATCAGCAGGGCTGTTGCAGCGCATCGCGCCGGGCGTAGGCTCGGAAATAGTCGGCCAGCTTGTAACACGCGATGGCCTGTGCCCCTTGGCAGTCAGCGACTGCTCGGCGCAGAGGATCTGACGAGCGTTGTGCTCCCTTGACCTCTGCACTAGGTGAAGGCGCAGGAACCCCCACAGTTCGAGCCAAGGGCACAGATGAACTCACCGATAGGCCGTAGCGCCGCCGACCAGGCCACAAAACAGCAAGTACGCCTCGACGGCTACAAGTGAGGACAAGCACAAAACTAGTGCTGCCCACTAGTTGCGGCCTGCCGCTGGCTGTCAGCGCCCATAACTTCCTCTGCGATGCCGTGCATTACCTCGACTGACTTGTCAGGGCATTTTGCTATTATTCAGTAACGGACAGGCACAGGGCATCGGGTCTGCTGCCGTACTCACTGGGAGTCGGAACTAGAGGGCATGGGGCATAAGAAGCAATGCCATGGCCCGCCACAATGCCAGGTACGCTCCCGACAATCTGCACAAAAAGGAATTTGGCATGGCCGGGACATCTACTGACAAATTTTCGGCCGGTGAGCAGGGACTGGGATACATCTACCAGGCGCGTCTTGCTCTTCTACAACTGCTCCAATTGCCGGAAGACACCGCCATCTTCCTGGAAAAGGACGATGACCTTGATTTCGTCGACGGCCAGGGCGGGAAGTCTTTGGCCTCGCTTAAGCACAAGGCGATCGGCGACAGACTGACCGACTTGTCGGCCGACTTCTGGAAGTCCATCAATATCTGGTTGGTGCGGTACAAACGTGATGGCCGTGCTGCATCGAACCTGCGGTTCTTCCTCTTCACCACCGGCGAGGTGTCGACCGACTCGTTCCTGTCCCGTCTTCTCCCCAATCAGCCCACCGCCTCCGGCGATGACGAAACTCTGACTGCATTGGCCCAAAAGGCACTTTCGGCATCGAAATCGAAACTCATCGCGCCGATTGCCGCGGCGTTTGAGGAACTGAATGATGTCGAGAAGCAGGATTTCCTCGAGCGCATCCTGATCCTGGATAGCAGCCCGCGCATCGACGACATTCCCGTGCTCATAAGGGATAAGCACATGCGAAGCATCCGGCGCGAGCACCGCGAATTCGTCTTCGAGCGGCTGGAAGGTTGGTGGACCGATGTCGTGATCAAGCAGCTCACCGGTGGTAGGCCCGAAGGGATCTTTGGCTACGAAGTATCTGACAAGCTCTCGAACTTCGCCGAGGAGTACAAGGTAGATAACCTGCCTATCACCTTCCGCGGAAAACTCCCCTCCGACAACATCGACATTGATACTGATCCGCGCCTATTCGTAGCGCAACTGCGCGAGATTGGCATTTCCGCCAACCGAATCAGAAGTGCGATTTTGGATTATTACCGGGCGTTCGAACAACGGTCGGCCTGGGCGCGCGCGAGCCTGCTTGTATTGGGAGAGGTCGAGGAATACGAAGATCGCTTGGCCGATGAGTGGGACCGCTACAAGGATGTCATTTTCGAGAGGCTGGAAGACGACAGTGCTGAGGACGTGCTTCGCCAAGCCGGCACTGAACTTTACAACTGGGCGGAATTTGAAACCGCAAAGATCGACTCCCTGCGCATTCGTGCGCGGGTGACGGAGCCCTACGTCCTTCGTGGAAGCTTCCACATTCTCGCCGACAGTACTCCCCACCCCAGAGTCTACTGGCATCCCAGATTCCTTGACCGTCTCGGCGACGTACTGGAGGCGGCATCATGAAGCGATGGGATCAGCGCCCTTTCGAGGTTCGAAACCTGTTCAATCCTGCATTCTGTGGCTTAGTCATGTTTCGCGCCCTGGCCGGCTACGAAGAAGAAGACGACCGCGGCATGCCTTTTTCGCTGTCGCTTCTTGTGCTGCCCCTAAGCCTGCACAAGGACTCACGAGAGGTGATCGCTGGCAGCCCACGCAGCTATCTGCTCAAGACCGCAGAGAAGAACCAGCAAATCATGGTGGGCTTCGCCGATCGGGTCACGCAGATGCTTCCCTATACCTTCGAGGGGTTCGGTCTACTGATGGAAAGGGGGTGCATCGCCGTCGCGGATGACGGACGCATTCAGACCATCCCCAAGAAGGTGCGCAAGGCCGTCGATGGCACAGCCGAAACTGTCGCCTGCCAGAAAGTGGCCCGCGTCGTAGGAAAGGAATTCGCACGTATCGCCGACCGGGCGACCGTCTACACGACTTTCGGGATTCGCCCATGAAGATCAGATCCATCCACATTTACAGCCATGATGGCCAACGTCGTGACCTCGCATTCAAGGTGGACGGACTCAACGTCATCACCGGTCGCTCCTCCACTGGCAAATCTGCACTTTCAGAGATCATCGAATACTGCATGGGACGATCTTCGTTCAACGTCCCCGAGGGTATCATTCGCGACAAGGTGGCCTGGTTCGCCGTTATCTACCAGTTCGAGAAGGCGCAGGTACTGGTCGCCAAGCCAACCCCTTCTGGCAGCGGCGCCAGTTGCAGTACGGTGATGCTGCGCAGAGGCGCCCAATTGCAGGTACCCGAGTTCAAGGATTTGGCGATCAACACTGACGACGAAAGCATCGTCGAATTATTGTCGCGCCTGCTCGGGATTCCCGAGAATCGCACCGAAGTCGCGCTGGAGCATAGTCGCAACAGCTACGACGCCAACGTTAAGCACACGTTCTATTACCTGTTCCAGAAACAGGGGTTGGTCGCTAACAAAGACCAACTTTTCTACCGGCAGAACGAACAGTTTCAGCCGCAGGCGATCCGTGACACGTTACCGATCCTGCTCGGAGTCTCTTCCAGCGACCGCTACGAACTGGAATCCAAGTTGCGCTTGGCGCAACGGGATCTGAGGGTTAACCAGAAGAAACTGGAACTGGCACAAGACGCCGTCGACACATCGCATGTGCAGGCGATCGGCCTCCACTCGGAAGCAAAGACAGTCGGGGTCCTCGGCACTACCGACGAGAGTCTCAATGCAGACGGGATCATGGAAGTATTGAAGTCTGCGTTGTCCTGGAAGCCCGAAACGGTACCTGACGACGACGGCAGCCGGGTTTCGATTCTGGAAGAGAAACTCGTTCAGTTGCGCCGTAATCGCCGGGACGTTCAGGGAAGGATTGATGCAGCGCGACAGTTCGCCAAACGCTCGGGTGGCTACGAAAACGAGGCTGCCGAACAGATAGACCGCCTGGCGTCGATCAAAGCCTTGCCGAAGAATCCTGACAGCGGCGAATGGCAATGGCCGTTCAGCGAACAGAATCTGGCACTAGAATCCCCGGTTGCCGTTGTCCTGCTCAACGAACTGGCATCGCTCGACAAGGAGTTGCGCGTCGCCACCGGCCAACGTCCTAAGCTCGATGCCTACTTGACCGAACTGGCCGGCACCGTGGACGAGATCAGGGATGAGATCAAACAGAAGGAAGCGGAGCTGTCCGCGGCGATCTCAGCCAGCGAATTTCTCGCCAAGATGGGCTCGCGCAACAATGCCGCTGCGCGCGTGGTCGGCCGTATCAGTCTGTTCCTGGAAACGCTCCTCCCAAATGAGGATCTTGCCAATCTGAAAGCTGAGAGTCACCGCCTCAGCAACAAAGTCAAGCAGCTTGAAGAGCAGATCGGGGCGGATGACAGCAACGAGCGCCTGACGTCGATCCTCAACAACATCTCTGCGCAGATGTCGCGATACATCCAGAAGTTCAACGCCGAGTTCGGTCCTTATCCCGCGCGGCTAAATCTGCCTCAACTAACGATCATCTTTGATCGGCCCGAGCGCCCAGTGCCGATGGGCAGGACCGGCGGCGGCGAAAACCATCTCGCGTACCATCTGTCGGCACTACTTGCCCTGCACCTATTCGCGGCGCAGAACAATCGACCAATCCCGCGCTTCCTACTGATCGACCAACCAACCCAGGTTTACTTCCCCTCTGAACAGGTTTACCAAGATGCCGACGGTTCAGTGCAGAAGACGGAAGCCGACGCCGACCTTGATGCGGTACGCCGTCTATTCGAGCTGTTGCTGAAGTTCACTCAAGAAGAGGTCCCCGGCTTCCAACTAATTGTTACTGAACATGCGAACCTGCGCGAACAGTGGTTCCAGGACGCGTTGGTTGAAGAACCATGGACCAAGCCACCCGCGCTAGTTCCCGAAAATTGGCCATCAGAACCAGTGAATTGATCTAGCAACCATCATACGACTAGAAGTCGTATGATGGTTTAAGTAGATGTGTTTGATCCACTGCTGATACCAACTTTTGCCCGATTCTAACCCACAGGTATTACTAAGGAGTCGCCCGTGAGCCTTGATGATTTTTTCTTAATAGTCGATGAAAAGCTTGAAACAGCCAAGAAAAATGAAATCTTGCTAAAAGCATCCACAGATAAAAATCTAAAAGCACTCAAAGAAGCTGTGATTCGAGCCACCCTCTTGGCAGGAAATTACTCAGCCAGGCTACAAGAGCGCAACCTTAAAGTCGACATCCAAAATTCAGATGAAAGCATAACACTCAGCTTAACCTACAGAGATGGTAGCCATCAAACTATCACTCTTGGTAAAACTTCGAGAGAGAATCTCTTCGGGATAACTGTCGAAGACATCGACAACAACGGGGACATTGTCATATCACTAGATGACTCTCGTAACTATGATTCAGAGAGCTGGGAAGATGAAATTTACGAAAAACAATTAAGAAAATTCATCGAAGACTTTATCTCCTACGCAGAGAGGCATGGTGGGTTTTAATCACAGGGACATCTCAAGCCCTTCAAAAGGTATACAAAAGGCGGGTTAAAGCCCGCCCTTTAGTCAAAATCTACAACGGGCTATCTACATCACAGCAATTCGATTCGAAAAAAACTCAACCCTACATCACAGCAATGACATACCCACCATGGAGGCCCTCCAGCCATGTCATTGCTGTGCCCTCGCTGTAACTCCCCCCAAATTGCATCCCTGCATCCCGCCATGAAGATCGGTGCCTTCGTCGGCACGATCGGTGGAGCAGCACGCGGTGCATCCGCCGCGCTGGCCGGCAGCCAGGCCGGCGCGGCAGTCGGCGCCATTGCCGGTCCGCTGGGCATCACCCTCGGCTCGTTGTCCGGCGCCATTCTCGGCGGCTTGGCCGGTGGCGTCGGCGGTTGTGCTCTGGGCGCCCAACTTGGCGACCAGTTGGATCGTCACGTGCTCGCCAACAACCTCTGCCTGCTCTGCGGGCATCGCTTCAACCTGCCGACCTGATCGGTTTCGCGCGTCTTCTCCCCCCTTCCCTTTTCAACCCTTTCGCCGGTGCTGCGCTTCGCGCAGCGCTTTATGCCGGCTATTGCTCACAGGAAACTCATCATGGCTCATCTCGTAGAACAAATGGCCTATGTCGGCGAAGCCCCCTGGCATGGCCTGGGCAGCCGCCTCTCTCCGAAACAACCACTGGAAGTCTGGCAACGCGAAGCCGGTATGGATTGGCAGATCCAGGAAAGTCCGGTGCACTTCAAAGCGGATGCGGTCGGCCACCTGGGCAGCATCCATTCCTTCCCCGAACAGAAGGTGCTCTACCGCTCCGACAGTAAGGCGCCGCTCTCGGTAGTCTCCCAGCGCTACCAGGTGGTGCAGCCGCGGGAAGTGCTGGAGTTCTACCGCGACCTCACCCAAGTCTCCGGCTACGAGTTGGAAACCGCGGGCGTGCTCAAAGGTGGCCGCAAATTCTGGGCACTGGCGCGCACCGGACAGAACACCTCGCTGAAGGGCAACGACCTGGTCAACGGCTACCTGTTGCTGGCCACCTCCTGCGACGGCACCCTGGCCACCACCGCCACGCCGACCACGGTACGGGTGGTGTGCAACAATACCCTGACCATCGCCGTCGACGGTGCTACCCGGGCGATCAAGGTTCCGCATAGCACCCGCTTCGACGCCCAGGCGGTGAAGAAGCAACTGGGCATCGCCGTCTCGCAATGGGACGAGTTCATGTACCGCATGCGCCACCTGGCCGAGCGCAAGGTGCAGTGGCACGAGGCAATGGGCTACTTCATGCAGGTGCTCTGCGATGCCCAGCCCAACAATCCGTTGCCGGATGCCTTGCCGAATGAGCGCGCGCTGCGTCGGGTGCAAAGCCTGTACGAAGGCCGCGGCCGTGGCTCGCAGTTGGAAGCCGCCAATGGCACTGCCTGGGGCCTGCTCAATGCCGTCACCGAGTACGTCGACCACGAACGCCGGGCGCGTAGCAACGAGTACCGCATGGACTCGGCCTGGTTCGGTCAAGGGGCAGTGATCAAGCAACGCGCCCTGGATGCGGCCCTGCAGTTGGTGGCCTGACGGCCGTTCCCTCCTCTCGTTATCCCTCTTTGCCCAACCGGTTCTGCGACGACAGCGGTCGCTCGCAGATACCGCGGCGTTGGGCGTTCTCTTCCACCCGCCGGGGTTCCGCTCCCGTGGAGTGGGCTCCGGTGTTTCATTGGAGGCCTCTCTCATGGGCTGGCTGTTCTCATCCCGTACCCGGTCAGAACTGATCCAAGATCTGATCCGCCCCGAAGACACGGCACGAGCCAGTGTTCGTGTGCTTGTGCATACCTTGCGCGGAAATGTGCTGTGGTCGGTCATCGAAGTGACGGCGAAAGCCGAAGGCGTTTACCCAGGCCTCGCGCCCGGCGAGTCCATGCGTTACATCCGCTGTGATCTGTTGCAACGCAGTGGCGGTGAGTGGGGGTACAAAGCCATGGATGAGTCCATGGCGCCGTACTACTACAGCTGCCCGCTGTGCTATCTCGACATGACCAAGGAACTCTCGCCCGGCTGGCGCGAGAAGGTTCGTGCTCATCATGCACAGCGACGTCAGTCGGCGACCGCCGTGGCCAGTAGTGCAGCCCGGTAAGCGGGCGTGATCGCAGCGCCGCCTGAATGCGCATCTCCCATTGATGGCCTGACAGCCGCCCATTCCCCCGATGCCCGACCGGCTTTGCCGGCCGGGCATTTTTATGTCTGGAGAAAAACCCTCATGACTCATGTTCATTCCACGCCCAACAGGGCACGGCAGCGCCCTGCCCTGCGCCTGGTCGGCACCAAGGACCTGTCCCGCGACGACTGGCTGGCGGTACGCAAACACGGTATCGGCAGTTCGGACGCTGCCGCCGCGGTCGGCCTCAATCCCTACAAGTCGCAGCTGGAGCTGTGGCTGGAAAAGACCGGCCGCGATGCCGGGCTGCCCAAGAGCGATCCGAACGACGAGGACAGCCCGACCTACTGGGGCAACATCCTCGAACCCATTGTCGCCAGTCACTATGCCCGCCGTACCGGCAATCGGGTTCGGCGAATTAATGCCGTCCTGCAGCATCCGGATTCGAAGTTGGACTGGATGCTGGCCAACATCGACCGCGAGGTGATCGGCGCCAGCGACGTCCAGATACTCGAATGCAAGACCGCCGGCATCAACGGTGCCCGTCTCTGGAAGGAAGGCGTGCCGGTGTACGTGCAGTTGCAGGTGATGCACCAGCTGGCGGTCACCGGCAAGCAGGCGGCTGACGTGGCCGTGCTGCTCGGTGGCCAGCACTTGGAGATCCACCGCATAGAGCGCGACGAGGAGCTCATCGCCCGGTTGATCGAGCTGGAGCGCGACTTCTGGGGCTACGTGCAACGCGATACGCCGCCGCCGGCGGATGGTTCCGATTCGGCAGAACAGGCCCTGCGCTGCCTGTACCCCGAGGACCACGGCCACACCCTGGACCTAACCCAGGATCTGCTGTTGTCGGCGGCCTTCGATGAACTGCAGGCCGTCCGCGCCAGCCTGGAAGTCCAGGGCAAGCGCGAGGCCGGATTGAAGCAGCAATTGCAACAGGCCATGGGTGATTCCAGCCGGGCGCTGTTCGCCAACGGCGCGGTGTCCTGGCGCAAGGCCAAGGACAGCGTAGTGCTCGATGTGCCCCTGCTGCTCAAGGAAAAGCCCTACCTGCTGGCGCGCTACCCCACCACCAAGGTCGGCAGCCGGCGCTTCCTGATCACCTGATTTCGATTCCCCCTTGACCACCCCGGCGTTTCCCCTGCGCCGGGGTGGTCGTTTTTATTCATCCACAGGAGAACCACCATGCTCAAAGGCTTGGCCATTACCCCGCCGGTGCTCGGGCGGATTTCCATCGGCAAGGTCGTCGAGAAGAACGGCAAGCGTCTGCCGGAGAAGGACGATCAATTCACCCTCACCTCGCAGGTCCAGTTGCGGGATGGCTGGTTGGCCCATCCCCTGGACGAGGAACTGCGCAAGGCCCAGGGCGGCAAGATCCGCAGCATTCCGATCCGCCTGCTGTTCAATGCGCCGGAATTGAACTTCCGCGCCGAATACTGCCTATTCGATCGCCAGTCCGGACGGCCACTGTGTGTTGGCAATGGCGAGACCTGCAAACGCCGCGGCCAGGACGGCATCGCCTCGCTGCCCTGCCCTTCACCGGATGGCTGTCCATTGGCCAAGGGCGGTGCCTGCAAGCCCTACGGCCGCCTCAATGTCGCCATCGGCGATGAGGATCCGCTGGGCAGCTTCGTGTTCCGCACCACCGGCTTCAACAGCATCCGCACCCTGGCAGCCCGGCTGCAGTACCTGCAGGCAATCTCGGGCAACCGCCTGGCGTGCCTACCGCTGGAGCTGCGCCTGCGCGGCAAGTCCACCCGGCAAAGCCATGGCTCGCCGATCTTCTACGTCGACATCACGGTGCGCAGTGGCCTTTCGATGGAAGAAGCATTGCTGCAGGCTCGGGAACTCGATGAAACGCGCCAGGCCTCCGGCTTCGACCAGGTGGCGCTGGATGCCACGGCGCGGTTGGGATTTGCCAATGGTGCCTTCGAAGACAGTGATGAGGAGACCGGTGCCATCGTCGAGGAGTTTTTCCCGGAGCCGGCCCCCGAGTCGCCCCCTTCAACTGCTCCTACTGCAGAACCGCAGGCTGCGCCGAAACCTACCTTGTCGACACTACTGAAAGCCCGCGCCGAAGCTCGTGCTCAACACGCCGCGGAGTGATATCCGCGGCGTCACCCACCATTCAACCTACGAGGAGGATCGCACCATGAACCTGGTGCGCTTCATTGGTTTGCTGTTCGTGTTTATCGGCGTGTTGGCCAGCTGTGCGGTAGCCGTTGCGCTGCTGGTGCTCATGCTGCGCTTCTGGCCGTTGGCAGTGGCCATCGTGCTAGCGCTGATCCTGTTCCACCGACTCCTCCAGCGGGTCGGGCTCCACATTTCCCTCTAGTCCCCTGGCGGCATAAGCAGGAGCCATCAGGGCTCCTACTCGCCGACTCTCATCTCAACCTTCCACCTAACAGGAGCACTCACCATGATCACACGGTGTCTGATCTGTAACTCATCCGTGGTGCTGTCCAAGGATGCCGCCAAAGCACTGGCTCGGCTGATGGGCACGCTGGACGGTTTCTTGCGCGGCATCCAGCAGTCACCTGCCCGGCAACAGCCGATCACCTCGGACCTGCATTGCGAGAGTCCGCTGGAGCGCGCGTTCAACCTGATGCTCGATGGTATATGCGGCGCGGCGGCGAACTGGAACAGCACCGGCGATTTCATTCGCGATGTGCGCCGCTTTCAGTTCATGGAATACGACTGCCTCTGCCTTCGCTGCGGAGCGAAGTACAACGAAGAACCCCTACCACGCCGCTAACTCAATTCTGCTGGCTGAAGTGGCACCCCTCACCCGCGACTAAGTCGCTCACTTAACCGTTCGACCATCTCTACGACCAACTGACGGTCGCTCTCCTCCAGGGCATTCAGCAATCCGCTGATCCGCGTGGCCTGGTCATCCGGGCGCAAGCTGGCCTCGCTCAGCAGCTCCATCGCGTTGCAATTGAAGATCGTTGCGAACTCGAACAGCCGGGCAATGTTGGGCATGACGATTCCGCGCTCGATGCGTGACACCGCCTCATTCCCCACGCCCAGGATCTCCGCCACTTCGTCCTGCGTCATCCCACAGCGCATGCGCTGCTTAGCAATCGCCCGCCCTACCGCTTCAGCCAGTGCTTTCTGATCCGTACCAGACATGATGCCTCTCCCATTCAACCTGAATGGTTGGGCACCACCTCATTGACATGAAGAACACCACAGGTCGAAAATCACCTCAAAAGGTTGATTTCCGACTTTATTGGTGATCTTTCTTCACTCGATACAGGGATCGTCCCCATGCACAAGCAACTCCTTCTGGCTTCTCTCCTCGGCTGGCTGGCCACCAGCACCGCTTTTGCCGGCACCTACGAATGGACTTCCAGCTACACCCAAGGCGTCGAAGAACACCTGGTCGACGACGGCAACGGCAACCAATTGGACATCGCCTGCCCGGACGATGACGAAAGCTCCGTCTCCGCCTACGCCACCATCGCCGGTAAGCGGTACTCCTCTGAACATGACGGCTTCGACGTCATCGTCGACGGCACCACCTTCAGCAACCCCTTCTACACCGACTGCGAAGCCTGCAACTCCAGCTTCCCAGGTTTCTGGGCGGCACTGCGCAAGGCCAACACCCTGCAGCTCAGCGCCGGTGGCCAGACGGTGAGGCTCCCGACTCAGAACCTTCCCCAGGTCCTCCAACCCCTGACCAGCAAGAAAAACCTCTGCCGCTCCGCCTGGTAGCCCGGAGCTCTTTCACAGGAATCCTTTCGATGAAGAAGTACCTCCCCTTGCTCCTGATCGTCGCTGCGCTGACTGGTTGCGACTCCAAGCCGCCCATCACCGTTGAACTGGGACAGAACGAAATGTGGGGCAGCCCCCAGCTCCAAATCACCTCCAAGAAGAACGAGGTCACCATCAACAGCGTGGAAGTGAATCGAGGGAACTGTAAGCGCTACGTCTGGGAAGACCTGCCGCACAAGATGGCCTTCGGCGAAGTGCTGAAAGTCGATTCGCGCTACTGCCAGAAGGTCGTCGAGGTTTCCATTTCCACCAGCGAGGGCGACTACGACTTCAGCTTCGACAGCTAATCCCTAGCCTCTCTTAACCCCACTCGGAATACCCAACTCCGCCCACGGCCATCGCTTGGCCGTGGGCGGAGCAGGGACCTTTTTGTTTTTTGAAAACCCAGGAGCTGCTCGTCGAGACACATCCCAGAAGAGAAAAGAACCACAGCCACACACACTCAAGGACCTGACCCCATGACCCCGACGTACCGCAAAACCCTGCTCGCCCTGGCCATCTCCGCCAGTGCCCTGCCCCTCGCCGCCCACGCCCTGACGTTGACCAACAGCGGGCTGGACAGCGAAGGCAACACCTACACCGACAGCACCGAAGTCACCGGCGCCTTCACTGGCAGCAACCAGCCCATTCGCTTCTACAGCGACACCTTCAATCACGACCTGGTGCTCAACGCCCAGGTGCAGGCCACGGGCGATGACCTCAATGGCGTCGACCTGTCCTACGCCGGCGACGAGGACACTCCCTCGCCCATTGGCGCGCCGACCGAGGTATTCGGCAACCTGCAGAACAAAGGCAGCATCACGGTGAATGGCGCTGGCGTCACCGGCCTGCTGGTCGACCCGGCCATCATCCACGGCAACCTGGTCAATGAAGGTACCCTGCAAGTGGCCGGTGGTGTGCTCGAGGACGACGGCATCCGCGGCCTCAAGTTCGCCGGCCAGTCGGTGTTGCAGGGCGACCTGGTCAACGCCGCCAGCGGCAAGATCCTCGCCGATGGCGAAGAAGCTACGGGTATCCAGCTCAAGGGCGGCACCATCGCTGGCAAGCTGATCAACGATGGTCTGATCCAGGTCAGCGGCGCCGGCTCGACGGCAGTTCTCGCCACCTATGACGACGACATGGGTAGCCCGGATCGAGTGGACCTCGGCGGGATCGAGAACCACGGTAGCATCGTGGCCAGCGGCGATGATGCAACCGCGTTGCGTCTCGACGGCGTGAGCTTTGCCAACGCACCGGTGCAGATCCTCAACACTGGAACCATCCAGGCTGACGATGCCGCCATCGAGGTGGGGGCCTTCGACATCGACGGTGCGAATGCCGGCAACACGTTGGTCATCCAGAACAGCGGCAACCTGATCTCCCAGGACGAAGCCATCGATGCCTCCCAGGCCAGTGGCGGCGTGCACCTGGTGTGGAATGCCGGCAGCATCACCGGCAACCTGATCGACCTGTCCAATATCGAAGTGAACGGCGACGTGACCTTTAGCGGCACCGACGCCAGCATCGATGGCGCGAACATCCGCCTGAAGGACGGCGGTTGGCTGGATGTCGGCAGCGATGCGGGCAACACGCCGGCACACTTGGAATTCGCTCAGCCGCACACCACCATTCAGGGCAACCTGGATGTGGCCGGCAACTCCTCGCTGGGACTCAACCTGAGCACGGCCACGGATCCGAGCAAGGCCGTGGTCGCGGTATCCGGTACCGCGGAGTTCGCCAAGGGCTCGCAGATCCAGCTGGCGGCCCAGGGCAGCGACTTCAAGGCCCTGGGCACGACCTACACCTTGGTCCAAGCCGGCACCCTGCAGGATGACGGCGTCAGCGTGACCAGCCGTTCGGCCCTGCTGAACGTCGACACCGTCAGCAGTGGCGACAACCAGATCCTGGCCAAGGTCAGCACCAAGGGCCAGGACGAAGTCGGTGAGGTAATCGGTCAGATTGGCGGTTCAGCCAACGCCCAACGTGCAGGCGCGGCCTTCAGCCAGGTGATTACTGGACTGGCGCAGAGCAATCCCAACGATCCGGTGTTCCAGGCTTACGTGAATGCCTCGCAGGATCCGGCAGCGCTGAAGAAGCTGACGGAGCAGCTCGCCCCCGAGGTGAACGGTGGTGCGACCCAGGCGGCCACCAGTGGGCAGACGCTAGTGAGCAACGTCACCGGCAATCGCACCAGCAGCCTGCGCGGTGTGTCCTCTGGCGATGTGCTGCAGAACACTGGCCTCTGGGCCCAGGCGTTGTACAGCGATGCCAACCAGGATCTGCGTGACGGCGTGGCCGGCTTCAACGCCTACAGCCGCGGCATCGCCATCGGCGCCGATGGCAAGCTCACCGACCAGTTGACCCTGGGCGTGGCCTACAGCTTCCTGCACACCAGCGTGAACAGCGACAGCGGCAACACCACCGATGTCGACGGCAATGCTCTCACCCTGTACAGCGGTTTCGAACAGGGCAACTATTTCGTCGATGCCAACCTGAGCTATGGGATCAACGACAACGAGAGCAAGCGTCGCATCGCCGGCACCACGGCCAAGGGTGACTACGACAGCCAAGTCCTGGGCGCCAACGTCGTCGGCGGCTACACCTACCACCTGAACGAGCAGTTCCTGATCGAGCCACGCCTGGCCGCCCGCTATGCGCGCGTCGATATCGACGGCTACCACGAGAAGGGGTCGGCGGCGGCGCTCAAGGTGGATAGCCAGCGCTACGAGGTGGCGGAACTGGGTGCTGGTGTGCGAGTAGCTGGCGACTTCCCGGTCGGCAACGGCAACCTGCAGCCGCAGGCCAAGCTGATGGCCTACCATGACTTCGCCGCGGACGAAGCCCAGAGCACCTCGACCTTCACGCTGGGTGGCACACCCTTCGTGAGCCAAGGTGCCAAGGCGGTGCGTAACAGCTACGAAGCCGGTGTCGGTGCGGACTACCATCTGGGTGCGGTCACGGTTGGGGTCAGCTACGACTACACCGGCAAGACCGACTTCAACGCCGATACCTTTACCGCCAAGGTCCGTTACAACTTCTGATGAGCCACTACCTTTCCGGCCCGCACTTGTGGGTCGGTTTTCTTCGAGTCCTAATGGCGCTGCTAGTCGGCACCCTGCTCTCCGGCTGCCAGTCGCCACACGAAGCCCTGCAGCAGTTGGCTGACGAGCACGGGCGCCAACTGGAAATCCTACCGGGGCAGCCGTTCCCGCTCGCTATGCTTCCCCCTCAGGGCACAACGAAAGCCACTCGTCTACGCGTTTACCTGGAAGGAGATGGCCATGCCTGGGCTACAGCGACGCAGCCCAGCCTGGATCCGAGTCCGCACAACCTGCTGGTGGCGCGCCTGGCCGTGGACGATCCGACACCGAATGCCTACTTGGCGCGGCCTTGTCAGTTCGTGATGGCACCGACCTGCGAACCTGCCCTCTGGACTGATCGGCGCTTTTCCCAGGAAGTAATCACGAGCCTCAGTCAGGCGCTGGATCAGTTGAAGCAGCGCTATGGCAACCGGGAGTTCGAGCTGGTGGGATATTCAGGAGGCGCGGCACTAGCCCTGCTGCTGGCGGCTCAGCGGGATGACGTCACCTTGGTCCAAACCCTAGCCGGCAACCTCAGCCCACGACTTTGGGCAGAACTGAAAGGGCTCTCGCCACTCAACGGCTCACTAGATCCGCTCGACTATCGTAGTCAACTCGTGTCGTTGCCTCAGCGGCATTTAGTTGGACAGCGAGACACCGTTATTCCAAGTCGCTTGCCAGACCTTTACCGGAGGGCCCTCGGCTCCCCCTCTCATATCGAATGCATCCATATACCGGGAGCAAGCCACGATACTGGCTGGGAAGTCGCATGGAAGCGCTGGGTACAGCCCCTCACTCCAGCACTACAACCTTCGCCTTGTGTTCAGCCAAGACTCAGATCAAGTGAGGCGACATGATCTGTCGCGACCTGCTGGCAGTCTGGCGCCGTCCAATAGTCACGGGATGACTACTATGCCAATCCCACCAGCTCCCTTCACCCTCACCTGCGCGTGCTGCTCTTGGAGAAAGACCATTTTTCCCCAGAGCGATGTGCTGGTACTGGAACGCGATTGGTTCATCACCTGCCCCAACTGCCATAGCCCTTCGCTTGAACGTCGCGGCGCTAATCATAAGGAAATTCTCAGGACGCGCTTGGAGCAATTCCTCAGTGCCAATAAGCAGTGATCCTGCCCAAGAGCAGGCGACACAACTTGTCGCCCCTTCAAGCAAATCTATAGAGGATCCACCAAAGGAGCTTCCAATGAAAAATCTGTTTGCCGCAATCGGCCTCATTGTAGTGCTGAAGAAAGGGTACGAGCTGTACTGCGAATACAACGAACTGAAACGTGAGAAAGAGGCTCGTCAGTCTCCTTCCATGTGAATGACCATCTTCAGTCCTCCCACAGCCGGCATAAAGCTATAACGCTCCGCTGAGTGGGACCCGGTCTGATTTCACAGGCAATAGATGGCACAATGCCACTCAAGCCGCTAGCATCGGCACTGACTTGACGCCAGAACGTTGGCGATAAGTCGCATTTCAACACAAGGTAGTCTTCATGTCCCAAGCGAAGGATACGCTGCTCAGGCTATTCGCATTATTGCGACTGATACCCACCGAGCCTCGGCGCATCGCAACACCAACCCTTCTCGAAAAGCTCCGCGATAAAGGCTTTTCCGTAACTCTGCGCTCCATCCAGCGCGACCTGAACCGGCTGGTTGAACACGGCCGTTGATCACGAGCCTGTCATTCGCACATTCGTGAGCGTCGAACACGAGCTGCACCAACGCGGCATCCCCTATCACGTCTATGGCCGGCCGCCGCTGATGCGTATTCCCGAGATCAGCGCGCTGCTCGGTGTCCTCCAGTTGGCCAGTGGCCGCTGGAAAACCTTGGATGCCGACCAGCTCCGATACGTCATCAAGAGTTTGCTGTACCGCCCTACCCTCTACTTGGACAAGGCAGCAATAAACCGCGTCGTAGAGTTCGTCGTGCGTCAGCCAGAACGCCTTGTTGAAGCCATCCGCTCGACCATCACACTGCAAACCAAAGACTATCAAGCCAACCAGATTCGTGACCGTGCGGATTTGCTTGAGATCCTGGCGACCGCCACCGATCCGCAGGAAAAGGTGCTCACCGTCCTGGATCGCTATCTGCTGGCAACGGAGTTCGAACGCAATATCGAAAAGCAGTCCCCCACCGCGGATCAGGCGGCTGCCGTCATGGCGAACGTCCAGGCCTTCCGGCTCATTGCCAGCCGGCATGAAGGCAGCATCGATGCGTTTCTGGATAGCATCGACCCGCTCATCGACTCATCGGCCATGGAGCCCCCCACAACGCCACACGTGTGGATCAGCTCCATTCATCGAGCGAAAGGGGCACAGTGGTCGAGGGTCTTCGTACCTGGAGTCGTGAGAAGCGGCTTTCCCAGGGACGACCTAAGCGCCGATGAAATCGAGGCAGAGCGCCGGCTGTTCTACGTGGCCATCACGCGCGCCGTCGATGAGGTTTTCATTGCTCACCCCAACGACTTGGAGTTTCAGCGTAGCCTGGAGCGCCCGGATATCACGGAAATGCATCCGGAAACGAGCTCCGTATCTCGCTTTCTTTGGGAGATGGACATTGCCTTAGCTCGGCATGCAGGAGCCGCTGTTGAAGAAGAACGCTTCGCGGCCCTTGGAGAGGTAGACCGTCCCGAGATCGCGAATACCTATTTCACGACCTTTCCCTTCTCTAAAGACTGGCGCTATGCAAAGCGCCCACAGCCGTCCTCACCCACGTCCATGGGAGCAAACCAAAACTTCTTCGGCGCGGCAAAAGGAACGCGGGTAATTCATGCCATCTTCGGGAGTGGAACCATCGACAGATGGATCGACGATCGCGTTCTGCGAGTCGTTTTTGACGATGGGGATACGCGTCTACTGGTGGCCAGCATGGCGCCGATGGAGATAGCGTCGGCATAAAATAGATTTGAGATCGCATTTAAATAGTTGATTGCGCTTATTCACAGTTCCATCCTCCTTTCGCAGGTAAACATCGCTCAAAATCGAGAGCCATACATCTGCAACGCACAT
Organism: Pseudomonas citronellolis; assembly: GCF_029335315.1. Lineage (GTDB taxonomy): Bacteria > Pseudomonadota > Gammaproteobacteria > Pseudomonadales > Pseudomonadaceae > Pseudomonas > Pseudomonas citronellolis_A. The sequence continues at coordinate 24,193 of NZ_JARJLT010000053.1, forward strand.
GAATACATACCCTATGGGCTACGAAGCGTACTTTCACATAGACTCGGACATCTCGCAAAGGACAGAGCAACAGAAAACCAAATAAAAAGCCACTCTCAAAAAGAGAGTGGCTTACCTAGGGATATCTTCGCGGGGAACCCCTCGGCAGAGAAATAATATCATTATTTCACAAAGAAATCCTCACGACAGGGCTTATGCCGAGGAACAATTTATATTAAAATTTATGTAGGCCACGAGAACAGTGGCCTTTGGAGTTAAAGCCCAAACTGAGGTGCACTATGAAAAACCTTATCGCAGCCATTCTCTGTACATTCACATTGAGTGCTTGCTCTACCGAATACCTGATCATGACCAATGATGGTCAAGTACTGACTACCGCCGACAAACCTCGACTAGACAACAAGACTGGGATGCTCGAATTCAAAGATAGTCAGGGCAAAAACCAACAGATCCCCCAAAGTAGCGTTAAGCAGCTAATCGAGCGTTGAGGATAGGACTCCGTTAGATACTGGTAATCCAGCCAAAAGCCAAGAACCAGGACTTACAGATCTTATCCAAAAATTCTACGGCGTGCAAAACTGCTGAGGACCGCATTACAACCATAGGCCCTATCCTAAGCACCGTTATGCAAGGATAGGGCGCCCCTCTCAGCCTTGAATCTTCAACCTACAGCCACTTTAAAACAGCATGGCAGCCAATCTATCTAAGACTGCCAACCCCAAACCAACATCAATTGACGCAGAAACTCTACCAGAATCTCTTGACATCCAAACAGCATGAAGGAAACCAACCTCGCACTCGAACATTACCACAGGCTGTATATTGGCCGAACAACAGCACGGCTATCGATCATTAATAACTGATTCCGCAAACAGACGCCCTTTTTCTGACAATCTATATTCAACAGAGCTTTTATTGTTATTCCGCAAAAACCTAGAATTTGAAGTATGCATCCGCCTATCAAGCAACCCCAATGAAAACAGATCCAAAAAGTAACTATCCGGCGAAAGCGGAAGCCATACCCCTAATGAACTTGGCCGGACCCACTCCCCTGCCAAATAAACAGCACATATGATAACCACATGATCTTTGCCAATCTTTTCCATCATGGATCCTGCAAAAAACCAATTAGAGCATTTTAAATTCAAAACAAGCCAAAAATAATTCAAACAAATAGAGTCACGCCATCTGCCCGATAGTTCGACGAAAACGCCAAAGCGCCGAAACAAAGAACACTAGCCCAATAATAAAGATCGACGCAAATTGCCCCCAAACTATTGCAAAACCAGCCCCACGAAACAAAATAGCTTGTGCCAACGTTACAAAATGTGTAGTCGGCGCGACCAACATTATATTCTGAACCAACTCAGGCATGCTCTCTCGAGGAGTTGTCCCGCCTGACAATATCTGTAATGGAATCAATATTATTATAACCAGAAGCCCCAACTGAGGCATTGAGCGAGCGACAGTCCCCAAAAAAATCCCCATTGAAGTTGTAGCAAATAGATGGATAGCCGCCCCCGTTAAAAAAAGCAAAAAAGACCCACTCAATGGAACACCAATCCATGTATGCACAACAAATAGCAAAGATGCAGCCGCAGCCGTGAGCACGACCACTCCCATCGACCAAACTTTAGCCAACATAATCTCAAATGCAGTCAGGGGCATTACTAGCAAATGCTCGACCGTACCATGCTCACGCTCCCGAATAAGAGCGGCCCCAGTAAGGATTATCGACAGCATCGTGATCTGATTTATAACCTCCATTACAGCCCCAAACCAAGCCTGAGTTAAATTTGGGTTAAACTCTGAGCGCACAGCCAACCTTATGGGCAGAGGCTGCTCCCCTCGATAGCGATTAACAAACTCCCTTATCTCACTATCGATGATGCTCTGTATATATCCAGCACCAGAGAAAGCCTGAACTGTTTGGGTCGCATCGACATTTAACTGAATCTTTGGATTGCGACCAGCGAGCACATCTCTCTGAAAGTCTGGTGGAACATCAAGTGTAAAGCTGTACAACTCAGTATCCATCCCATGGTCCATTTCGACTTGGTTTATCTCAGACGGAGTCTGAAAGTATGGCTGCTGGAAGGATCTTATTATTTGCTTTGATAGTTGAGACTGATCTTCATCAACCACAGCAATAGAGGCGTGATGTAGCGTCTCAGGCACTCCTGTTGCGGAACTGTATACGCCAAATGAAAATGCCCATGCAATCAGGATCAACATTGCATAGTCACGCCCCAGACTGTGGAACTCCTTGATACCAAGGTTGAAGATGTTCGCTAACTTCTTCATGTATTAGATCTCCTGCTTCTTCAGGAGGCACACACTTAGCAGCGTCAGCATCAGTATCATAGCTACCAATGGTAGGTAATAACCCCATAGATCAGAAATACCTAACGCTTTTGAAAAGACACCACGACTAATAATCAGGAAATGCGAGGTCGGATACAGCTTGCCGATTAACGCAGCGGCACCTTCCAGCGAGGATACTGGATGGATCAGCCCGGCGAACTGAATAGCCGGAATCATAGTGGCGATCGCAGTGCCGAACACCGCAGCTATCTGGCTCCTCATGAAGGTAGAGAGCAGCAATCCTAGACCTGTGCTGGTAATCACGTAGAGCAGCGCTCCCAGAGTCAGTGCCAACAGACTGCCCTTGAGAGGCACGTGGAACAGTAGCACCGCCATGGTAAGCATTAGTACGAAGTTAATCATGCCCATACCGATGTAGGGCAGTTGCTTGCCAAGCAAGAACTCCAGGCGAGTTACTGGAGTGACATATAGGTTGGTAATTGAGCCCAACTCCTTCTCACGCACCACTCCTAAGGCGGTGAGCATCGCTGGGATCATGATCAGCAGCAACGGAATCACCGCCGGAACCATGGCTTTAAGACTCTCCACGTCAGGATTGTATCGGTATCGTACCTCTACACCTGCTGCTGCACTGGACTTGGAGCCAGCATTTTCACGTGATAGTTCAGCTAAATAGCTAGTATGCAACCATTGAACGTAACCTTGGACAGTAGTAGCACGAGTTGGCATGGCACCATCTATCCAAACTCCGATGGTTGGAGTATCTCCACGCTTTAAGTCACGACCAAAATTTGGCGGTATTTCCAATGCCAAACTCAACTCTCCGCTACGCAAACGCTGGTCAAGCTCTTCTGGAGTTTGGATCGGGTTATGTTCAATAAAGTAGCGCGAACCCGCGACATTGAGTACATACTCTTGACTATTGGTAGTCTGATCACGATCAAGCACTGCAAAAGAAAGATTTTCTACGTCTACGTTAATCCCATACCCAATAATAAACATCAGCAATCCCGTTCCCAATAGTGCCAAGGTCAGACGAACTGGGTCACGACGCAACTCCATTGCCTCACGGCGGGCATAGCTAAGTAGACGCAGCCAGCTAAAGCGATCATTCCCCCTATATTTAGCTGATTTAGTTGTCTCAGAAGGTTGTTCCGGCGTGGTCTGTGCCTCAATAGTTACAGGTCCTCCAGCTGCCTCCTCCAAGTAGGCGATGAAAGTGGCCTCCAAAGTCGGCAGACCGCGCTTCTCCATAAGGCCTTGGGGAGTGTCACTGTCGAGAACCCTGCCTGCATGCATTAGTGAGATACGATCACAGCGCCTGGCTTCATTCATGAAATGGGTGGAGATAAAGATGGTCACACCATCGTTCCGCGAAAGCTCCACCATCAGCTCCCAAAAACCGTCACGAGCAACTGGGTCAACGCCTGAGGTAGGCTCGTCGAGGATCAGGATTTCCGGCCTATGGATAACTGCCACCGCTAGTGATAAGCGCTGACGGATACCTAGCGGTAAACTGTCAGGTAATTCGTAACGGACCTTATCCAAGTCGAAGCGTTTAAGCATTTCCTCAACCCGCGGGCCAATCTGCTCGTCCGGCAAATGGAATAGCTTGGCGTGCAATTCGAGGTTCTGCAGCACTGTCAACTCGGCGTACAGGGAGAAGGCTTGGGACATGTAGCCAACTCGCCGGCGCGTCTCCATGTCGTTAGGGTCCACCGGCTGGCCAAACAAGGCACAGCTACCCTCGCTGGTCGGCAGCAGGCCAGTGAGCATCTTCATAGTGGTGGACTTGCCGCAACCGTTGGAGCCGAGAAAGCCGAAGATTTCCCCGCGCTCGATACGGAAGCTGACGTGGTCCACCGCAACGAAATCGCCGAAGCGGCAGGTCAGCCCTTCGGCCTCGATGGCAATCTGCGGCGCGCCGTCACTCTGTGGGCGAGGTGGAATGACCAGCTTGTGGTGACCGTCGCGTTTGCTCTCGGGCAGCAGCGCGATGAAGGCCTCTTCGAGATTCTGCGTGCCAGTCTGCTCACGTAGTTGGGCGGGCGTGCCGGTAGCGAGCACCTTGCCGTCGTCCATCGCCACCAGGTGATCGAAGCGCTCGGCTTCCTCCATGTAGGCCGTAGCCACCAGCACGCTCATCCCTTCGCGGCCGGCGCGGATGCGCGCGATCAGCTCCCAGAACTGGTTGCGCGACAACGGGTCGACGCCAGTGGTGGGTTCGTCGAGGATCAGCAGGTCGGGATCGTGGATTAGCGCGCAGCACAGCCCGAGCTTCTGCTTCATGCCGCCGGAGAGTTTGCCCGCCGGGCGTTCGGCAAAGGGCGCAAGGCCCGTGCTGTGCAGCAGGTCGGCGATGCGCCGCTCGCGCTCGACCTTGTCGTGGCCGAAGAGACGACCGAAGAAGTCGACGTTCTCGAACACCGAGAGCGTCGGGTAGAGGTTCTTGCCCAAACCCTGGGGCATGTAGGCGATGCGCGGGCACACGGCGCGGCGGTGGCGCATGTCGCGCATGTCGCCGCCCAGCACTTGGATATCTCCATCCTGCATCTTGCGAGCACCGGCAAGCAGCGCGAGCAAGCTGGACTTACCAACACCATCAGGGCCAATCAAACCAACCATGCGATTAGCCGGAATGTCCAAGCTGATATTGTCTAATGCTCGGGTCTCACCATAACGCAGCAAGACACCGTTCAAAAGCGCTACGCAGTCGGCAGAGGTCATTGCGGGACCTTGATCTGCAAGTCAGTTGGCCACTCACACTGTGGAGCGAGGCGGAGGTAAGCCATGCCTGGAACGCCGGTCTTCACGTAAGTTATGTACTTCTCTAGCAGAGCCGGATCAAGGCGCGCCTTGATACGGAACATTAGCTTCTCGCGCTCGTTGGCAGTCTCCACAGTTTTGGGTGTGAACTGGGCAACGCTGGCCACGTAGGACACCTTGGCTGGAATCACGTACTGCGGTAACGCATCGATCACCAGGCGCACTTCCTGGCCGAGCTCGACCTTGCCGGCCTGGCCCGAAGGCAGAAAGAAAGTCATGTAGACGTCGGCCAGATCGACCATATTGAGCAACTTGCCGCCAGCGGACAGAACCTCACCCGGCTGCGCCACGCGGTACTGCACGCGACCATTGCGCGGGGCCTTGAGCAGGCTGTCGTCGATATCCGCTTGCAGGCGCGCGGTGCTAGCGGTAGCCGCTTCGATGGCCGATTGCGCCTCGACCACCTGGGAGCGCGCGGCGGCGATCCCGGCCTGAGCCGAGACTACCTGCGAGCGCGAAGCAGCCAGAGCGGCCTGCGAGCTCTGCATCACGGCTTGATCATCATCGAGTTGTTGTTGCGGAAGTGCGTTTCGCTTGACCAACTGCTCGGTGCGACTGAAACGCTTCTGCGCAGCTGTGAGCTCAGCCTGACGCTGCGCCACCACCGCCTCAGCGGTGGCCTTCTCACTCATCCGCTGGGCCACCAAAGACTCAGCAGTGGACTTCGCATTCTGCGCTCGACGTACCTCTGCTTGCGCCTGAGCCAACTGAGCTTCGAGAACCTGAGTATCCATTTGCGCAACCACTTCGCCACTTTTAACGGAGTCACCCTCATCAACGTTGATTGATGCAATTCGACCAGGCAGCTTGGTAGCTACATCTACTTCAGTAGCTTCTATTCGTCCGTTAGCAGCAGCAAACTCCCTACCAATAGCACTAGGCCTCAACATTACCCATACAAGAGCAAAAACCGCTATACAGGCCAGAAACAAGAGAACACGGAGTAGCCATCTCCTACCTACCTTCATCACTCACCCCGAACCAAACCGAACCAAAAAAACGAAACACGCCCCTAAAAAACCATAAAACTCAACCAGATCACCAAACACACAAACTACAACGCCCTCCCAAAGTAAGGGGAAACACACCGACAAATACTACGAAGGTTAAAGTCACTAAACCCAGAGAATTACACCCACTCAGCTCCGTCTCAACACAAGAGTGAACCAAACCACCGAGGCATAGGCAACGTCCCCTGGCGCCAAAAAAACGTCTGCAGAAACAAATTCTATAGACAGAAGGACTATGGACATACTCACAGCATCCAGATATACATATATAAACGCACAAGAGTCGCCCCCAAAACAGGAGCAGCGAGTGGTGAGCAGGATAAGTACCAGTCTAACCGTCCAGCTAGTGAGCATCCTTGCCAGTGAAAGTCTCGACACAGAGCGACTCTGCAAAGAGTCAGGAATAGATATCGAAGAACTAAGCTCACAAAGCAAATTCATCTCAAGATCTAGCGTTCTTCAACTAATGGATCTAGCAGAAATCGAGAGCAGCAACCCAAACATTGGACTGAAAGCCCACCATCAACTTCTTCCAGGTGCATTTCAACTAGTAGGATATGCAATGATATCCAGCGCCAACTTAAAAGATGCACTATTGGCACTAGTTCGCTTTTCCACGCTTCTAGGAAACGGCTTTACCATCAAACTCACACAAGAGAAGAGTGGAATGCGCCTGTGGCACTCTGACAACTCAGAAGGCAAAGCAAAGAAATCTCGAGCATTTAGCGATGTAATACTATCATCAACCATGGGACTATGCCGTCGAATGACAGGAGGAAGACGTCCCATAGCACGAGAAGTCGAGTTTATCTACCCCATGCCAAAAGACATCTCAGAGCACCAACAGATTTTTGATTGCACCTTACACTTCGACAGAAATCGAAATAGCATCCTATTTTTTCAAGAAGCACTATCTATTCCCCTAAGCACTGCAAACGAGGCACTCGCGGTACTCCACGAAAGTCTGGCTGAACATCAAAAACACCATTTAAATAATGGATATTTCAGCGAGCGCACACGATCCTCGCTCATCAAGCGACTCGGGAGCTCCCCCTGCGACATAGACTCCGTAGCAAAAGAACTTAACACCAACGTTCGAATCTTGCAGCGCGAACTTGCAAAAGAGGGAAATAACTTCAAAAAAATACTCGATAGCACTCGAAAAAAACTAGCCGAGCATTATTTAATAAATTATCTATCTTACTCGCTAGAGCACATATGCACCTTGCTAAGCTTTAAAGAAATCAGCAGCCTTCACAAGGCCTGCCTACGCTGGTTCGGCACTCCACCAGGGAGCTTTCGAAGCACCAACGCAGGAACGAACCTACCTAGGGATGGTCTGAAATAGTCCCGTACTTCCGAGCATCCCTAAAGCAAACCCAGATCGCCTTTTTGTGAAAGAGCAGTGAGAAACCCATTAAGCCACTCATGACGACTACAAAGCCCCTCCACAGTCGAATGAGAGTATGGGCAGTCAAAAATTGTCAAACCCAACAAACCAGACTCATATCCAACATCGAAAGGCTTTCTGAGCTCAAATCCAGAGCAACCCTCAAACTCATAGTCATCTAACATTGGACACCTCAAGTTTCTCGGACATAATTATCCAGCAGGCACCTACCACAAAAAAGCCAAAACCACGCTCACCAACTAACAACTCCACCGAGACTCTTTCGTAGACCATGAGCCAATAGTATATTTCTTTGACCATTCCAAAAACTGAAGAGTTAGCACAACACACCCCAGCATCTTATTAAATGGCCTTACACCATAAAAGACTGCTCGCAACCACACTATTGGGACCATGGATATCCGTTCTACCGCTACCCCGTAGACAAGTGCTACTTACGCCACTGCCAGCGAGCAACACGTCGACCAAATTCGCCCGGGAGCAATCAACCAACCCTATCGACTCAGAGGCCGAGCACATAAAGCTTATTCAGCTGACATTGCCTTTACTGTTGAACATAGCGGCCAGGCGCACGCTCAAGCGGTGGGTATTCGGCACTGCCCAGCATACTGGTGGCAGTCTTGCGTGGACCGGCATAGCCAGACAACCAAGTGAACCAATCGCTCCACCAACTACCAGAATGGTGCTGAGCTCCCTGCAGCCAATCGTCGGGCACTGACTCTATGCGATCATTGGTCCAGTAGTGCCGCTTCTGTCTAGCTGGCGGATTGATTACTCCGGCGATGTGGCCGGAGGCGCCGAGGACGAACCGCTTTGAGCCTCCCAGCAATGCCGTACTGGCATAGGCGCTGCGCCAAGGCACGATGTGGTCGTCGTGAGTACCCAGGATATAGGCCGGAGCATCTATAGCGCGCAGATCCAGCTTGACGCCGCACAGATCCAACTCCCCCGACTTGAGGTCGTTCTGCAGGTAGGTGTGGCGCAGATACCAACAATACAGAGCCCCCGGCAGATTGGTGCTGTCGTTGTTCCAGAATAACAGGTCCAGAGCAAGCGGCTTCTGCCCCTTGAGGTACTTGTCTACGTTGTAGTTCCACCACAGCTCGTTGGGCCGCAGCAGGGAGAAGGTATTACCCATGTCCTCGCCGCGGAACAGGCCATATTTTCCACCATGGCCACCGACGGTGCGCTCACGGAAGGCCACCAATTGCTCATCGACGAAGACGCTGATCGGCCCGGTATCAAGGTAGTCAAGAAAGGTGGCGAATAGACTCAGGCTGGCAATATCGTGGTCGCCACGCGCTGCCAGCACCGCTAGAGCGCAGCTCAACATGGTGCCGCCAATGCAGAACCCCAAACAGTTCAGATGGCGCTCACCGCTGATGGCCCGGGTAGTGCGCAGGGCGCTGATCACTCCGTCCTGGATGATCTGCTCCCAAGTGACGTCGGCCTGTTCCTGAGTGAAGTTGCGCCAGGACATCAGAAAAACTTGATGACCTTGCTCCAACAGATGGCGGATTAGAGAGTTTTCCGGGCCGAGGTCGAGGATGTAGTATTTGTTGATCGCCGGCGGGACAATGAATACTGGCCGCTGGTATTGCGTTTCGCTGAGCGGCGAATACTGGATCAGTTGGAAAAGAGGGGTTTCCAGCACTACGGCACCCGGGGTGGTGGCCAGATTCACACCGACTTCGAAATCGCCCAGGTCACATTGACGCAACTTTCCTTCCTTCAGGTCACTAGCAAGATGCAATAGGCCACTTAGAAGGCTGCCGCCCTGGGTTTCTACCAAGCGTTGTAGAGCATCGGGGTTGCTCAGCAGAAAATTACTGGGAGCACTTGCTGCAATCGCTTGTTCGATAAGGTAACGAAGGCGCTGGCGCGGCTTTTGCTCATCGATGGGGAGGAGTTCCAACAATTTCAGCAGGAAACCGGAGTTCAGAAGGTAGAAGGCAGCCAGAGAGCCGAACAGCGGTTCGCTCCAGTTGTCGCTAGCAAAGCGACGATCGTTGAACACGAACGGTTGACAGGTCAGCAGTTGCTGGCCAAGTTCGGCCCACTGTTGTTGGTAGCCAGCCTGCAGCTGCTCCAACGCCTCGACAGGTACGTCGAACCACCGGCTTTGGTCATGGCCGCTGAACCAAGCATTTTGCGCCACATATAAGCGCAGTTGCTGCAGGATGAAGCTGGCGACAAAAGGCGCCTGACCCGACCAGTAGTGAGCAAAGGTGTGTCCGTTGTCCATGGCCTCTCCGGGAGTATGAAAACAAAGGCCGCACCCGGTGAGGGGCGCGGTGCGATCATGTCTGACGTAACCGCACGGCCAGCCTGGCGGTGCGGGTGCAGGGGGGGGCACGTCCGGCAGAGTCGCGAAAGTGTCATTCAGCGCTCGATGGCCAGCGCCACGCCCTGACCGCCGCCGATACACAGGGTAGCGAGGCCTTTTTTCGCGTCGCGCCTGAGCATTTCGTGCAGCAAGGTTACCAGTACGCGACAGCCGGAGGCGCCAATGGGGTGGCCGAGGGCGATAGCGCCGCCGTTGACGTTGACCCTGTCAGCATCCCAGCCTAGCTCCCGCCCCACAGCCAGGGCCTGGGCGGCGAAGGCTTCATTAGCCTCGATCAGATCCAGCTCGGCCAGACTCCAGCCCGCCTTCTTCAGGCAACTGCGAGCGGCCGACACAGGACCGATACCCATGATCGCCGGGTCGACGCCGGCATTGGCGTAGGCCGCGATCTTCGCCAGCACTGGCAGACCGAGCGCTGCGGCCTTCGCAGCACTCATCAGCAGTACCGCGGCGGCGCCGTCGTTGAGACTGGAAGCATTTCCGGCGGTGACGCTGCCGTCCTTCTTGAAGGCCGGTTTCAGCTTCCCCAGCGACTCTACAGTGATGCCGGCGCGTGGTTGCTCGTCGGTGTCGAAGCTCAGCACCTCGCCCTTGCGCTGCGGAATACTCACCGGGACAATCTCGTCGCGGAAGCGCCCGGCCTCAATGGCAGCCGCGGCCTTCTGCTGCGAGGCGGCTGCGAATTCGTCCTGGGCTTCGCGACTGATGCCGTACTTATCTACCAAGTTCTCGGCGGTAATACCCATGTGGTAGTTGTTGAAAGCGTCCCACAGGCCGTCGACGATCATGCTGTCGACTAGTTGCGCGTGCCCCATATGCAAGCCAGTGCGAGCCTTGGGTAGGACGTAGGACGACAGGCTCATGTTCTCCATACCGCCGGCAATCACCACCTCGGCATCGCCACAGCGGATTGCCTGGACGCCCAGGTGCAGGGCCTTCAGGCCCGAGCCACAGACCTTGTTCAGGGTCATCGCCGGCACGGCGTGCGGCAAGCCGGCGATGACCGCTGCTTGGCGAGCGGCATTCTGCCCAACACCGGCAGTGAGTACGTGGCCGAGAATCACTTCATCCACCTGACCGCTATCCAGAGCAGTCTGCTCGAGCAGGTGGCGGATCACCGTGGCGCCCAATTCAACGGCGGGAGTGCCGGCCAGACTCCCCTGAAAAGCACCGATGGCGGTGCGAGTGGCGGCAACGATAACGACTTCGATCATCTGGAACGCCTCATGTCACAGCTGAGCGAGGGTGCGAATGGCGCATCACTGCATGTTCATGCCGCCATTCACCGAGAAGTCGGCGCCTGTGGCATAGGCAGACTGATCGGAGGCCAGCCAGGCCACGATCGATGCAATCTCCTCGGGCTGGCCGAGACGGCCGACAGGGATGCCGGTGATCATGCCCTCAAGGATGTCCGGGCGAATCGCCGCGGTCATGTCCGTCTTGATGTAACCAGGAGAAACCGTGTTAACAGTCACGCCCTTACCACTCACCTCGCGAGCCAAGGCCATACTGAAGCCATGAATGCCCGCCTTAGCCGCAGAGTAGTTAGCCTGCCCGAACTGCCCTCGTTGACCATTGATCGAGGAGATGTTGATTACGCGCCCCCAGCTTTTGGCCAGCATGCCTTCGATGACCTGCTTGGTGGTGTTGAACAAGCCGGTAAGGTTGGTATCGATTACCGCCCTCCAACTCTCCAGAGACATCTTGCGGAAGGTGCCGTCTCGGGTGATGCCAGCATTGTTGACCAACACATCAATCGAACCAACAGTCTCTCGCACCATTTCAAAGGCTTGGCGGGTACTGTCCCAGTCAGTGATATCGCAATCGATACAGTGGAAGTGAAAGCCTGCATCAAATTGCTCGGAGATCCAGGAGGCCTTACGTCGGGAGCAAGGGCTACATCCCACAACCACGATGAAGCCGTCCAGATACAAACGCCGACTAATCGCCGTACCAATCCCCCCCATACCACCAGTGACCAGTGCTATACGCGCCGGATTGTTCGAAGTATTCAACAATCACTCCTCCTTAAAACTGAGAAGTAAGTGTCCTGCGCATCGCAAGCATAGGCAATGTTCCCCGATGACGGGGAATTGTCCCTGCGCGCCATAACTGGCGCGTCTCGACAATAACTCAACCAAGTTTTGATCTAAGTCATTAATAATCACCTTGCAGACGTCTAATTTCCACACTTCATCTCCACAGAGAAACGACGCAGAGGGGCGCATGTACAGGATCAGTTCTAGTTATGTCAGGATGCTGGTAGATATGCTGCAAGCAGAGGGACTGGATGAGGTGAGCCTGTGCCACAAGGCCGGAATCGATATGAGCTTGCTGACGCAAACGGAAGCATTCTTTTCACGTGCAAGCGCGTATCGCTTGATGGAGCTTGCCGAGTGCGCCTCAGGAAACCCGAACCTAGGCCTCAAGGCTGGTGCACATTTCCATCCTGGCAGCTTTCAACTGGTAGGCTACGTAATGATGTCCAGCCCAAATCTGAAGCAGGCTTTGGAGCACCTAGTGCGATTTTTCCCCCTGCTTGGCAATGGCGTCACCCTACTATTATCTCCGGAGCAAGAGGGGCGTCTACGCTTGATATATCTAGAACATCTTGAAGAGGGCATATCCAGGGGAAGAGCGTTTGAGGATGCCGGTGCCACTGCACTACTGGAGTTCTGCCGCTGGCTTACCGGCAGCAGGCCACCACGACCGCTGCAACTCGACTTCGTCCATAGCAAGCCGCAGAATATATCCGAATACCAACGACTGTTCGGTTGTTCACTGCGCTTCGGCGCCCAGCACAACAGTGTCTTGTTCGATCAGCAAGAGTTGCTGCGTCCATTAAGTACCGCGAACGAGGCACTGGCTCTGCTGCATAATCGATTCGCTGAATTTCGCTTGGGGCAGTTAGTTGGCACTTCTCTGGCTGGACGCGTGCGCGGATTAGTCGTTGAACGTCTAGGCCAAGATGGATGTGACATGGAGTCTATCGCTCAGGCTCTCTACATGAGTAAGCGAACTCTACAGCGATCCTTGGAGAAGGAAGGAATACAGTTCAAGGATATCCTCAGCGACGTTCGCCGGCAATTGGCCGATTATTATCTACGTCGCAGCTCATGCACTCTGGATCGGGTAGTCGAAAAACTCGGATTCCATGATCAGAGTAGCTTCCATAAAGCCTGCCTGCGTTGGTTCGGACGCCCCCCTGGACGTTACCGGCAGGACGAAGGCGAGCAAAATATGCCTAATGAAAATGCACCAACCACTACTTATCAGACTGATGATCAGTGAGGGTGTGCAGAATTTTGTGTAACCGGGTTGGGGTTACTGCTGTGGCAGTCTGTCTTCGTAGCTGATCGTAAAGCGCGTCAACGCCGCCTTCCAGTCACGGATCAACAGGGGAATAAGCCACGGTTTTTGGTAATTTTTCGCAGGCTCATGTTCACCGACACGATGGCGTTGGTGGTGTAGATGACCTTGCGGATCTCCGGCGGGAAGTCGAAGAACGGCGTGATCCTGGCCCAGTTGCGCCGCCAGGACTGACCAATCGGCAGGTAGTCGTCATCCCACTTGGCCTCGAATTCACCGAGGCGTAGCTCGGCTTCGTCAGCCGTGCTGGACTGGTAAATCCGCTTCAGGTCAGCGGCCACCTCAGCCCGCCGCTTCCACGACACGTAGTTCAGGCTATGCCTGACCATGCGCACGATGCACAGCTGCACGCTGATCTGCGGGAACACCGCCTCGATGGCCTCGGGAAGCCCTTCAGGCCATCCACGCAGGCGACGAAGATGTCCTGCACGCCACGGTTACGCAGCTCAGTCACCACCTGCAACCAGAACTTCGCACCCTCGTTCTGGGCGATCCACAGGCCAAGGATTTCTTTCTCGCCGGCCAGGTTGATACCCAGCGCCAGATACACTGCCTTCACTCGCACGGCGCCCTCGCGCACCTTGGTGTGGATGCAGTCGAGATAGACGATGGGGTAGACCGTATCGAGCGGGAGCGACTGCCAAGCCTTCACCTCATCAGCCACAGCATCGGTCACCGAGGAGATCAGGCTGGGCGACATCTCGGCGCCGTACATTTCCTGCAAGTGCGCTTGGATCTCGCGCACTGTCATGCCGCGGGCATAGAGCGAGAGGATCTTGTCGTCGAAGCCCGTCCAGCGGGTCTGGTGCTTCTCGACGATCTGCGGATCGAAGGTGCCATACAGGTCGCGCGGCACTTCGATGGGCAACTCGCCGAACTCGCCCTTGAGTTTCTTCTTGCTGAAACCGTTGCGCGTGTTACCAGCGGGGTTGCTGACCGGCTGATGCTTGTCGTGGCCCAGGTGGTTAGCTCCGTATCCAGTGCGCGCTCAACCAGCTTCTTGGTCAGTTGCTTGAGGATGCCGTCGGCACCAATCAGGTCTTCAGGTTTCTGGTACTTGGCCAGGAGCTGATCCAGCAGCTCGTCAGTGATGGGGTGTTGCGTCTTGCTCATGGTGTCTCCGGTTCGGAGCGAAAGTGTCGCTCCGAACCGGAGACACAAAAATTCGGACACCCTCAAACTACCGCAAAAGAAAACACTAAACCCCAATTCGTGCGACGATAACATCTATCGTGAGCGCTGCAGCCGAAGACGAGCCTTGAGCACCTATACTCTTATGGTATTCAATCTATACGAGTGCGAATCTCAACCAATCTACCATTGACAAACCGAAGATACTGGTACGCGCCATTACTAGGGCCGTACACCCACATCTCAATTGCCGCCCCCCCTTTCACAATAAATCCATTCGAGTCAAAAGATGGCCCTAAAACTTGTCGCTGCCCGGGCTTCCCACATTTCCTGATCACATCAACAATCAGATCCCCTTCACTTACCAAATTACTACCACAGCGCATTGTGGCCGCTAGGGCAGATCGCCCCAAAAGCGCGAACATGGCAAGTGCCGAGACAAATAAAAACTCTTTAACCCTCACATTAACACCCTCAAACTTACAGATCACCACAACGCTATTAACAGACCCAAAGAAAGAACAACAAGAGCTAAATCAAGGTACCGCCACACTGAGTTAGCTTATCCTTAATAAAGGCGCATCCCGCGCTTGCTGGCTTTGCACGATGCGCCAATCAACCAAGTATATTCAATCCACCATCCACGAAGTGCACGCCGCCAGTTTGGCCCTGACTGGCGTCACTGACCAGCCAAACGCAGAAGCCACCGATATCCTCCAAATTGACCAAGCGACGCAGGGGAGCACGATAGGTCGAGGCTTGTAGCAAATGATCAAAGTCTCTTAGTCCGGAGGCCGCTCGAGTCAGCATAGGACCAGGAGAAATGGCATTCACCCGGATATTACGCGCCCCCAACTCGGTAGCCAGATAGCGCACGCTGCACTCCAGAGCGGCCTTGACCGGCCCCATCAGGGCATAACCCTCGATCGTCTCCTGGGCGCCCAGGTAACTCATGGTCACCAGACTGCCGCCCCGGGGCATCAGCGGCTCGGCCAGGCGCGCCATGCGTATGAAGGAGTGACAGGAAATATCAATGGCCTGCAGGAAGCCGGTACTGGAACTGTCCAGTAGGCGCCCGCGGATTTCCTCCTTGGGCGCGCTGGCCAGGCAGTGAACGACGAAGTCCAGCGATCCCCATTGCACTGCGAGGCGCTCGAACAGAGCGTCCAGCTCGCCGGCCCGGGTTACGTCCAGGGGCATGCGCACACTGGCCTGCACCTGTTGCGCCAGGGGTTCGACATGTGCCCTGGCCTTGTCGTTCAGCCAGGTGACGGCCAGCTCTGCGCCCATTTCATGCAACGCCTGAGCACAGCCCCAGGCGATCGAATGCGGGTTGGCGATGCCGACCACCAGGCCGCGCTTACCGGCCAGAGACAGGCTTTCCTTGATGCTCATAAGTGTTGATCCTGATACAGACGCCAGGCATGACGGGCGATGATGCTCTCTTCGTCGGTGGGGATGACCCACACGGCCCGTGTGCTGGCGGCGCTGGATATGCGCTCGGCGTTGCATTGGTTTGCCGCCTCATCGAGGCGCAGCCCAAAGAGTGGCGCGAGATGCTGCAGTACCTGGGCACGCAGCGCGGCATCCTTTTCGCCGATACCGGCAGTGAATACCAGCGCGTCCAGCCCACCCAGGCACGTGGCAAGCCGACCGATTTCCTGGGCGATGCGGTAGGCGTAGTAGTCGATGGCAAGGGCTGCGCGCGGGTCGTCGCTGGCGCGCAGATTGCGCATGTCGCTGCTAACCCCGGAGATGCCGAGCAAGCCCGACTGCCGATACAACAGCTTCTCCAGATCACGAACCTGCATGCCCTGATCCAGCAGGTACAGCAGTACGCCGGGATCCAGGGCGCCACAGCGGCTGCCCATGGGTAGGCCGTCTAGGGCGCTGAAGCCCGTGGTCACCTCGACGCTGCGGCCGGCCTCGATGGCGCACAGGCTGGAACCATTGCCCAGATGGGCGATGACCAGCTTGCCGGCAGCGAGTTCTGGTGCTCTGTCGATCAGGCGCTGGCTGACATATTCAAAGGACAAGCCATGGAAGCCGTAGCGGCGAACACCCTGTTCGTACAGCGCGTAAGGCAAGCCGAAGAGCAGGCTCATTTCACTGCGCCCGGCATGGAACGCGGTATCGAAACAGGCGACCTGAGGTAGATGCGCATTGTGCTCGAGCGCTGCTTGGATAGCTGCCAGATTGTGCGGTTGATGTAGCGGCGCCAGGGGTTCCAGCGTCCTCAGGCGCGCCAGAGTTGCAAGATCCACGCGTACCGGGTCGCTGAATTCCATCCCACCATGCACCACTCGGTGGCCGATCAGCGCCGGTGGGCGACTCTGCAGGCCTTCCTTCAGTGCGCGATAGACCTGCTGGAAAGCCGCCTTCATGTCGGCAACATGCTCCGGCGCAAAGACTACGTCCTGCACCACCGTTCCATCGGGCATGACGATCTGGAGGCGCGGTGCCACGCCAATGCCGTCCAGCTTGCCGCGCGCCAGCAAACGTGGCTGCTCCTCTCCTTGGCGGCCGGCGAACAGGCCGGTTTTGATGCTCGACGAGCCAGCATTGACGGTGACGATCAGTTCGTCTTGAACGGGGCTCATGCGGGCACCCCCAGGCGGGTGCGCCGCGCTTCGGCGAGCAGCACGGCCAGCCCGCAACTGGCGATGCGAGCCCGGGGGCTGTCGGCGCGGCTGGTGAAAATGATCGGCACGCGGGCGCCGAGGACGATGCCGGCCGCCTCGGCGCCGGCCAGATAGATCAGTTGCTTGGCGAGGATGTTGCCCGCTTCCATGTCCGGCACCAGCAGGATGTCCGGATCGCCGGCGACGTCTGAATGAATGCCCTTGACTCGCGCAGCGTCGGCGTTGATCGCGTTATCGAAAGCCAGTGGCCCGTCGAGCAGCGCGCCGTCGATCTGCCCGCGCCGGGACATGATCACCAGTGCGGCGGCTTCCAGGGTCGAAGGCAGCTTGGCCGTGACGGTTTCCACCGCCGACAGCAGCGCTACCTTAGGCCGGTCGATGCCAAGGACGTGCAGCATCTGGATCGCATTGCGGCAGATATCGGCCTTGTCCTCCAGGCCGGGAAAGATATTGACCGCCGCGTCGGTGACGAACAGCGCTTTGTGATAGCTGGGCACGCTCATGGCGAACACATGACTGAGGCGCCGTTCCGTGCGCAAACCTCTTTCGCGGTCGGCCACAGCATGCAGCAGTTCATCGCTGTGCAAGCTGCCTTTCATCAGCAGCTCGCCACGGCCCTCGCGGATCAGGGCGACGCCACGCTCGGCTGCGGCGTGGCTGTGTGGCACGTCCTCCACGGTCAACCCATCGATATCCAGGCCGGCCTTGCTGGCGGTTGCCGCGATCTTGTGACGCGGGCCTACCAGAATCGGGGCGATCAGTCCGGCCTGGGTGGCCTCCAGCGCCCCGCGCAGCGCGTTCTCCTCGCAAGGATGCACAACGATGGTGGGTAGCGGGCCAATTTCGGCGCAGCGGTTCAACAACTGCTGGTAGTGATCCTGGCTCATTCGGCGCTGCCTCCTTTGTCCTTGCTCGCGGGGACATGGGCGGGCACGGAGCGGGTCGCCTTGGCGCGTCCCGTTTTTTTCACCGCGGCCACGGGGTCCTTGCTCTCGGCCGCCACTGGGGGTGGGCTGGTATCGATCTGCGCCTCAGTAGGCTGGGCAGAGTTTTTCTTCCTTGGCTGTGCGCCGGCCTTGGGTGCATGGGCATCCGCCTCGGGGAGGAGCTGCCCTGACGGGGCTTGTTCTGGCGCGCTGTCCACAGCGATGAGCGGAACGGGTGGCCGTGCGAAGGCCGGCAGGGGGTGTTCAAGCAGGTCGTGCAAACGGCGCCAGAGTTCGCCCACTGCGCCCTCGGCGTAGAGTAGTTCGGGCACGAGGTGCACGGCGGCTGCCAGCACTGCCTCACGCTGCCTAGCCTCGGGAAGCAACAATGGCAACATCTTCAAACTCTCTTCGGGGAGGGCGAAGACCAGTAAATCCTGCAGGCGGACGCTGTCACGCACGGAAAGCGGGTCGATGCCGAGTTGTTGCGAGAGCGCGCGGGCCTGCTGGGCGAGCTGTTCGATACGTTCCTTGCCAAAGCTGCCGCTTGCATGCGCGAGCAGGCAGAGAATACGAATGAGCGCTTCCTGCTCCCCACCCTTGAGAAGCGAGTTGTGCAGATGCTCGACCAGAGCCTTATCGCGCTGCTCTACGTAGCTCTGCGGCGAGCGTGGTGTCTGGCCGCCAGTCAGGGTGCTAAGCCCACCGTAGAAACTATGGAAGAGCATCTCCCGGACCGCGTCGCGGACGTCACGATAGCCATCGAGCAGAGCCTCGACCGAGCTGGAGAATGCCTCTTGCCAGCCGAACAGGGGATTGTCGGGTGATGCCGGGCGGCGATTGGCGCGCGTCAGGGCTGCATGGCCCGCCAGCCACCAGAGGGTTGGATTGAGACTGCTCCAGACGACTTGCTGCTGGTGGAACGGATGGCTCTTGCGCAAGCATTCGGCGAGTGGTTCGTTGATCGCCCTGTGCATCCAGGGACGCACGAACCAGTCGTAGAGAGTACTGTTGAATCCGGAGACGCGATCGACCAGGGCGAATTCACGTTCGTCGCTAAGGCCATCCTCATCGTGGTCGAGAATGTCGGCTATGCACCGGGATTCGAAATGTACCTGATACGCCTGGTCGTCACTGGCGGATGCCGGCAGGTCGTCGATCACCAGCTCGTACAGTCCTGGCGACAGCAGGGTGATGGCATCGATGGCGCCGAGCAGTTGCCGGTGTTCACGACGGGCGACCTTGCCGGAGACGAAGATGCCCAGGTGGCCGATGCTGGCGTGCTGCAGGTAGACGATAGTGCGCCCAGCGTTGCGCAGTGCCAGGTCGCTGGGATAGACGTCGGCTATCCAGTTCAGTGCCTGCTGCGGCGGGGTTATGTTGTCGCCGTATGAGCAGAACACCACCACGGGCGCCTCAATGCGTTTCAGGTCGATGCTGGTGGTCCTGCGCCCGGAACCACCAGCCAGGCGGTTGCCGATGAACAGGTCGTCGACGATCACCTCGATCTCCTCGCTGTTGAGCAGGGTTGGGCTGCCCCACCAGCGCTCGAAATCGAGGAAGCGCGGGGTTTCGGTATCGACGTTGCTGAACAGCTTGTAGTACTTGCTCCAGTAGGTATTGGCCGGGTTCAGGTTCTCGAAGTTGCTAACAAGCCAGGTGCCGTCGAAACGGCCATTGCCCAAGTCGCTGCCCAAGCGGGTCATCCAGGCGCCGCCGAGCAGACCGCCGGCATAGCGCATCGGGTTGTGCCCGTTGACTCCAGCCCAGTAGGACAGCGGCGCACCGTTGATGATCACCAGCCCTGGCAGTTCCGGACGTGCCGCGGCCAGTCCCATCAACGCCCAGCCGGCCTGGCAGTTACCAATCACCACAGGCTTGCCGGACTCCGGATGGCGCGCGCTGACTGTTTCGATGTAGCGGGCCTCAGCATCGGCGATGTCAATCAGGGTCTGGCCGGGTGCGGGTGCATGGCTGAAAGCAATGAAATAGGTCGGGTGCCCGGCGCGCAGGCTTTCGCCGATTTCAGAGTCCTGCTTGAAGCCGCCGATACCGGCACCGTGACCGCCGCGCGGGTCGATGACGATGACCGGCTGGCGCGTGGCATCGCTCGGATGTTCATCCCCTGGAAGGATGTGTAGCAGGGAGTAGTTGACCGGGTGGGGCAGGTCATGGCCGTCGATCAGCACCTCATAGGGAAACTTGAGCAGCAGGGGATAGCCGGCGCGCTCGTGGGCCAGGGTATTGTCGCCACGTTGGCGCAGTGCATCCCAGAACAGCAGGCCTCGCTGTCCGAAGTCGACCAGGTATTCCCAGCAATCGCCTGCGCTGGGGACACGCAGGCGACCTTCTCTCAGGGGCGCGAGCAGCGTCTCATGGCGTTGGCCAAAGGCATCGAGCAGGAGCTTCCCGTGCAGCTGCTGTAGGCGTCCGAGGTGTTCGAACAGATTATGGAATGAGGAAAAACTCTCTTCTCGCTTTGCAAAAAAACTTTCCTGGCTCATGAGCGTTTCCTATATCAGGGACGCGGGCAAGGCCCTCGTTAGACTCTCTCTGGATAGAGAAGACATGGCTTTCAGGCTCAGTTTTATAGCGAATCACTCCAGCTTGGGCAAAGTTTTTTTGCATCGCAAAAAAACGCTTGCGAGCTTTTCTTGTGCAATGCAACAATTTTGCTAGCGCAGCGGCTCCATCATGGATGGTTTTCGCGTGCTAGGCCGCAAGCGGCCTTCCCCATTGCCAGGAGACCCGACTATGTCTTTTTTCGATTCGGAAAAACTGCAAAGCGCACAGAAAGCCAACCTTGACCTGTTGCAACAGATCAGCGGCAAAGTATTCGAGAGCGTCGAGCAGCTCAGTCAGTTGCAATTCAAGGCGCTACGCGCTTCCAGTAGCGAGCAGTTCGACAGCCTGCGCAAGCTGCTGTCGGTGCGTGACCCGCAGGCCTTCGCCGAGTTGCAGACGTCCTTCACTCAGCCAGTTGCTCAGGCTGAGCGCCTGCTGGAGTTCAATCGAGAGGTGTATGACCTGGTCTCTAGTACTCAGACGGATATTGCCAAGCTCGCCGAACGCCAAGTCGAGGCCGGTGCCAAGCATGTGCAGGAATTGGTGGATGTCATCGCCAAGAACGCCCCAGCGGGCGCAGAGCCGGCGGTAGCCGTCCTCAAGTCAGCATTGGAAAGTGCTGGCAGTGTCTATGAAAGCGCACAGAAAGCCGCCAAACAGGCAGCCGAGATCGCCGAGAACGGCATCGCAGCCGCCGCTTCCGCGGCAGGTCAGGCCACCCGTGAAGCCAGCAAGACTGCGGGCGGGCGCAAGTAAGGCAAGGCAAGGCAACTGCACCAAGGGCGGTGATGGCCTTCATTGGTCATTACCGTCTTTTTTCTTCTGCCTAGAATTGCTGGGTGGGATGCCACCGAACAAGCCGAACAGGTTCTGAGTCCCCAGATAGAGCTTCTTCGACTGCTCGACATACTGACTCATCAGATCCTGCATGACTGGCACCTGTTTGTGCATAAAGTCACTCCAAGCCTGAGAGGACTGCACCCCTGTCTGGGTTTGGATGTCGATCACGGTCTGAATGCTCTTCTCCAGATAGTTGCCGAGCATACCCTGGAACGGGCCGTAGAAACGGATGATGCCCTTGAGCATGTCGCTAGAGAAGATCGGCTCGCCATCGCTTTCCGCCTCCTGAATCACCTGCAGCAAGATACTTCGAGTCAGGTCCTCGCCACTCTTCGCGTCTACTACCCGGAACGGCACTTCATCGATGACCAGTCGACGGATGTCGCCCAGGGTGACATGGGTACTGGTGTGGGTGTCGTATAGGCGTCGATTGGTATATTTCTTGATCAGACGTGGAGCAATACGGTCGTCTTCGGGCATGCAAGGCGTCTCTTCATGAAATGGGCTGTGCTAGTTACCAGCACTATTTTAGTGCTTTTCTCATAAATATCCCCACCGAAGCCAGCAACTGGATATACCACCCCGCAGGACTCCTATCGCAGCTCTAGGCTCCGCAAGAAAAGTTGATGCGACTGGAGTCCCGTACGGCTAGGCGCCACGAATTCCCCAATGCAGCATGGGAGTTACTCAAGGATCTGGTTTCCCTCGAGCAGAGGATGGGGCGGCCGCACAGTGATGATCGCTTGGTGCTCAATGGCATCTTCTGGGTCCTGTGCTCTGGGGCCGCTTGGCATGACCTTGCCGGAACATTTCGCCCGTGGTCGACGGTGATCAGCGCTTCCGTGACTGGCGCGACGACGATACGCTTGACCAAATACTCGAGCGCTGGTACCTCCGATTGAATGAGGAAAGGTTGATGGGGCTGGGGTTACTGCTGCCGGTCTTCGTAGCTGATCGTAAAGCGCGTCAACGCCGCCTTCCAGTCACGGATCAACAGGGGAACGAGCCAAGGCGACCCGACCGCCAAGACTCACCTGATCTGCGATGCCAATAGCGTTTCTTCTGCGCTTCATACTTTCTCCCAGACAAACCAGCGATATCGCACAGGCTCAGCCACTACTGGAACAGGTGCGCATTCCTGGTAAGCCGGGGCGGCTGTTTGGCCGCCTAAAGTACCGACAGCAGAACATCATCGAGCGGACGCTACGACTCAATGCTTACGGTAGCATTTTTCGTACAATACCTAGGACTGCAGCCAAGACTCGACCACATCGTTACCGTGCTCAGCTTTCCAAGCCTTCAGCACCTTGTGATTTCCACCCTTGGTTTCTACCACTTCGCCAGTGTGCGGATTCTTGTAGACCTTCACCACACGCTCACGGCGCTTGGATTGCGATGCACGGCCTCCGCGGACACTCACAGCGCCAACTGCCGATGGATCGAGGATCGCGACGATGTCACGAAGGGACTTGCCATATTCGCCCATCAGCGTTTTCAGCTTTTCCTCAAACTCGATTTCCTTTTTGAGGGAGTTATCGTTCTTCAGAGATTCGAGATAAGCCAGTTGGTCGGCGAGGGCCTTTTCTGCGGCACGGAACTCAGCAAGCTTCGACATAAAAATAATCTCAATAAAAATGAATGACCCAGAGAGCATATCCGACTCTGCAGGTCATCCCAACTAGCGGACCTGTGGTTTGGGATTAGTAACCGCGAGGGATACGACCAAAGCGCAACGTCTTGGTGGTGGCCATGAGGGAATCTGCGGCCTCAGTCGCACCATCTGTGCGTACCCGAACTAGCCTGTAATGCGTGACTTCGCGACCTTCTCAGGATGTGATAGCCCCGGTCTCGATGTACCACGCTCTGGCGCGGCAGGTTCTCGATAAGCTGGCACCAAATAAACCCTGAGCTAAAAGCCGTCGTGCGCACTTAGACTTTCAGCTAAAAACCTGGGCAGGCCGGGCGCAGACGTTCTAGGGTTAGTCATTCAGGCACAAGAACAAGAACCTGGAGACCGAGCCATGATCCGACGCACCCGCCTGGCGCTGGCCGGCGCCGCCTTCCTCGCCGTCTGCGCCACCGCCCAGGCCGCCCCCACCTTCATCAACATCCTCACCGGCGGCACCAGCGGGGTGTACTACCCCGTGGGCGTCGGCCTGTCGCAGATCTACAGCCACGGCATCGAGGGCAGCAAGACCTCGGTGCAGGCCACCAAGGCCTCGGTGGAAAACCTCAACCTGCTGCAGGCCGGCCGCGGCGAACTGGCCTTCGCTCTTGGCGACTCGGTGGCCGACGCCTGGAAAGGCGAGGCCGACGCCGGCTTCAAGACGCCGCTGAAGAAGCTGCGGGCCATCGCCGGCACCTACCCCAACTACATCCAGATCGTCGCCAGCAAGGAGTCGGGGATCACCTCCCTGGCCGACCTCAAGGGCAAGCGCATCTCCGTCGGCGCGCCCAAGTCCGGCACCGAGCTGAACGCCCGTGCGATCTTCAAGGCCGCCGGCCTGAGCTACCAGGACATGGGCAAGGTGGAATACCTACCCTTCGCCGAGTCGGTGGAGCTGATCAAGAACCGCCAGCTCGACGCCACCCTGCAGTCCTCGGGTCTGGGCCAGGCATCGATCCGCGACCTCGCCTCGACCATGCCGGTCAGCTTCGTGGCGATCCCCGCCGAGGTGGTGGCGAAGATCGGCAACAACGCCTACCTGCCGGCGACCATCCCGGCCAAGACCTACGACGGCCAGGACGCCGACGTGCCCACCGCCGCCATCGTCAATATCCTGGTAACCCATGAAGGGGTGAGTGACGAGTTGGCCTACCAGATGACCAAGCAGTTGTTCGATAACCTGCCGCGCCTGGTCACCGCCCATGCGGCGGCCAAGGACATCAGCCTGGACAAGGCGGCGAAGAACCTGCCGATTCCGCTGCACCCCGGCGCCGAGCGCTTCTACAAGGAAAAAGGTCTGCTTCCCTGAGCCATGGGCCGGCCCCACGCCGGGGCCGGCCACCGCAGGAGACCCCGAATGAGCGATACCGCCCACGGCCTGCATGCCGACACCGAGCGCTGGCCCGCCAGCCTGTTCGCCGTCGCCCTGGCCTTTTCGATCTTCCAGATCGCCACCGCGGCCTTTCCGCTGATCTCCACCCAGGTCCTGCGCGCGGTGCACGTGGGCTTCCTGCTGCTGGTGGTCTACCTGAGCTACCCGGCGCGCGGCCAAGGCCGTCCCTGGCAGCCGCTAGCCTGGCTGCTGGGCCTGGCGGGCATGGCCACGGCGGCCTACCAGTGGTTCTTCGAGGCCGACCTGATCCAGCGCTCCGGCGAGCTGACCCACGGCGACATGCTTATCGGCCTGGTGATGATCGTGCTGGTGTTCGAGGCCGCCCGGCGCGTCATGGGTATCGCCCTGCCGATCATCTGCGCCCTGTTCCTCGTCTACGGCCTGCTCGGCCAGTACCTGCCGGGGGAGCTGGCGCACCGCGGCTACGGTTTCGACCAGATCGTCAACCAGCTGTCCTTCGGCACCGAGGGCCTGTACGGCACGCCCACCTACGTCTCGGCCACCTATATCTACCTGTTCATCCTGTTCGGCGCCTTCCTCGAACAGGCCGGGATGATCCGCCTGTTCACCGACTTCGCCATGGGACTGTTCGGCCACCGCAGCGGCGGACCGGCCAAGGTCTCGGTGTTCTCCTCGGCGCTGATGGGCACCATCACCGGCTCCGGGGTGGCCAACGTGGTCACCACCGGACAGTTCACCATTCCGCTGATGAAACGCTTCGGTTACTCGCCGGCCTTCGCTGGTGGCGTCGAAGCCACCTCCAGCATGGGCAGCCAGATCATGCCCCCGGTGATGGGGGCGGTGGCCTTCATCATGGCCGAGACCATCAACGTGCCCTACGCCGAGGTGGCCAAGGCGGCGCTGATCCCGGCCCTGCTGTATTTCGGCTCGGTGTACTGGATGGTCCACCTGGAGGCCCGGCGCAGCCATTTGCACGGCCTGCCGCCGGAGCAATGCCCAAGCGCCTGGGGCGCGCTGCGCCAGCGCTGGTTCCTGCTGATCCCGCTGCTGGTGCTGATCGCCCTGCTGTTCTCCGGGCGTACCCCGCTGTACTCGGGCATGGTCGGCCTGGCCCTGACCGCCATTGTCATCCTCGGCTCGGCGATCATCCTGCGCGCCGGCAACACCTGGCTGCGCATCGCCTTCTGGGTGGCGCTAGGGGTGCTCTGCTCGGGGTTCTTCCGCCTGGGTATCGGCATCGTCTTCCTGGTCATCGCAGCCCTGGCACTGGCCTGCGTCTTCATCCGCGGCGGCCGCGCCACCCTGCGGGCCTGCGTCATGGCCCTGGCCGAAGGTGCCCGCCATGCGGTGCCGGTGGGCATCGCCTGCACCCTGGTCGGGGTGATCATCGGCGTCATCTCGTTGACCGGGGTGGCCACCACCTTCGCCGGCTACATCCTCGATCTGGGCCGCGACAACCTGTTCCTCTCGCTAGTGCTGACCATGCTCACCTGCCTGGTGCTGGGCATGGGCATCCCGACCATCCCCAACTACATCATCACCAGCTCCATCGCGGCGCCGGCCCTGCTGGAGCTGGGCGTGCCGCTGATCGTCTCGCACATGTTCGTGTTCTATTTTGGCATCCTCGCCGACCTCACCCCGCCGGTGGCCCTGGCCTGCTTCGCCGCCGCCCCCATTGCTCAGGAGAGGGGGCTGAAGATCAGCTTCTGGGCGGTGCGCATCGCCCTGGCCGGCTTCGTCGTGCCCTTCATGGCGGTCTACGACCCGGCGCTGATGATGCAGGGTGACAGCTGGGCGGCCACGCTCTACATGCTGGTCAAGGCAATCTTCGCGGTAGTGCTCTGGGGCATGGCCTCCATCGGCCACCTCAGTGCCCCCATGCCCTGGTGGGAACGCGGCCTGGCGTTCGCCGCCGGCCTGTTGCTGATCCTCGCCCTGCCGATCAGCGACGAAGCCGGCTTCGCCCTGGGCGCGGCGGTGCTCGGCTGGCACCTGTGGCGCCATCGCGGCGCGGCCGGGCAGCCGGCATGACCGGCCTGTGCCTGGGGCTGGCCGGGGTGGTCTGGGCCAGCCTGCCGCTGCAGCACTTCACCCTGGCCTGGCAGCACAGCATCGAGAAGATTCGCTGGGAAGAGGACTACCAGGTGACGCCCGCCGGCCTGGTGCTGGGCGAGGCACGCGTACGCGGCAACGGCGCCGGCATGGAGATTCCGGACGGTGCGGTCCTGCGCGACGGCGCCTGGCACTACCGGCGCCACCTTCCACCGCTGCAACCGCTGCACGCCGGGCGCACGCCCGAGGCCGGCGACTACCAGTTGTGCACCGAACACGGCTGCCAGACGCTGTCGCACTGGCTGGGGCCACCGACGACGGCGACCCCGGCCGTGGATTTCTGGGCCTGCGAGACGACCACCGAAACGTCCCGGCCCCTCTAGCGCAGCGAATCGCGCTCGCTCAGCCGACGACGTGCAGGTAGTGCAGGTGCCTTTCATACTGATCGAGAATGTCGCTGATCACGTCATCGCGGCTCCAGCCCATGATGTCGTAGTCCTGGCCACCCTCGCGCAGATGCACCTCGGCACGGAAGTACTTGCGCGCATCGCTGCTCTCCTCGGTGTCACGCATGACGAAACTGGGCGTGGTGAACGCGCGCGGTCGCACTTCGTAGAGGAAGCGGCCTTCGCCGACATGGTCCAGCTCCAGGCTCACGCGGCCGTCTTCGCGCTCGCTCACCGTTACCTCGTAGCCCTGCTTGCGCAATTCGGCGGCGACCTCCTCGCACGCCGGCCTCGCCACCTCGGCGATGAAGCGCGTCACGTGGGCACGCCGCGGCAACATGGCGATGTTGCGCAGGCGCCGCTGCCAGCCGCCATGGGCATAGGGCGCCTGGCGCGGCGACGGCAGTGCCTGGTTGCGCAGGCCGCGGCGGGTGGCGTCCAGGTGCAACGCACGGAACAATCCCCAGATCGAAGCCAGGAGGATGATGGAGAACGGCAGCGCACTGGCGATGGTCGCGGTCTGCAGTGCCTTCAACCCGTTGGCCAGCAGTAGCGCGATCGCCACCACGCCAATGCTCACCGACCAGAAGATGCGCTGCCATAGCGGCGAGTGGTCATGCCCGGACGAGGCCAGCATATCCACCACCAGAGCACCGGAATCGGCGGAGGTGACGAAGAACACCACCACCATCAGTACCGCGACCATGGACACCACGCTCGACAGCGGGAAATGCTCGAGGAAGGCGAACAGCGCCAGCGAGCTGTCCTGGTCGACTATCGCCGCCAGGTCTTGCACGCCATCGGTGAGGATCATGTGGATCGCAGAGTCACCGAAAACCGTCATCCACAGCAGGGTGAAACCGGCCGGTACGAACAGCACGCCACAGACGAACTCGCGAATCGTCCGGCCACGCGAGATGCGCGCGATGAACAGACCCACGAAAGGCGACCAGGACAACCACCAGCCCCAGTACAGCAGGGTCCAACCACCGATCCAGTCCGTGGGCTGGTAGGCGTAGAGATTGAACGTCTTGTAGACGATGTCGGACAGGTAGGCGCCGGTATTCTGTACGTAGGTCTGCAGCAGGAAGACCGTGGGGCCCAGCAACAGCACGAAGAGCAGCAGCACCGCCGCCAGCCCCAGGTTGAGCTCCGAAAGAATGCGGATGCCCTTATCCAGGCCGCTGGCCACCGAAAGCGTGGCCAGGCCGCAGGTAATGGCGATCAGGACGATCTGCACGGTGGGGTTCACCGGCAAACCGAACAGATGGTGGAAACCGCTGTTGATCTGCAGCACGCCATAGCCCAGCGAAGTGGCGACACCGAACACGGTGCCGAGGATGGCGAAAATGTCCACGGCATGGCCGATGGGCCCATGGATGCGCTCGCCGATCAGCGGATAGAGCGCCGAGCGCAGCGTGAGCGGCAAGCCCTTGCGGAAGCTGAAGTAGGCCAGGATCAGCCCGACCATCGCATAGATCGCCCAGGCGTGCAGGCCCCAGTGGAAGAAGGTGATCTTCATCGCTTCGCGCGCGGCGGCTACCGTGCCCGGCTCACCCACCGGCGGCGTGGTGAAATGCATGACCGGCTCGGCGACACCGAAGAACATCAGGCCGATGCCCATGCCGGCGGAAAACAGCATGGCGAACCAACTGCTGCTGCGGTACTCCGGCTCGCTGTGGTCGGGGCCGAGCTTGATATCGCCATAGCGACTGACCGCCAGGAACACGACGCTGATCAGGATCAGCGCCACCGCGAGGATGTAGAACCAACTGGCATTGGTGATGATCCATTGCTGCACGTCGTTGAACAACGCTTGTGCCTGCTCCTGGAAAACGGAGGCATAGAGCACCAGTACCAGGATAAGCACTGCACTGCTGTAGAACACCGGTGGATTCAGGGTACTCCTTGGCTTGGATGGGGCATTCATTGCGGGTTTTCTCCTTTGAATCTGTGTGCCGAAGCACAGCGGAAAACCTATCAAGGGTAACAAGCATGGCCTGCTACCCCTACCGCAAATGGGAAATGGGCGCTTTTTTCGCCGAGCGATTCCTGATACTCCAGCCAGCGTGATGACGCTTACGCAACGGTGCGAACGTGAGGCGCTGGTACTTCACTCACCGCGAAAGGGTCCTGTAGACTTGCGCTCCGGGTGTCTGCTGCAAGGGTGGCGAGACAGGTCAATGCGCAGGTCGGGCCGCCGCGCGGAGAGCTTGTGCGCATGCAACAGAATCCCCTGCCCCGTGCCCAGCGAATGGCCGAGCGCGCCTTCGCCAACCTTGAACGTTTCCTGCATATCGAAGCCGTCAGTGGCGCCGTCCTGCTGGTCGCCGCCGTCATCGCCCTGCTGTGGGCGAACTCCCCGGCCGCTCATGGCTACGACGCCCTATGGCACGCTCCGCTGTCCATCGGAATCGGCTCCTTCACGTTCTCGCGTTCGCTCCACTTCTGGATAAACGATGGGTTGATGACCGTGTTCTTCCTGGTCGTCGGCATGGAAATCCGCCGGGAAATCCATGAGGGTGCCCTGGCCAACCTGCGCCAGGCGGCATTACCCATGATAGCGGCTGTTGGTGGTGTCCTGGCGCCGGCAGCGATCTACCTGGCGATCAACCACACCCCCGCCGCGCACTCGGGCTGGGCCATACCGACGGCCACCGACATCGCCTTCGCGGTGGGCGTGCTGGCGTTGCTGGGCAAATCCATCCCCGCCAACGTCAGGGTGTTCCTGCTGGCGCTGGCCGTCATCGACGACATCATCGCGGTCCTGATCATCGCCGTCTTCTACTCAGGAGGCCTCGACTACAGTGGCTTCGCCATCGCGGCAGTGGGCATCCTGCTCGTGCTCGGCCTGCAGAAGATCGGCGTCGGAACCGCCTACGCCTATGTGCTTCCGGGTGCGGTGACCTGGGCCGGCCTGCTCATGACCGGGGCGCATCCCAGCCTGGCCGGCGTGGTGCTCGGCCTGATGACACCGGTGTACAGCATGCCGATGCGGGAGCGCCCCCTGGAGCGTGTTTCGCGCATCACCGGCGAACTGATCGGCCGGGCCCAATCACCGGAACGGGACGCAAGCGACCTGATGCCGCCCCTGAAGAGCCTGCGCCATGCTCAACGCGAACTGGTCCCGCCCGTAGTACGCGTTCAGCAGGCCCTGCATCCCTGGGTCGCCTACGGCATCATGCCCCTGTTCGCCCTTGCCAACGCTGGGGTCAGCCTCCAGGGCATCGATCTGGCTGCCGAGGCGCCGCATTGGGTCCTGCTGGGCGTGGCCGCCGCGCTCATCATCGGGAAACCACTCGGCATCATCAGCATCACCTGGTTGATGGTGCGCCTGGGCTGGTGTGCATTGCCGAGCGGGGTCACCTGGCGAGGCGTCATCCTGATCGGGCTGCTCGCGGGTATCGGCTTCACCATGTCGATCTTCATCGCCATGCTCGGCTTCTCCGATCCCAGCCTGCTCGGCCCCGCGAAGCTCGGCGTACTGATCGGCTCCACCTTCGCCGCGGCGCTGGGGCTGGCGTGGGGGGCTTTCGTCATGCGTCAGGACAAGGGGCGGGAGCCTGCGCGCGCGAAGTGAGCGACCCGATCCAGGGTCCGTCTCAGGGCCAACGGTCGTGCCTGAGGGACGAAGTCCGCCCACTATTGCTCGGACGAGCATCAGCCTCGCGGACCGAACACCCGAACCGGGGCGGCCCGGATGACATGGTACATTGCCCCTTTCCAGCCCCCCAGGTCGACAGATAGCCCAGTGAAACGCCCGGACAGCGACGCCCGATGAACATTCCGCCCAGCCTCAGCCACCCCTGGCGACTGCGTCTGGTCATCCTGCTCTTCGGTCTTCTTTCGGCCGTGCTCTGCTGGCGCCTGCTCGAACTGCAATTGCATCAGCGCGAGTTCCTGCAAGCCCATGGCGATGCACGCAGCCTGCGCTATCTGAAGATTCCCGCCCATCGCGGCGAGATCACCGACCGCCGGGGAGAGCCCCTGGCGGTGAGCACGCCGATGCTCACCCTCTGGGCCAACGGCAGGGAACTGGCCACCGCGCCCGAACGCTGGGCCGAGCTGGCCAACGCCCTGGGCCAGACGCCTGCGACCTTCGCTGCGCGCCTGCAGGCCAACCGCGAACGTGAGTTCTTCTACCTGGAGCGGGGCCTGCCGCCGGTGGTCGGGCAGGCCATCCTGGCGCGCAAGGTGCCGGGCGTCTATGCGCGGGAAGAGTATCGGCGCTTCTACCCGGCCAGCGATACGACGTCCCAGGTGGTCGGCTTCACTGATATCGACGGCCACGGCCAGGAGGGCGTGGAATATGCCTTCGACAGTTGGCTGTCCGGGGTGCCCGGCCGACGCCTGGTGCTCAAGGACCTGTACGGGCGCGTGGTGAAGAACCTGCAGGTCGTGCGCAACGCCAAGCCCGGCAAGGACCTGGCGTTGTCGCTGGACCTGCGCCTGCAATACCTCGCCAACCGCGAACTGAGGCGGGCGCTGGACCAGTTCGGCGCCAAGGCCGGCAGCCTGGTGATGATCGACGTGCGTACCGGTGAGTTGCTGGCGATGGCCAACCAGCCCAGCTTCAACCCGAACAACCGCCAGGGCCTGGATCCCGCGGCCATCCGCAACCGCGCGCTGACCGACGTGTTCGAGCCAGGCTCCACCGTCAAGCCCATTTCCATGTGCGCCGCCCTGGAAAGCGGCCGCTGGCGGCCGTCTGACCAGGTCGAAGTGTGGCCCGGCAGCCTACGCATCGGCCACTACACCATTCGCGACGTGACCCGCAGCGAGGGCCGCATACTCGACCTCACCGGCATCCTCATCAACTCCAGCAACGTCGGCATGAGCAAGGTGGCGTTCGACATCGGCGGCCAAGCCATCCACGACGTGATGCAACGGATGGGCCTGGGCCAGTACACTGGTCTGGGCTTCCCCGGCGAGCGCGTCGGCAACCTGCCAGCCTATCCGCGCTGGCGGCCAGCGGAGACGGCCACGCTTTCGTACGGTTACGGCCTGTCGATAACCGCCGTGCAGCTGGCCCACGCCTACGCCACCCTGGCCAATGGCGGGCGCATGATGCCCCTGTCGCTGGTGCGCCGCGAGCGCGCGCCGCGCCCCGAGCAGGTCATTCCGGAAAAGGTCGCGCACACCGTGACGGCCATGCTCGAACAGGTGGTCGAATCACCCCGCGGCATCCATCGCGCCCGGGTGCCCGGCTATCACGTGGCCGGCAAGAGCGGCACAGCGCGCAAGGCCGCCACCGGTGCGCGCGGCTACCGGGAAAACGCCTACCGCTCGATGTTCGTCGGCTTCGGCCCGGTCAGCGCTCCGCGCATCGCCATCTCGGTGGTGATCGACGAGCCCAGCCGCGACGGCTACTTCGGCGGTAAGGTCGCCGCGCCGGTGTTCAGTCGCGTGATGAGCGGCGCCCTGCGCATCCTGGAAGCCCCACCCGACAATCTGCCGGAGCCGCCCTTGCGCGAGGCGGCAACGGCTAGCCAGACACTGGCGTCGGGCTGAGGTGCCCTCGAAACGCCTTTCGCCATTTTCCTGAACTTCTCCCGACCCGACTCGACCAAAACTATTCAAACCGAGTCGAACGGGAGGATTTCCATGGAGCAACTCGACACCTGGCTCGATCTGGCCTTTCTCGGTCATCTGCTGCTAGTGGCGGCCACGACCGTGATCGGCTACGGGCTGTTTCGTTTCCTGTTGGGCGCCACGCGGAAGCGCCTGGAGGGTAGGACCAGCCACTGGGCACGCTACGCATCGGTCATCGCGAACAGGACCCGCAACACCCTGGTGTTCGTCTTCGCGCTGATGCTGGCCCTCAAGTTGGTCACCCTTCCCGTCAACTGGGAGATGGCGCTGGCCCATGGATGGTTCGTCATCCTGGCCCTCCAGGTAGCACTGTGGCTCGATGCCTGCGCCCGCCTGTGGACCCGCGACCTCGCCCTCTCGCGATTCGGTGGCATCCAGAACCCAGTGATGGCGACAATCATCTCGGTGGTGGTGCTGATCGTCGTCTGGGCTGTGATGCTACTTTCCATCCTGGCCAACCTAGGCGTCGACATCACCGCCCTGATCGCCAGCCTGGGCGTAGGTGGCATCGCTGTAGCACTCGCAGTGCAGACCATCTTGAGCGACGTGTTCGCATCACTCTCGATTGGCTTCGACAAGCCGTTCGAGATCGATGACTTCGTGGTGTTCGGTGACGTGGCGGGCACCATCGAGCACATCGGCTTGAAGACCACCCGCATCCGCAGCCTCAGTGGCGAGCAGATCGTCTGCTCCAACACCGAACTGCTCAAGCAGACGCTGCATAACTACAAACGAATGAATACCAGACGGATCGTGTTCCAGTTCGGGGTCAGCTATCGGACCCCAGCCGACAAGGCAAAGGCGGTGACGGGACTCGTGAAGGAAATCATCGACGCCCAGACAGAGGCGAAGTTCGACCGCGCCCATCTAGCCGCCTTCGAAGAAAGCCGGCTGCTGTTCGAGGTCGTCTACATCATGCAGACCGCCGACTACAACCGCTATATGGACGTCCAGCAGGCGATCAACCTGCGGCTGCTTTCGGGGCTCAATGAGCTAGGCGTCGAATTCGCCTTCCCGGTACGGGAATTGCGCATTCCGGAGCAAACCGGCAAGGCAGTTCAATAGAGCTTTCCTGTCGCGGCCCTGAAATAAAAAGAAACCCGGCCGAAGCCGGGTCCTTAAAGGGAATATCCATCATTGTGGGTGCTCAGCAGGAGATGGGGTTCAGACTGGTCAGCTGCAATGATGACGATTGGATAGTGTCAAAGTGACACGAGCAATACAACCCTCTATGTAATGGTGTATCACCCTTCAGCCCTCAAAAACGGCCCTTGAAGTCCCCCTGGCCCTCAGGCTGAAGCTAACTCCTCGCGTGAGCTCTTGCTGCGACACCGCCCAGCGTGACTCCTCGAGCCAGCTCTTCGACGATCTCGGCGGCGGGAAGAATGCTGCGAATACGGCCCACCTGCTCGCCGGCATATAGCGCTGTAGCTTCGAGCAAGGCCGCGGGCAATTGGTCGACGAGTGGAACGGGCGAAAAGACCGGCAGGCCCGGTCTTTGGAAAACGGCCGCATGGGCCTTCATCGGTAGCAGCCTACGTGTGAACGACAGGCTCGAATTGAACCACCGCAGCCAGGCGGGAATGGAACCATCCGCCCGACACCAGCGATCGGTCGCCTTGTTGGGCACCACACGATGAACGTCCGGCCATCCCAATCCGAACAGTTCAGTGACAAGGGTATCCTGCGCTGCCAGCAGCCTCTGGCGATATGCCTCATGCGCGTTGCTCTCGGGCGTCAGCACAAAGCGTGTTCCCGAGCAGACGCCATGTGCCCCCAGACGAATAGCCCGCTCAGCATCCTCTGCCGTGTAAATGCCTCCGGCCGCGAAAAGGGGGATGGTCGACGTCAGCGCAACGATTTCCGGCAGAACAGCATCGAGCCGCTGGGTTGCCCTGACATGGCCACCAGCCTCGACACCCTGCACAACCAACCCGTCGACCCCGGCATCGAGCGCCCTTTCCGCTTCCTGCCTCGACCCCACCTGCTGGAAGACGAAGACACCCTCGCGGCGAAGCTGCTGGATCAAGGGTTTTCCATCCCCCCAGAACAGCGTGACCATCGGTACCTGCTGACGGATGACCACTTCGACATGCTTCACGCGCGTGTAGGGCAGCAGCAGGTTGACGCAGATCGGTTGCCCGGCCGCCTTCGCCCGGGTCTGCTCGATGGTTCGTTCCCAGACCGAGACATCATGCAGACCCAGCGTGCCGATTCCTCCTGCCGCACAAACCGCCCCGGCCAAAGCCGGCCCCGAGATGGACGTCATGCCGGCCTGCATCACGGGATAACGGACTCCCAGCGACTCGAGTTTGCTCAAGGGCGATGACCTGCCCGCTTCACCGATTGCGGATAGACAACGGGAGTCTTGATCGTTGTTCATTACATTGACTCTCTTGGTGGGTGGACATCGCCGATGCAATGACTCAGCAGGCCAGATTGGCCGCTACGAAATCCCAGTTCACCAGATGCCAGAACGCATTGAGGTACTTGGGACGGGCATTGCGATAATCGATGTAGTAGGCGTGCTCCCACAGGTCGCAGGTCAACAGGGGCCTATCGGCAGAGGTCAGCGGCGTTTCCGCGTTGCTGGTGTTCACGATGGCGAGCGAGCCGCTGGGCTTTCTCACCAGCCAGGTCCAGGAAGAGCCGAAGTTGCTGACCGCTTTGTCGTTGAACGCCTGCTGGAACCCCTCGAAGGAGCCGAATCCGGTGTCGATGGCATTGGCCAACGCGCCGTCCGGCCGACCGCCGCCGCTGGGGCTCAGGCAGTTCCAATAGAAACTGTGGTTCCAGATTTGCGCAGCGTTGTTGAAGGTCGCCCCTTCGGAAGTCCTGATGATTTCCTCCAGGGTGCGGCCTTCGAACTCGCTACCTCGGATCAACTCGTTCAATTTCACTACGTAGGCCGCGTGATGCTTGCCATAGTGATATTCGAGCGTCTCTTTCGAAATATGGGGAGCGAGCGCGTCCAGTTCGAAAGGAAGCTGGGGAAGTTCGAATGCCATGGGTGTTCTCCGTTTGCGATGGCAGAAATCATCCGACAGGGGCTAACCGGCGGGCAGCGAAGCGCCAGGCCTGGAATCACTTCAGGGAAGGCCGGTTACGCACCGGCAGGCATACGCGCTCAGCCGGCGCGGAACTTGGGCAAGCCGATGTCGCCGCGGACAAAATTGCCCAGCATGTAGCAGAGCGCGACTTTCAGGACGGACTCGTCCGGGCGGGCCTGCCCCTTGCGCGCGATGCGCATGAGCTGGTGCGTGTACCAGATGATTTCCATCATCCGCGAGCGGTCGATAGCCTCCACGCCGGAAACCCTGGGGCTGACTTCATGGCTAGGGTCCAGGCCAGCAAGGAGACGTTGCGGTACGGCGGGGTCGAGGCTGAGCAGGCGAGCCAGCCCGACCAGTTCCAGAGCCCCACTCTGCAACGCCTCATTCATGCCCGCGACGGTACGAAAGCCACCGGTCACCATCAGTGGCACGGACGTCTGTTCCCTCACCTTCTCGGCGAACGCGAGGAAATAGGCCTCGCGCTGACGAGTACTTTCCTTCTGCACCGGCTGTGTGCCGGTCATCGCCGGTGACTCATAGGTGCCACCGGAAATCTCGATCATGTCGATACCAGCATCCGCGATGGCCAGCACGGCCTCCATGGATTCACCTTCGTCGTAACCGCCCTTCTGGAAATCGGCCGAGTTGAGCTTGATACCTATCGGGTAATCGTGGCCCACCGCATCTCGCATAGCGTGATAGACGGCCATGAGGAAACGCCGACGCTTCTCCGGCGTACCGCCCCAGTCGTCCTCGCGTCGGTTATGGTGCGGCGACAGGAACTGGTTGATCAGATAGCCGTGGGCGGCATGGATCTGTACACCACCGAATCCGGCTTTCTTGGCGATACGAGCGGTGCTGGCGAAACGATCGATGACCTCCTTGATCTCGTCAGGCCGGATTTCGCGGGGTGTCGGGAAATAGGGAGCCAGCTCCGCGTTGAAGGGGATGGCGGAGGGCGCCAGGTTCTCCCGATTGAGGCCGTTCATCGCCTGCTTCCCGGGATGGTTGATCTGCATCCAGAGCTGGGTACCGCCGCTGCTTCCTCGCCGTGCCCACTCGCGCAGGAACTCCAGATGTCGCTCGTCCTCCACCACCACGTTGCCAGGCTCGCTGCGAGCCCGGCCGTCGATCATGACATTGCCGGTGAGGCTCAGGCCGACACCACCCTGCGCCCAGGCCTCGTAGAGCGGCAGCAGCCAGTGGCTGGGGGCTCCATGCTTGTCGCCCATGGATTCGTGCATGGCCGCCTTGGCGATGCGATTGCGGATGATGGTGCCGGTCTTCAGGATCAGTGGCTTGGCCAGGCCTGATTCGGGGTATTCGACCGATGGCTTTTCTGACTGGAATGCGTTCATGGGAGCCCTCGCTGCAGCAACCTGCGTGTGCTGACGACTCTAAGGACTGGCCCTGTGCATGACGAACGATGATTTCTGTCGCACGATTAAGCCCTGCTTAACCATCAGGACTGAACACCGGTGTCACCTGGGAACGAATCCAGTCGAAGGCATCCCTGAGCAGTTCAGCCTTTCCGTTGTCAGGACGGAATACGAAGTAGGCGCTGAGTGGCGTCGTCAGCGGCGGCAGCACTGCCACCAGGCGGGTGTCCGGCCAGAGTTTCGAAAACGGTGTCCCCGCCGGCAGGAAGCCCAGGGCGATCCCCAGGCCCCGTTCCGCCGCATGCAGGGCAGCCAGATCGGAATCCACCAGCAGATCCCCTTTGCTCGGGACAGTGGGAATCTTGGCGAGACTCGCCAGAGACTCCCAGCCGAACTGCTCATGCCTGCGGCGGATCAACGTGTGGTGCTCCAGGTCTTCCAGCCGGTTCACCGGATGCCGCGCCAGCAGAGAGGGGACCGCGAGCAGCACTGCCTCGCATCCGCACAGCAGCCAGGATTCCAGTCCGGACCATTGGCCGTGGCCGACGCGGATGGCAGCATCGACCGGCTCCTTTTCGAAATCGACCAACTCCATGCTGGCTTCGAGCGAAAGGCTCACTCCCGGATGGCGGGCCTGGAAAACCTCGACGTGGGGAAGCAGGAACTCATGTGCAATGAGGGGCGTCATGCTCAATCGCAGCGTCGGCCTGTCGAAACGATGGACGAACTCGGCGTGCCCCTGTCGATATGTTGCCAGCGTCTGCGAGGCCACCCGGGCAAACTGGTGGCCCGCGTCCGTGAGTTCCAGGCGCCGGGTCAGGCGCCGGAACAGTGGCAGCCCCAACTGATCTTCCAACTGTTTGATCTGCTGGCTGATCGCCGAAGTCGTCAGGTGCAGTTCCTGGGCGGCCTTGCTGAAACTCAGAAGTCTGGCCGAGGCTTCGAATGCCGGAAGAAGTTGAAGCGGAGGCGGACGTCGCATCGATGTCATGGAGAGCTGCTTCAGAAGGTTCGGCTATGGAATGGATGCCTTGTTCCCGCGCATCGGAAACAAGGTCAGCCTACGTTGCCATCGGAACCGCAGGCAACCAGTCAAGACCATCAACGCTGGATTGAGGCTGCTCTGGATCGCAACCCATCACTACCGTTAACGGGCCCAACGAGATGGAGTCAGAGCGTGGTCAGCACGTTCCGACAAGCTGGTCAGGCGCCCCAAACGGAAGCACCTGGCCCCTACAGGCCTCACCCGCAACGACTGGCTATCCTCGATCAGGTAGTGGCAGGCATTGATGACGTTCTGCTTACCTGTACCGTCGTGATGCTTGAACATGCCTACCCCACACCGCTCCTTGTACCGTGCCTTGTCATGGTTGCAGCTGTGGAAGTACCCCCAGCCATCCGTGATCCTCTCCCACAGCTTGCCAATCGCTTTAGCCTTGACGATGTCCATGAGCACCTTCCGGCCATCGAAGAAGAAGGCTGCATGGATGTGGTAGCCCATGTCCTCCCCTTGCTCCACAGCACAGATGTAGCCTGTCTCGTGCTGGAAGACTGGATCGTATTCCCGAGCCCGGATCAGCCTGTCCAGGTCCTCGAAGACGTCCTCTACCTTCAGGCGACTACGTGCTGCTTCCCGGTAGTACAGATCCACCCTCACCACCACAGTACGAGAGCGGCTATCCATCACCCGCTCTACGTATTCAGTGACGGCTTGCCGATTGCGTTTCTCCCGGCATACACGGTCATGCTTCCCACGCTTGAACCACTTGGTCTGCACATGCTCCCGGATCCTCTCCACGAGCCAGTTGTAGGTCTGGGCCTCTGACAGGAGCCCTCCCTCGCTCTCGTCCATGCACGTCATCCCGAACATCCCAAACTCAATGCCGATGTCGTAGCACGCCTCCTTGAACGCGATCAGGTGTTCACTCAGGGCATACGTCTCGTCATGCACCAGGTGATACATCTGCCGAATGTGATCGAAATACCGAGAGAGCCTGGTCCTCTTGATGACCTCATCCCCCTGTGCGTCATAGCTAATCCTGAATGCAGGACAGTCGTGACGGATCACTGCGTTCACGAGTCGTTCGATCTGGATAGCGATGTCGGATTGGGAGAGGTGTTTTGCTGCTTGATTGGTCATGGTGTGTACCTGGTTGGTTTAAGACATACCAAGTACGGAGTGGGTATTTTTAAACTGGAGAGGTGGTAGTTAGGTTCCTGTGGTAGCTAGCCATGAGTGGAGAGAGGTGGATGGATTAGAGATAGGTTATTGGAGATGGAGTAGGTGTATGGATTAGATAGATGGTTAGAGATAGTTAGTAGCTATATCAATAAACCACACTGCCCTGCTCGCAAAACAACAAGCGCCATCGAGCATTCAGACGAAGAACTCCAGGCGTAACCGGGATAATTCACAGAGCAGGCAACTGGGAGTTATCTGAGAAAGAGCACTAACCTAAGCAGACGGCAGAGATACCCGATGACCAGGACTCCCTGGTCATCGGGTATCTCTATCGCCATCAATGCTTACCTGCAACCTGGACTTTCTCATCGCGCTCAGCGATCCGCTCAAGGATCCATTCGTGCACTTCGCTCTCCAACCAACGAACGCAACGTTCCCCCACAGATAACGGAAGCGGGAACGTGCCGAGAGCGACGTACTTATAGATTGTCGAACGTGCAAGACTGGTGAGGTCCATGACCTCTTTCAAACTGATGATCCTCATGGACATGGATGATGCTCCTGTATTGGTCCAGAGGATGGGGGGAGCTAGTGATAATTAACTAGGCCAGAACCAACCTTACGTTCGACAAAGAAGAATTAAGAAGGGAGCGGGAGATGGGAGATGGGACACCACATCCTTTGGAAAGAAGCGTTTCCTGAGAAGGTAGAAGACGCCTGAAACCTAGTGAAACGGCCAATTCTCTTAAGCTAAGCCCTCCAATAAAGACGCTAGAATTTAGCTAGAATTGTGATAGAACATGAATAGAATTCAGATAGAACATTGCTAGAATGTTGCTAGAATTCTACTGGCGGCATGATAAAATCATTCCACATTCATTTAATAAATGAATTAATTAATTTAAATCAATAGAGCAAGACAATGATTGATTTCAAAAAATTAATAAAAGACAACTTGAGCGAAATGATAAAAGATTCATTTCGAAATGATCGCCGAGATATTTGGCTATGGCTGACATTAAAAGAAGAATTTAATGCAAACCTAGATCCCGCCGCATGTAATACGCCTAGAATGAGAGAGGATATTTACGAATTCTTATCTAAGCATCCATCTGATCTAGAGACGATAAGAAGAGACATCTATACCGCCATTATTCCTGAAGAAAACTTCAGCTGGATGAAAGAGGAAAAGAGACAGATTTTGTGGCTAACACCACGAATCGAAGATCTAACCCAGACCGATAGTCGAAGGTTCGCTAGAGGCTCTGTAAACCTATTTGGAAGAGAAAAGCTAATTGCCATAATAGATTTTTGGGAGCATCCACTACCTAGGAAAGTCGAGTTAGTTGAGCGCCTTCATTCTGAATGGCGAAGACATGAATCTCACGACACAGATTACAGATGGTTTTCTG
Organism: Pseudomonas citronellolis; assembly: GCF_029335315.1. Taxonomy (GTDB): domain Bacteria; phylum Pseudomonadota; class Gammaproteobacteria; order Pseudomonadales; family Pseudomonadaceae; genus Pseudomonas; species Pseudomonas citronellolis_A. Next base: position 64,721 of record NZ_JARJLT010000053.1, read on the forward strand.
ATTCCAAAGAAGGCCTACAACGCTGCATATGTGCTGGAGAATGGTTTGAAAAAGAGTCCAAACAAAGACTCATAAAGCCAGAGCCAATAAGAAATTACGAGGAGCTTTTAATTCACTTCGATAACGATAATTACGAAAGACCATACAGAAAAGAAATAATAAAGAAAATCCAGGCATCTTGGAACAAAAGGAAATTTGAAGAAAGAAACCCGGACAAGCAACAACTAAATGTCCGAATTTCGAAAAAAGCAAAAGATCTTTTAAACGAGCTCAGCGGAAACGACAAAAAGAGCCAATCAAAAATTATAGAAAAATTAATCCTAATGGAGGCAGAACATCACATTTATCTACGAGACATGTAACCACATAACAATCAAAACTTCAGCCAGGATATGTACAACTCGTTTCATGCCATCTATCCCAACCCAGCACAACAGGGAGGCTTCTGTGAAAGACCTGAGCCAAAGTTGCCCTGAAGTCGCTCCCCGGCAAGCTTCTCATGTCGGTTTATTCCGCCGGCAGCCGAACGAGCTTCTGCAGGCCCAGAGGCCGTAGAAATAGAGTGCCCTCCAATCTAACGTCTTCCCGTCGCCACTCACCAAAGGTGGCAACCTGGCCAATCATCAACAAGCAGGGAACCAGAAGAGCCCCGGATAGACCGATCTGAAATGCAGCATGCAGGACGAAGAAGCCGAGCAGCCCCCGTGCTACCGACACACTCACCTAAACCTCGAGTCATACAAGAAATGAATCAAAATTCCAGCGGGTCTCAGAGTGTGGGCTAAGGTGTGGGTTACCGGTGAATACCATAAATAATTTATTTAAAAATCAAGCACATAAAATAATAAAAAGCTGACCACAAGCCGGCTTTTTTAATGCC
>NZ_JARJLT010000054.1 GCF_029335315.1 Pseudomonas citronellolis
AGTCAGCCATAGCGTCACCGCCAGTTTGTGCAATCCTTCCAGCCGGATGATGCCCCGGGCATCGCTTTCCCCGCTGAACTCGGCGACCAGGCCGCAGCGCGTCGCCTCATTGCTCGCCCGGAACGGCTGGTGGGCCAGCGGCACATTGCGCTCGTCGAGCAGTTGGAATTCCAACCAGTAAGGCTTTTGTGGGGTAAAGAACTGGACATTCTTGACGGCGCAAATTGTATCAGTGCGAAGGGAGTAATCAGGCATGACGAGACCTCCTTGAGTCTTAAAAATCTACTCAATGCTTCAAAGAAAATTAATGATCACTACTTCCTTTACTAATTTCTTTCAGTCGCCCCAGATCTGGATCGTCGCGAGTAGACTCCCTTGTGCCATCGGGATAAATAGTTTCAGGCATCCCCCCGAAAAAACTTGCCCCTCGAGTTATCACTGCCCCTCCGTGAAGAATCGGAGAAAAATTCACCTCACGCGCGCTCTTCGCCCTATAGGTATAAACGCTCTTCTCACTCAATAGGATTATGTGTTTTTATGATCAACAGCATGGTTTTCAAAAAGCCACGGATAATAATCCTTAACAATAGAGACATCTCCAGTCACATCAGTCGGCCTATACATATCTCTTTCTTGAGGCGGGTTGTTATCAAATACAACAATAACTCTCCCGCCATATCCAAACTGAACACCGCTTCCAAATTGCGCTGTATCCTCATAACGCACACCAAAGGTCACGTTACTCAGATTCCACTGGCAGGGCCCACCGCCGCTTCTATCCAGCTTCGCCACATACAGATCGCTTTGCCCCTGCCGCTGCGGTACGACCTCCATGGCATAGCGACCGTCTTCTTCATAACTCGTCCAGTCCGCGCCCGAGCGTTTGACTTGACACTTCTGCGAGCGATACATCACCCGCATCGTGTCAGCCGCCAGGTCCTTCGGCACTTTCACGGTCACTGTGACTTGTTCACCACCCGATGGCGGTGAGAACGCGTCGTTCCGAATACCCTGTCCGGTGCAGCCGGCGAGGCTTAATAGCAATAGGGCGCTGCCGACCAACGGGATGTGCAAAGTTCGCAAAACGTTCTCCTTGTTCTTCACGGTCTTTCGCCATGCGCCAGCAGTGATACGGTCGCTCCATCAGCCCTTATGGCTAGGTTTGCGAGACGCCCTTCGCAGATGCTCGATGCTTGAAGTGTTGAATAGAATTGTCTGTTTGTTTGCTTCTAAAAGATCAATCAGAGTTTTCTTTTTGTATATGGGAATTTTCTATTGGTGTGGCTGGGCATTATCGCGACGTGCTGTGGCGAAATGCTCCGATTGGCATGCTGGGATCGATTTGGCGGTGTGCGTAGCAAGCTTGCGATAGGCTTGGTGCGGTCGAGCAGGAGATGGCG
>NZ_JARJLT010000055.1 GCF_029335315.1 Pseudomonas citronellolis
AGTCAGCCATAGCGTCACCGCCAGTTTGTGCAATCCTTCCAGCCGGATGATGCCCCGGGCATCGCTTTCCCCGCTGAACTCGGCGACCAGGCCGCAGCGCGTCGCCTCATTGCTCGCCCGGAACGGCTGGTGGGCCAGCGGCACATTGCGCTCGTCGAGCAGTTGGAATTCCAGCCAGTAAGGCTTTTGTGGGGTAAAGAACTGGACATTCTTGACGGCGCAAATTGTATCAGTGCGAAGGGAGTAATCGTGCATGAGGAGTCATCCTTGAAGTGACAGATGATCATTTCTACGTGCCAATCAGAGAGCTAGCGAGAAACCTTACCGGCACTGATGGATCTTAGTTTTCGAAGGTTTGGATCGGAATTGCTGAACTCTCGCGTACCGTCAGGATAAATATTCTCCCCCACCCCTCCGCCACCAGCCTTGACCCCAATACTTCGAACAACAAGTCCTGAATGAAGAATTGGTTCAAAAAATACATTTCGGGCGGAATTTGCTCGATAGCTAAAGACATTTTTTCTCCCCCATTATCACAACTATCTTTTCATGACCTCCAATGAAGGTCTCAATAATCCATGGATAGTAATCCTCGCGGATCACAATATCTCCATTTACTTCTCTAACCCTTTCCATACTCCTGCGTTGCGGGAGGTTTCTATCAAAAATCACAATCACTCCCCCGCCATAGCCATACCTCACCCCCTCCCCCAACTGCGCCGTATCCTCATAATGCACACCAAAGGTCACGTTACTCAGATTCCACTGGCAGGGCCCACCGCCGCTTCTATCCAGCTTCGCCACATACAGATCGCTTTGCCCCTGCCGCTGCGGCACGACCTCCATGGCATAGCGACCGTCTTCTTCATAACTCGTCCAGTCCGCACCCGAGCGTTTGACTTGACACTTCTGCGAGCGATACATCACCCGCATCGTGTCAGCCGCCAGGTCCTTCGGCACTTTCACCGTGACCGTGACCTGCTCGCCCCCAGGGGGCGGTGAAAACGATTGACTCTGACTTTGCGCGCAACCACTCAAGCCAAATGCCATCAGAGCGCCGCTGATGACTGCGATGTACGAATTTTTCAAAATACTCTCCTTACTCATCGCATCGCGGTTTAAGCACTCGCCCATCTGGCTCATAGCGGTAGGGCAAATAAATGACCTTGCCATCCCGAACAACCGGGCAAAATACTGCGGTATAGAACAGCGTACTGGTGTGTTTGGGATTCTTTATAAATATGTTCAAGCGAACCCTATAGGTCACTCCCGCCTTAAGCTCCTGCTCCGAGACATTGACGTTGTATCCGGGAAGTTCCGCCCCATACTTCAGGCACTCTCCAGGCTTTAGGCCAATTGGCGCGCTACCGGCGACCTTCTCGATATCCCACATGGTTTGCCTGGCACCATTATTGAGATTGCTCTCGGTCAGCCACACAGAGTCGATAGGAACATCATCTGCGTCAGAGGCGGGTATGCAGATCGAAACCACGCCATCCACCGTCTTGATATCGGCATCCTTCGCCATACCCCAGGGTGTTGCCTGGGCGGTAGCCCCATAGCCTCCCAATGCAATAAGTAGAAAACCCATGAGCTCTTTCATTCAATCTCACCTTGGAATATCCCCTAGCTTGATGGAGAGGTAAGGAGTTTGCTCACAGTGGACATCCACAGGGACTGACAAAGCAAAAAAACCAAAACACGCAACATCAGATCTCACCATGAAAGACCCGCTTTACTTCTCTTTGAATCGCAGGAAGGAATTACCTCGCCCCCATTCGGCAGGCGATTATATTGAAGATATTCATACACCCCACTCGCGCTCTTCCCTACACAGAAGGCAGCCGAGTAGAAATAATTATAATGATCAGCATCTCCAACCCTATCCACAATGAACACATAAGTCGTATTTATTTTCAGCTCACTCAACCTTGACGCCTCATCTATCAAATACCCATTTGGAACATAGCCAAACTTAATGCAATCGCCTGGCCTTAAGATCAACGGGACAGCGTTAGGCTTTAGCTTCAACTCCCAATCCAATGGCCTACTGACGTAGCTTTCCGAAAGAAGAACCCTACTCACTGGAAATTCTTCCTTAGCATCATCAGGCAGACAGACAGCGGGAACATTTTCAATCGAGATAATTCTTGGCTCACCATTCCACCCCCTGGATGTTGCATAGGCGTCAAAGGACAAAAAAGCCAAAAAAATTAATCCACAAAAAACTCTCATGACGATCTCACTTCGGCAAACTAGAGGTATCGTTCGGATCACTTAAAAAATTCTGCACGGCAATTTCAAGAAGCGCTGGCTCCTTGGATGAATTCGTAGGATCCCATACAAATTTTGGTTTTTGCAGAACGCATATCATAAAATAATCAGAAATTATTTCGCCTTGCTGCTCCATGTTGTAATCAGAAAGCGTTCCGCTGGCTGCTAGCTGATACTGATATGCCGATGCACCACGACTGGTCACCCACAAGGCGTGCCACTTCACCCTGTAGCCCAGTTGGTACTGCCAGACATGAGTCATCTCATGCATAAACAGGGCTTTGTCTCTATCATTAGCCGTACTGGAGAAGTCATCTTTATAGAATCC
>NZ_JARJLT010000056.1 GCF_029335315.1 Pseudomonas citronellolis
AGTCGGGTTTCAGTGGGTGAGGATCTTGGCGAGGAACTGCCGGGCGCGTTCCGAGCGGCCGTCGAGGTCGCCGAAGAATTCGTCCTTGGCGCAGTCTTCGACGATCTGCCCGCGGTCCATGAAGATCACCCGGTCGGCGACCTTGCGGGCGAAGCCCATCTCGTGGGTCACGCACATCATGGTCATGCCTTCCTGGGCCAGCTGGACCATGACGTCGAGCACCTCGTTGACCATCTCCGGGTCGAGCGCCGAGGTCGGCTCGTCGAACAGCATGACGATCGGGTCCATGGCCAGCGCGCGGGCGATCGCCACGCGCTGCTGCTGGCCGCCGGAAAGCTGGCCGGGGTGCTTGTGCGCGTGGGCCTTGAGGCCGACCCGGTCGAGCAGCGCCAGGCCCTTCTCGGTGGCCTCGTCCTTGCCGCGGCCGAGCACCTTGACCTGGGCGATGGTGAGGTTCTCGGTGATCGACAGGTGCGGGAACAGCTCGAAGTGCTGGAACACCATGCCGACCCGCGAGCGCAGCTTCGGCAGGTTGGTCTTCGGGTCGGCGATGGAGGTGCCGTCGACCACGATGTCGCCCTTCTGGAACGGCTCCAGCGCGTTGACGCACTTGATCAGCGTCGACTTGCCCGAGCCGGAGGGGCCGCAGACCACCACCACCTCGCCCTTGGCGACCGCGGTGCTGCAGTCGGTGAGAACCTGGAAGTCGCCGTACCACTTGTTGACGTTCTGGATGCTGATCATAGGGCGAACCTTTTCTGCAGGCGCTTGACCCCGAGCGAGGCGGAGAAGCTGACGATGAAGTAGACGAGACCGGCGAAGATCAGGAACTCGTGGGGCTGGCCGATGATGTCGCCGCGCGAGCGCGCCGCGTTGAGGAAGTCCATCAGGCCGACGGTGTAGACCAGCGAGGTGTCCTGGAACAGGATGATGCTCTGCTGCAGCAGCAGCGGGGTCATCTTGCGGAACGCCTGCGGCAGGATGATCAGCCGCATGCACTGCCCGTAGCTCATGCCCAGGGCCTGCGCCGCACCCATCTGGCCCTTGGGGATGGCCTGGATGCCGGCACGGACGATCTCGCAGAAGTACGCCGCCTCGAACATCACGAAGGCCACCAGGCAGCTGGTGAAGGCACCCACCGGGGTGTCGCTGCCGGTGATCCAGCGCAGGATGTAGGGCACCGCCAGGTAGAACCAGGTGATCACCAGCAGCAGCGGGATGGAGCGGAAGTAGTTGACGTAGAAGCCGGCCAGGTTGCTCAGCAGGCGGTTGTGCGACAGGCGCATCAGCGCCAGCAGGGTGCCCAGCACCACGCCGCCGAGCACGCCCAGGGCGGTCAGCTGCAGGGTCATGGCCATGCCGTCCCACAGGCCCGGCAGCGCCGGGACGATCGAACTGAAGTCCATCACTTGCCCCCCACGGAAAGCAGGCCGGGCAGCGCGAGCTTGCGCTCGACCAGGCGCATGCCAAGCATCAGGCTCATGTTCAGGGTGAAGTAGATCAGCGTGGCCAGGGTGAAGGCCTCGAACAGGTTGGCGCTGAACTCGGCGGTCTGCTTGGTCTGCGCCAGCAGTTCCATGAGGCCGATCAGCGAGGCCACCGAGGAGTTCTTGAAGATGTTGAGGAACTCCGAGGTCAGCGGCGGGATGATGATCCGGAAGGCCTGCGGCAGCAGCACGTGACGGTACACCTGGGGCAGGCTGAAGCCCATCGCGCGGCCGGCGGCGAGTTGCCCGCGCGGCAGCGCCTGGATGCCGGTGCGCACCTGCTCGCAGACCCGCGCGGCGGTGAACAGGCCCAGGCACACCACGACGCTGATGAAGGCCGAGGTCTCCGGCGCCAGGCCGAGCTTGAACCAGTCCTGCAGCGGCTGTGGCAGCAGGTCGGGAACCAGGAAGTACCAGATGAACAGTTGCACCAGCAGCGGCACGTTGCGGAACAGCTCGACGTAGGCGGTGCCGATGGCCGCCAGCCAGCGGTTCGGCAGGGTGCGCAGCACGCCCAGCGCTGAACCCAGCGCGAGGGCGACGAGCCAGGCGGAGAGGGCGACGGCGATGGTCCAGCCGAGGCCGGTGAGGTACCAGTCCAGGTAGATCTCGTCGCCGATCCCGGTGGACTTGAAGAACACGCCCCAGTCCCAGGTGTAATGCATGATGGGTTTCCCCTCGAAGGAAGTGCGTGGTTGCGCTCATGGCTGCAACCACGCGAGCGCCGGAGCCGGGCGCGCAGGCGCCCGCGTCCGTGGGTGGCGGACGTTTCCGGTTCGGTTCAGGAATGAAAAGGAGGCCGGGAGCGCCGG
>NZ_JARJLT010000057.1 GCF_029335315.1 Pseudomonas citronellolis
AGTGAAAGGCTAATCAAGCTCGGAGATAGCTGGTTCTCCTCGAAAGCTATTTAGGTAGCGCCTCACGTATCACTCCAGGGGGTAGAGCACTGTTTCGGCTAGGGGGTCATCCCGACTTACCAAACCGATGCAAACTCCGAATACCTGGAAGTGTCAGCGTGGGAGACACACGGCGGGTGCTAACGTCCGTCGTGAAAAGGGAAACAACCCAGACCGCCAGCTAAGGTCCCAAAGTTGTGGTTAAGTGGTAAACGATGTGGGAAGGCTTAGACAGCTAGGAGGTTGGCTTAGAAGCAGCCACCCTTTAAAGAAAGCGTAATAGCTCACTAGTCGAGTCGGCCTGCGCGGAAGATGTAACGGGGCTCAAACCACAC
>NZ_JARJLT010000058.1 GCF_029335315.1 Pseudomonas citronellolis
AGTGCAGATGCTAAGCAAGCTACGGAGTTTGGCCTGACAGGCCGGGTTACATATAATGGCTTGCATTCTCATTGGCGACACTACGGGAGTTTCCATGTCTGTTCGTCTGCTCGCCGGCGTCAAAGGCGCTGTCCTGGCCTGCCTGCTCGGCGGCCTCTCGCTGCACGCCGCGGCCGATCCGGTCACCCTCACCCTGTACAACGGCCAGCACGCCGCCACCGGCATTGCCATCGCCAAGGCCTTCACCGACAAGACCGGTATCCAGGTCAAGATCCGCAAGGGCGGCGACGGCCAGCTGGCCAGCCAGATCAGCGAGGAAGGCGCGCGCTCGCCGGCCGACGTGATCTACACCGAGGAATCGCCGCCGCTGATGCGCCTGTCCAGCGCCGGCCTGCTGGCCCCGCTGGAACCCGCCACCCTGGCCCTGGTCGAGGCGCAGAACGCCGGCGGCAAGGGCGACTGGGTCGGCATCACCGCCCGCGCCCGGGTGCTGGCCTACAACCCGCAGAAGATCGCCGAGAAGGACCTGCCCAAGAGCCTGATGGACCTCTCCGACCCGCAGTGGTCCGGGCGCTTCGGCTTCGTTCCTACCAGTGGCGCCTTCCTCGAACAGGTGTCCGCGGTGATCAAGCTCAAGGGCCGCGACGCCGCCGAAGACTGGCTGACCGGGCTGAAGGCCTTCGGTTCGATCTACACCAACAACGTCACCGCGATGAAGGCCGTGGAGAACGGCGAAGTCGACATGGCGCTGATCAACAACTACTACTGGTACACCCTGAAGAAGGAGAAGGGCGAGCTGAACTCGCGCCTGTACTTCTTCGGCAACCAGGACCCGGGCGCTCTGGTCACCGTCTCCGGCGCCGCCGTGCTGAAATCCACCAAGCACCCGCAGGAAGCCCAGCAGTTCGTCGCCTTCATGCTCAGCGAGGAAGGCCAGAGGGCGATCCTCAGCCAGTCCGCCGAGTACCCGCTGCGCAAGGGCCAGCAGGCCGACCCGCAGCTCAAGCCGTTCGCCGAGCTGAACCCGCCCAAACTCAGCCCCGCCGACATGGGTGAGGCCAAGGACGCGCTGGACCTCGAACGCGACGTCGGCCTGAACTGATGCTCGCCGCCTCGCCCGTGGCCCAGGCCCGCGGCGGCCACGGGCGCAAGGCGCCACTGTGGTTGCTGCCGCCGGTCATCCTGCTCGCCCTGCTGGCGGCGCTGCCGCTGTTCTACGTCGCCGCCAAGGCCTGGGACTCCGGCTGGCACAGCGCCTGGGAGCTGCTCTGGCGGCCCTACGTGTTCCGCCTGTTCGGCAACACCCTCAAGCTGCTGGTGCTGGTCACCCTGGCCAGCGCCCTGCTCGGCCTGGGTTGCGCCTGGCTGGTGGAGCGCAGCGACCTGCCCGGGCGGCGCTACTGGAACGTGCTGCTGTGCCTGCCGTTCGCCATTCCGTCGTTCGTCAGCAGCTTCACCTGGGTGTCGCTGAGCCCGCTCTATGAAGGCCTGGGCGGCGCCGTGCTGGTGATGGCGATGTCCAAGTACCCGCTGGTCTACCTGCCGCTGGCGGCGACCCTGCGCAACCTCGACCCGGCCCTGGAAGAGAGCGCGCGCATGCTCGGCCTGTCACGCCGCCAGGTGTTCTGGCGGGTGACCCTGCCGCTGCTGCGCCCGACCCTGGCCGCCACCAGCCTGCTGGTGGCGCTGCACATGCTGGTGGAGTTCGGCGCGCTGTCGATCCTGCGTTTCCAGACCTTCACCACGGCGATCTACCAGGAGTTCGAACTGGAGTTCAGCAACGCCACGGCGGCCATGCTCTCCTCGGTGCTGCTGGCGCTGTGCTTCCTGCTGCTATGGATGGAACTGCGCATGCGCGGCCGCGGCCGCCTGGTGCGCACCGGCCAGGGCAGCGCGCGACAGGCCGAAAGGGTTCGCCTGCACGCCTGGAAATGGCCGCTGCAACTGCTGCTGGCGGCGCTGGTGGTGGTCGGCACTGGCATCCCCATGGCGATGCTCGGTTACTGGCTGCTCACCGGCACCTCGGCGGCCTTCCCGCTGCTGGAGATCGGCCAGGCGCTGCTGTCGTCGCTGTCGCTGTCCTTCGGCGGCGCCCTGCTCGGCTGCCTGCTGGCGCTGCCGGTGAGCATCCTGGTGGTGCGCTACCCCGGCCCGCTGGCGCGCTGGGCGCAACGCCTGCCGTACCTGCTGCAGGCCCTACCGGGGCTGGTGATCGCCCTGTCGCTGGTGTACTTCGCCCTGCACTACGTGCCGGACCTGTACCAGACCAGCGCCCTGCTGCTGATCGCCTACGCGCTGCTGTTCCTGCCGCTGGCCCAGGCGCCGATCCGCGTGGCCCTGGAAAAGGCCTCGCCGCAGCTCGAAGAGGCCGCCCGCACCCTCGGCCAGACGCCGCTGCGCGCCTTCCTGCGGATCACCCTGCCGATCATCTCGCCGGCCATTGGCGCGGGCTTCGTGCTGGTGTTCCTCGACAGCATGAAGGAGCTGACCGCCACCCTGGTGCTCGGCCCCACCGGCCTGAGCACCCTGGCCACCGCCGTCTGGGTGCACACCTCGACGCTGGAGTACGCGGCCGCTGCGCCCTACGCGGCGCTGCTGATTCTGATCTCCGGGGTGCCGGTGTATCTGCTGACCACTCGCGCGGCGCGCAGCGGGCGCTGAAGGCGGAAGCGCTTTTCGTAGGAGCGAGCAAGCTCGCTCCTACGAAAATCAAAAGCCCCGAAACAGCCCAAGCAAAAACGCCCCGCCGATCTCCCGGCGGGGCGCTTGGCCTCGGATAAGCGGCGTATAACCGCGAACGGTTATACGCCCTACTCTCCCACCGCCTTGCCCAACGGAATCTTCGGCGCCCACTGCAGCCACTCGTCCTGGTACTCGTCGAACAGCGCGAAGGTCTGCCCCGGCCGGGCCGCGGCGCCCATCTGGGCGTTGTCCGGGGTGGCGAAGGCGACGCCGCCGGCGAGGATGGTCTCGAACGACTCGGTACGCACCTTCACACCCTTGAACAGGCCGGCGTCCACGCCGACGCCGCTGGTGTTCCAGAAGCGGCTGCCGGTGCGCACCAAGGGTGCGTAGCGCGGCTCGACGAGGATGTGGATGAGCACCCGGTCGCCCTGCTCGCCCAGCTCGAACGAGGTCACCTTGCCCACCTGCACTTCGCGGTAGGTCACCGGCACGCCGGGCTTCAGCGACCCGCGCCGCGGGGCGCTCAGGGTCAGGCGCAGGCCATCGGCGTCGAGCAGGCGGTTGGGCTCCTGCGCCAGCAGGTTGAAGCGGGTCTGCGCCTGGCCCTGGGCGGCCGACGGCAGGACTTCGATGTAGGGGCCGCTGACCAGGGTGCCGAGGTTCTCCGCGCCGCCCAGGCCGATCTGCGCCGATACCACCCAGAAGCGGCTGCCCGCGCGGGCGATGCTGTCCTGGGCGCGGGTCAGGCGCGCCTTGAGCACCACGCCGCCGAGGTCGCGGCTGAGGTCGACCTGCTCGACGCGGCCCACGTCCAGGCCGCGATAGCGCAGCACCGTGCCTTCGCGCAGGCCGTCGGCGCTGTCGGCGCGCAGCTCGATGAGCTGGCCCTTGGCGTGGGCGTCCTCCTCGCTGTCGAAGAGCGCAAAGCGGCGCACCTTGGTGATGGGCGCGGCCTTCGGGTCCGGGGTGTCGAAGGCGATGCCGCCGCTGATCAGGGTCTGCAGCGACTCGCTCTTGAACTTGATGCCATTGAGATCACCGCTCAGGGTCACGCCGCTGACGTTCCAGAAGCGCGTGGAGGTGTTCACCAGGTTGGCGAATTCCGGCTCGATGTGCACGCCGACCACCACCCGTTGGCGGTCCCGCGACAGCTGGTAGCTCTGCACGGTACCGACCTTCATCTGCCGGTAGAGGATCGGCGTGCCGATATCCAGGGAGCCAAGGCGGTCGCTGGTCAGCACCAGGTGCATGCCGGGGGAGTCCAGGTTCAGCGGCGGCGCCTTCGGCCGGATGCTGAAATCGCGGCTCGGCTCACCCTCCTTGGTGAAGCGCACGGCGATGTAGTTGCCCTTCACCAGCGCCTCGAGCCCGGTGATCCCGGCCAGCGAGATGCTCGGCTTGACCATCCAGAATTCGGTGCCGCTGTTGAGGAACTCCTCGGTGCGCGGGTCCATCGACAGGGTCGCGGTGGCGCCGTTGAAGTCCTTGTCCATGTCGATGGTCTTCACCGTGCCCACCTGCACGCCGTTGTACATCACCGGCGTGTCGCCGGCGCTGAGGCCGCTGACGTCGCTGACCTTCAGGTGCACGGCGAGGCCGGCCTGGGCGGCGTCGTAGTCCTCGTAGAGGCGGAACGGCTTGCTCGGGTCGGTGGGCGGGCTGTCGGCGTAGCTCTCCGGCGTGGCGAAGGCGATGCCGCCGGCGGCGATGCTGGCCAGCGACTCGGTGCGCAGCTTCAGGCCGCTCAGGCCGCCGGACAGGGTGATGCCGCTGGCGTTCCAGAAGCGCGTGTGCTTGCGCACCAGGTTGGCGTAGGCCGGCTCGATGTGGACCTTCACTTCGATGGTCTTCTGGTCCTCGGCCAGCCGGTAGCTCTTCACCTGGCCGACCTGGATCTGCCGGTAATAGATCGGGCTGCCCTGCTCCAGCGAGCCGAGGCGCTCGGCCTTCAGCGTCAGGTGCAGGCCCGGCAGGCTGTCGGACAGCGGCGGCGGTTCCTTGAGCGCGACGAAGTCGTGATGCAGCTCGCCCTTCACCGGGTCGATGGCGATGTAGTTGCCCGACACCAGGGTCTCCAGCCCGGTCACCCCGGCCAGGGAAACCCGCGGTTTGACCAGCCAGAAGCGCGTCTGCTTGCTCAGGTACTCGATGGCTTCCTTGCGCATTTCCACGGTCGCGGTGACGCCCAGGGTCGGCTTGTTCACGTGCATGTCGACCACCTTGCCGACGGCGATGCCCTTGAAGATCACCTCGGTCTTGTTCGCCTGGATGCCGTCGCCGGTCTCGAACTGGACGTTGACCATCACCCCCGCCTGGTCGTAGGCACGCCAGGCCAGCCAGGCACCGATCGCCAGGGCGATCAGCGGCAGAATCCAGATCGCCGACCAGTTGGTGGTCTTGCGCAGCTTCGGGGTGGGGAGTTCACTCATCGTCGTTTTCCGCGTCCGTGTTATCCCAGATCAGCCTGGGATCGAAGGTCACTGCGGCCAGCATGGTCAGCACCACCACGCTGGCGAAGGCGGCCGCGCCGAGGTCGGCCTCGATGCTGGCCAGGTTGCCGAAATTCACCAGGGTCACGAGGATGGCGATGACGAAGATGTCGAGCATCGACCAGCGCCCAATCCACTCGATGAAGCGGTACATCAGGATGCGCTGCCGCGCCGACAGCGGCTGGTGGCGCTGCACCGAATACAGCAGCAGGGCGATGCCGACCAGCTTGAAGGTCGGCACCAGGATGCTGGCGATGAACACCACCGCGGCCACCGGGATCATGTCCGCGTGGATCAGTTCGACCACCCCTTCCATGATGGTCGCGGGGGTACCGCTGCCGAGGAAGTTGACGGTCATGATCGGCAGCAGGTTGGCCGGGATGTAGAGGATCGCCGCGGTGAGCAGCAGCGCCCAGGTGCGCACGATGCTGTTTGGCCGCCGCGCGTGCAGCCCGGCGCCGCAGCGCGTGCAACGCTGCGGCTGGTCGCCGCTGGCGCGGTTGAGCTGGTGGCATTCGCCGCAGGTCAGGATGCCGGCGTCAATGGCCCTCATCGTCGTACTCCTCGGCCAGTTCTTCCCACACCTGGTGACGCGACATGGTCACCTCCAGCCACACCTGGCTCAACAGCAGGCCGATGAAGCAGGCCATGCCCAGCCCCACGTGCAGCTCGGCCATGTCGATCAGCTTGACGATGGCCACCAGGGTGCCCATCAGGTAGACCTCGAGCATGCCCCACTCGCGCAGGTGCTGGTACCAGCGCAGCAGGTGCATGCCCTGCTGGCGCCCCACATTGAAACGCAGGCTGCAGAGGACGAACAGCTGGCACAGCAGCTTGGCCAGCGGAATCACCATGCTGCACAGGAACACCACGATGCCGACGCCTTCCATGTCCGAGTTGTACAGCCCCTGCACCCCGCTCCAGACGGTGTCGACACCGGTCTGGCCGAGGATGTTGATCTTCATGATCGGCAGGAAGTTGGCCGGGATGTACAGGAACAGCGCTGTGAGTACCAGCGCCAGGGCCCGACGCACCATGTGCGGACGATGGATCTCCAGCTCGTAGCCGCAACGCGGGCAGACCGAGCGATTGCCCGTGGGCACCGGCTCGCGGCGCATCAGCAGGTCGCATTCGTGACAGGCGATCAGCTGCTCCAGCGGCAGGTCTTGCAACGCATGGCTGTCGGTTTCGGACATGGGGGGCTCGCGGCGATTTGTGCCTATTGTAGACGAGGCGGCCGCCGGAATGCTGCGTCCGAGAGCGCTCGAAAAGCCTCGAAACCACCCCGTCGCGCTTGCCACGGGGCGCGTTCAGGTCTTGCGCGGCTTGGCCCGCGCGGTGGGCTCGGCGATCAGCGGGTCGTCCGGCCAGTAGTGCTTCGGGTAGCGCCCCTTGAGGTCCTTCTTCACCTCGGCGTAGGTGCTGCGCCAGAAGTTGGCCAGGTCCTGGGTCACCTGCACCGGGCGCTGCGCCGGCGACAGCAGGTGCAGCTTCACCGCCAGGCGGCCGCCGGCGATGCGCGGGGTGTCGGCCAGGCCGAACAGCTCCTGCAGGCGCACCGCCAGCACCGGCGGCGACTCGGTGTAGTCCAGACGGATGCAGGAGCCGGACGGCACCTGCAGCGTGCGCGGCGCCAGCTCGTCCAGGCGCTGCGGCAACGGCCAGGGCAGCACCGCGTGGAGGATGCCGGCCAGCTCCAGGTTGGCGAAGTGCGACAGTCGCGAGACCTTGCCCAGGTAGGGCAGCAGCCAGTCCTCCAGCGAGGCCGATAGCGCGGCGTCGGTGACGTCCGGCCACTCGCTCTCGCCCTTGTTTTCCAGATCCAGCCGACGCAGCAGGCCGACCCGCGCCTGCCACTGGCGCAGCTCCGGGGTCCACGACAGCAGCTCCAAGCCCTTGCGCCGCACCAGACCGAGCAGCGCGCGCGAGCGGGCTTCCTCGTCGAGTTTCGGCAGCGCCTCGCGGGCCAGCACCAACTCGCCGACCTTGCGCTGGCGCTCGGCGCGCAGCACGCCTTCGCGTTCGTCCCAGTCCAGCTCGTCGTGGACGCTGACCTGCTCGGCGAGGATCGACTCGAACAGCGCCGGCTCCAGCGCCGCCGCCAGGTAGATGCGCTCCTCGCGCTGGCCCTGGCGGCTGCCGAGGTCGGCGACCACCAGCCAGGGCTCCTTCATCAGCGCGTCCGGCTCGCCGAACTGCGCGGCGCGGCCGTTGGCCAGACGGTATTCGCCGCCACCGTCGCGACGCTGGCGCGCCACGCGGTCGGGGTAGGCGAAGGCCAGCAGGCCGCCCAGCCAACGTGGGTGCTCGGGGTCGGCCACCGGTTCCTGCGCCTTGCCGCGCAGGTAACCGCGGAACTGCCGGGCCAGCTGCCGCACCCGTTGCACCTGGCCACGGCTGGCGCGCGCCGAACTCGATTCGCCGGCCAGCAGGGTGATGCGCTCGTGCAGGTCGGCACCGGCGCCGCGCAGGATGTCGCGCTCGCCCAGCAAGGCGGCGACGTCGCAAGCCAGGCCACCCAGGCCCAGCGCCTGGCCACGCAGCAGCAGGTGGGCGATGCGTGGGTGCGCGGGCAGCTCGGCCATGGCCTGGCCGTGGCCGTTGAGGGCGCCACTGGCATTGAGTGCGCCGAGGCTTCCGAGCAGCTCGCGGGCCTGGGCGTAGGCGGCGGCGGGCGGCGCGTCGAGCCAGACCAGCTCGTCCGGCGCCACGCCCCAGCGCCCCAGTTGCAGGGCCAGGCCGGCGAGGTCGGCCTGGAGAATTTCCGCCGTGCCGTAGGCCGGCAGCTGTTCATGCTGGGCCTCCGACCACAGCCGGTAGCACACGCCCGGCTCCAGGCGCCCGGCGCGGCCGGCGCGCTGGGTGGCCGAGGCGCGGGAAATGCGCTGGGTCTCCAGGCGGGTCATGCCGCTGCCCGGATCGAAGCGCGGCACCCGCGCCAGGCCGGCGTCCACCACCACGCGCACGCCGTCGATGGTCAGGCTGGTCTCGGCGATGTTGGTAGCCAGCACCACCTTGCGCTTGCCCACCGGGGCCGGCTCGATGGCCGCGCGCTGGGCCGACAGCTCCAGCTCGCCGTGCAGCGGGCAGAGCAGCACCTCGTCGCGCCCGGCCAGGGCCTCGCCGAGCTGCTCGGCGACACGGCGGATCTCGGCCTGGCCCGGCAGGAACACCAGCAGGCTGCCGGGCTCATCGGCCAGCGCCTGGAGCACGGTCTGCACCACCCGCGACTCGACGAACTCGCCGGCCTGCCAGGGCCGGCCCCAGCGCAGGTCCACCGGGAACATGCGCCCCTCGCTGCGCACCACCGGCGCCTCGTCGAGCAGCGCGGCCAGGCGCTCGCCCTCAAGGGTGGCGGACATCACCAGCACCTTCAGCGGCGTGTCGCGCAGCAGCTCGCGACCATTGAGGGTCAGCGCCAGCGCCAGGTCGGCGTCCAGGCTGCGCTCGTGGAATTCGTCGAAGATCACCAGACCCACGCCGTCCAGCGCCGGGTCGTCCTGCAGGCGGCGGGTAAGGATGCCCTCGGTGACCACCTCGATACGGGTCTTCGGCCCCACCTTGCTGTCCAGGCGGATGCGGTAGCCGACGGTCTCGCCGACCTTCTCGCCCAGCTCGGCGGCCAGGCGCTCGGCGGCGGCGCGAGCGGCCAGGCGGCGCGGCTCGAGCATGAGGATGGCCTGCCCGGCCAACCAGGGTTCGGTGAGCAGCGCCAGCGGCACCCGGGTGGTCTTGCCGGCGCCGGGCGGTGCTTCCAGCACGGCCTCATGGCGAGCGGCGAGGGCCTGGCGCAGGGCCGGCAGGACGGCGTCGATGGGAAGGGCATTCATGGCTATATTTCATCCACCCTTAAGCAGACGGCAATGACAAACCTGCGATTATAACGGCGAACCGTCGCGCACCTGCCGCAGTCCTAGCCAGAGGTAGCAACGGCTACCGATAGAGCGCCCGGCAGCGCGTTGATATAGTTGCCGGCAGCATCCACCAGGAGGTCCTACATGCGTCTCGCCACCCGAGTTTCCTGCGCGGTTCTCAGCGCCGCCCTGCTCAGCCAGCTGGCCGCTTGCGGCACCCTGTTCTACCCCGAACGCCGTGGCCAGATCGACGGCCGCATCGACCCGGCGATCGCCGTGTTCGACGCCATCGGCCTATTGTTCTACATCATCCCGGGACTGATCGCCTTCGGCGTAGACTTCGCCACCGGAGCCATCTACCTGCCGGACGCGAAATACTCGGTCGCCCCGGAAAAGCTGCACGAGGCGGTCGGCGCCGACGGCCAGGTGGATAAGGCTAAACTCAAGGCGATCATCGAACGCGAGACTGGCCGCGCCCTGCCGCTGGACGACCCCCGTCTGATCCAGCGCACAGGCAATCCGCAGCAACTGGCCAGCCTCGGACTGCATCTGGAGGGCTGACATGCACGCGGCACTGGGGCGCCACCTGGAAAAACTCCTCGACTACCACCTCTGGGCCCACGAGCGCATTCTCGAAGCCCTCGCGCCCCTGGACGAGGCCGCGTACCGCGAACCGCGCGGGCTGTTCTTCGGCAGCCTGCACGGCACCCTCAACCACCTCGCGGTGGTCGACCGCATCTGGCTCGACCGCGTCGAGGGCCGGCCCTGGCAGTTCACCCGCCTGGACACCGAGGCCGCACCCGACCGCGCCACCCTGGGCGCCTTCCTGCGCGACGGCCTGGACGGCTGGAAGCAGTGGTTGGCGCGGCAGGACGAACGCGACCTGGGCAAGCTGCTGGAATACCGCAACATGGCCGGCCAGGAACATCGGCAGAGCCTCGCGGACATCGTCCAGCACCTGGTCAACCACGGCACCCACCACCGCGGGCAGATGAGCGCGGCGCTCACCGCCCTCGGCCAGCCGGCGCCACTGCTCGACTACATCTACTTCCTGCCACAACGCCAGGACACCCGCTGAGCTTGGACAAGAACCGCGCCCGCCTGCTGCACCTGGCCACCAGCGCATCCCTGGCGGTGGCCGTCACCCTGGCGGTGGCCAAGGCCCTGGCCTGGTGGTACAGCGGTTCGGTGAGCCTGCTCGCCGGCCTCACCGACTCGCTGCTCGATGGCGCCGCCTCGCTGCTCAACCTGCTGGCGGTGCGCTACGCGCTGCGCCCGGCCGATGACGACCACCGCTACGGGCACGGCAAGGCGGAGTCGCTTTCGGGCATGGGCCAGGCACTGTTCATCTCGGTCAGCGCGGTGCTCATCGGCACCCAGGCGCTGGATCGTCTGCAGCACCCAGAGCCGCTGGAAGCCACTGGCTGGGGCATCCTGGTGATGCTCCTGTCGCTGGCCCTGACCGCCGCGCTGCTCGGCCTGCAGCGGCATGTCATCAAGCGTACCGGCTCGCTGGCGGTGCAGGCCGACTCGCTGCACTACCGCTCCGACCTGCTGCTCAACACCAGCATCCTGGTCGCCCTGTTGCTGGCGCGCTACGGCTTCCCGCACGCAGACGCGATCTTCGGCCTGGGCATTGCCGCGTACATCCTCTGGAGCGCGGTGAACATCGCCCGCGAGTCGCTCTCGGTGTTGATGGACGAAGAACTGCCGCCCGACGTCAGCGAGCGCATGCTCGAACTGGTCCGCCAGGTGCCCGGCGTGGCCGGCGCCCACGACTTGCGCACGCGGATTTCCGGCGATCGCTGGTTCGTCCAGCTGCACCTGGAGCTGCCCGGCGAGATGCGCCTGTCCCAGGCCCACACGCTGTGCGACCAGGCGGTGCTGGCGATCCGCGCGGAATATCCCCGCGCCGAGGTGCTGGTACACGCGGACCCACTGGAAGTGGTGGGCCACGAGACCATCAGTTGACGCTGTAGCCGCGCCCCTGCATGCAGCTCGCCAGCGCCCCGCGATAGGCGTCCACCGCCTGCTGTGGCGGCGCGTAGCCGGCCAGCGACGGGTCGAAGCCACTCTGCCCCACCGCCCAGGTGTGGCATTGGTAGTGATCCTGGGCCTGCTGCTGCGGGCTCTGCCCGTAGGCCGGATAGGCGATCACGTCGTAGGGGTTGGTCATCGGCGCGACGGTCTGCACCGGCTGCGGCGGCGGCACCACCTCGTAGCTCTGCGAACCGGTATCGAACAGGTAGTAGGTACCGGCGGCGAGGAAGTACAGCATGCTGCCGATCCATACCTGCTCGGCGAACGACGGCAAGTAGCCGACCCGCATGCCATAGGGCGGCGTCACCACCACATAGCGCGAGCCATGCGGGCGATACCAGTAGCCGTCGCTGAAGAAGTAGTCGTCGCCGCGCCACGGCACCCGGCGATAGCCGGAAGGCATGTGGTCGGTCTCGTAGCCGGGGCGCCAGTACGAGGGTTTCGGTCCCCAGTTGCCGCCCGACGGGCGCCCATGCCAATCGTTGCCCTGCGCCGGTGGGCGGCCCTGCCAGGCGTTCCCGCCGGAGGGACGTCCGCCGTTGGGCCGTTCCCCATCACCGTGGCTGGGGGCCGGCCACTGGGTGGTCCAGTCACCGGGGCGACGGTCCGAGCCATGACTGTTGTTGCCGTTGTTGAAGTTGGGGCTCGACCACTGCGTGGTCCAGCCACCCGGCCGAGAGTCGTTGCCATGATCGTCGCGGTCGGCAGTGGGACGGCTCTGCCATTGACTGCCCTGGTTGCCTTGCGGGCGGCCCTGCCACTGGCCGCCCTGATTGCCCTGGGGCCGGCCTTGCCACTGGCCACCCTGATTGCCCTGCGGACGGCCCTGCCACTGGCCACCTGGGTTGCCTTGCGGGCGACCCTGCGCCTGGGACTCCTGGCTGCCCTGCGGGCGACCCTGCCACTGGCCGCCCTGGCCGCCTTGCGAGTGGCCCTGCCACTGGCCACCCTGGTTACCTTGCGGGCGCCCCTGCCACTGGCCGCCGGGGTTGCCTTGCGGGCGACCTTGCGCCTGGCCGCCTTGCGGGCGCGCTTGCCCCTGACCGCCCGAGCCGCCTTGCTGGTGGCCTTGCCACTGGCCGCCACCATTGCCGCCCCGGCCACCTTGTGAGCCGTGATCGCCGCCCTGCCCTTCGGCAAGGGACTGACCGGCGATCGCCAGTGACAACAGCCCAACGGATGCCAGACGCCAGATGCCCGACTTCATGTTTGCCTCGCAGCGGCCTGCCGGCCGGATTCGACTATTCGCATATCGGGTAGACAACATCGTGGACAGCGCATCGCGGGGGTCTGAGTAAAGTCAGAGTAAAGGTTGGCGGCCGAATCGCGGGCAAGAAAAAAGGGAGGTCGCAGACCTCCCTTCGGGAAACTCGTCCTGGCTCGTCGCTTCTGGCGCCGGCTCACCTCGCGCCACCTTCTGGGTGGTGCGTAGCCCGGGGGCCTGGGCGACCCGGTTGGGTCGGCAGGCCGCGATGCGCCTGATTGGGCGGATCGCCGTGGACGTTTATGTCCGGGCCGTGATTTCTGGAGCCATCTTACGGGGGCGGCGGCGACAAGGGATTGCGAAGATTGCTCACCAGAGTATCGATTGCGCAATAATCCACTAAAAATGTATAAGAACTAGCAATCAAGGATATTTTCGAGGGCAAGATGAACAAACTGGACCGATACGACCTGCGCATCCTCGCCGAATTGCAGCGCGACGCGCGCATCTCCAACCAGGAACTGGCCGAGCGCATAGGCCTGTCGCCCTCGCCCTGCTCGCGGCGGGTCAAGCAACTGGAAGACGACGGCTACATCCTGCGCCAGGTGGCCCTGCTGGATAGCAAGAAGCTCGGCCTGAGCCTCACCGCCTTCGTCCTGATCGGCATGGACAGGCACACCCCGGAGCGCTTCGAGCACTTCCAGTCGATCATCGCCAAGTGCCCGGAAGTGCTGGAGTGCAGCCTGGTCACCGGGATGGACGCCGACTACCAGCTCAAGGTGATGGTGCCGGACATGGAGCACTACCAGCATTTCCTGCTCGGTACCCTGACCCGCATCGAGGGCGTGACCAGCGTGCGCTCGAGCTTCGTGCTGCGCAACATCATGGCCAGCACCGAGCTGCCGCTGGAACACCTGCGCAGCTGACCAGCCCCAGCATTT
>NZ_JARJLT010000059.1 GCF_029335315.1 Pseudomonas citronellolis
ATAACCCTCCGGGTTATACGCCGTCTGGCCTTGGCCACGGCGTTGCCGGCAAGGAAGGTGTATCGGCGGATAACCGCGAACGGTTATACGCCCTACGCCGAGGCTCGCTCGGAGGGGCGACGCGCGCCGGCCACCAACTTATCCACAGCCCGGGCCGCCGCGGCCATGCCGAAGCTGGCGGTGACCATCATCACCGCCCCGAAACCACCGGCGCAGTCCAGCTTCACCCCCTCGCCGACGAAACCCTTGGCCTGGCAGACGCTGCCGTCCGGCTTGGGATAGCGCAGCTGCTCGGTGGAGAACACGCAGGGCACACTGTAGGTGCGTCCCGGCGTGCGCGAGAAGTTGTAGTCGCGGCGCAGCAACGAGCGGACCTTGGCCGCCAGCGGGTCGTTGAAGGTCTTGTTCAGGTCGGCCACCTGGATCTGCGTCGGGTCGACCTGGCCGCCGGCGCCGCCGGTGGTGACCACCTGGATCTTGCGGCGCTTGCACCAGGCGATCAGCGCGGCCTTGGCCGGCACGCTGTCGATGCAGTCGATGACGAAGTCCAGGTCCGTGGTGATGTACTCGGCCATGGTCTCGCGGGTGACGAAGTCGGCCACCGCGTGGACCCTGCACGCCGGATTGATGGCGTGGATACGCGCGGCCATGACCTCGACCTTGGGCTTGCCCACGGCACCGTCCAGCGCGTGGACCTGGCGGTTGGTGTTGGTCACGCAGACGTCATCGAGGTCGAACAGCGAGATTTCGCCGACGCCGCTGCGCGCCAGCGCCTCGGCCGCCCAGGAACCGACGCCGCCGATGCCGACCACCGCCACGTGGGCCGCGGCCAGGCGCTCCAGGCCCTGGCTGCCGTACAGGCGGGCGATGCCGCCGAAACGCTGATCGTCCACTACCATCACAGTGTCTCCGCAAAAAACGCCCGGCATTCTATAGGAACGCCGCCGCCCCGGCCGCCGCAATTGACGCCCGGCAACACCGCCGCCGGGTCTTTCGCACAGTCTAGGCCCGCCCCGGCGCCGGACGGGAGCTATACACCCGGGGGGGTGCGGGGTAGGATGCGCGCCGACCCGTTCCGGCCCCGACACACCGACAGGAACCCGATCGCTCCATGCCATCACGCAAATTCGGCCTCAACCTGGTGGTCCTGGTCGCCCTGGCCGCCCTGCTCACCGGGGTCTGGGCCCTGTACAACCGCCCGGTGAGCGCGCCGGACTGGCCGGAAAGCATTTCCGGCTTCTCCTTCTCGCCCTTCCGCCTCGACCAGAGCCCGCAGAGCGGCCGCTTCCCCAGCGACGAGGAAATCCGCTCGGACCTGGAGCTGGTCTCGCGGATGACCGAGAACATCCGCACCTATTCGACCAAGGGCAGCCTCTCGGACATCCCCTTCCTCGCCGAGGAATACGGGATGCGCGTCAGCCTGGGCATCTGGATCAGCGCCGACGAGGCCGAGAACGAGGCGGAGATCGCCCGTGGCATCGAGATCGCCAACCGCTCGCGCAGCGTGGTGCGGGTGATCGTCGGCAACGAGGCACTGTTCCGCCGCGAGGTCACCAAGGACCAGCTGATCGGCTACCTCGACCGCGTCCGTGCGGCGGTCAAGGTACCGGTGACCACCGCCGAGCAGTGGCACATCTATGAGAAATACCCGGAGCTGGCCAAGCACGTCGACCTGATCGCCGCCCACGTCCTGCCCTACTGGGAGTTCGTGCCGATGCAGGACTCGGTGCAGTTCGTCCTCGACCGCGCCCGCGACCTGCGCCTGAAATTCCCGAAGAAACCGCTGCTGCTGGCCGAAGTCGGCTGGCCGAGCAACGGCCGCATGCGCGGCGGCGCCACCGCCACCCAGGCGGACCAGGCCATCTACCTGCGCGAACTGACCAACGCGCTGAACAAGAAGGGCTACAACTATTTCGTCGTGGAAGCCTTCGACCAGCCGTGGAAATACACCGACGAAGGCTCGGTGGGCGCCTACTGGGGCGTGTTCAACGCCGCGCGCCAGGCGAAGTTCAACTTCCAGGGCCCGGTGGTGGCGATCCCGGCGTGGCGCGTGCTGGCCATCGCCTCGGTGGTCCTGGCGCTGCTCACCTTCACCCTGCTGCTGATCGACGGCAGTTCGCTGCGCCAGCGCGGGCGGACCTTCCTCGCGGTGGTCTCGTTCGTCTGCGCCTCGATCCTGGTGTGGATCGGCTACGACTACACCCAGCAGTACAGCACCTGGTTCAGCATCACCGTCGGCGCGCTGCTGGGCATTGGCGCGCTGGGCGTGGTGATAGTGCTGTTCACCGAGGCCCACGAGCTGGCCGAGGCGGTGTGGACGCGCAAGCGGCGCCGCCTGTTCCTGCCGATCACCGCCGCCGACGCCTACCGGCCCAAGGTCTCCGTGCACGTGCCCTGCTACAACGAGCCGCCGGAGATGCTCAAGGAAACCCTCAACGCCCTGGCCAAGCTCGACTACCCGGACTTCGAAGTCCTGGTGATCGACAACAACACCAAGGACCCGGCCGTGTGGGAGCCGGTGCAGGCCCATTGCGAGCTGCTCGGCCCGCGCTTCCGCTTCTTCCACGTCGCGCCGCTGGCGGGCTTCAAGGGCGGCGCGCTGAACTACGCGCTGCAGTTCGTCGCCCCCGACGCCGAAGTGATCGCGGTGATCGACTCGGACTACTGCGTCGAGCCGGACTGGCTCAAGCACATGGTGCCGCACTTCGCCGACCCGCAGATCGCCGTGGTGCAGTCGCCGCAGGACTACCGCGACCAGCACGAGAGCACCTTCAAGCGCCTCTGCTACGCCGAGTACAAGGGCTTCTTCCACATCGGCATGGTGACCCGCAACGACCGCGACGCGATCATCGAGCACGGCACCATGACCATGGTCCGGCGTCAGGTGCTGGATGAGCTGAAGTGGGCCGAATGGTGCATCACCGAGGACGCCGAGCTGGGCCTGCGGGTGTTCGAGCGCGGCCTCTCGGCGGCCTACTTCGAGCGCAGCTACGGCAAGGGCCTGATGCCCGACACCTTCATCGACTTCAAGAAGCAGCGCTTCCGCTGGGCCTACGGCGCGATCCAGATCATGAAGCGCCACACCGACGCCCTGCTGCGCGGGCGCGGCCCGGACGGCAGCAAGCTGACCGGCGGCCAGCGCTACCACTTCGTCGCCGGCTGGCTGCCGTGGATCGCCGACGGCATGAACATCTTCTTCACCGTCGGCGCGCTGCTCTGGTCGGCGGCGATGATCATCGTGCCCAAGCGCGTCGACCCGCCGCTGCTGATCTTCGCGATCCTGCCGCTGACGCTGTTCGCCTTCAAGGTCGGCAAGATCCTCTTCCTCTACCGCCGCACCGTGGGCGTGAACCTGCGCGACGCGCTGTTCGCCGCGCTGGCCGGGCTGTCGCTGTCGCACACCATCGCCAAGGCGGTGCTGTACGGCTTCGTCACCCGCTCCATCCCGTTCTTCCGCACGCCGAAGATGCGTTCCAGCCACGGCCTGCTGGTGGCCCTGGCGGAGGCCCGCGAGGAGCTGTTCGTGATGCTCCTGCTGTGGGGCGCGGCGGCCGGCATCGTGCTGGTGCAGGGCGTGCCCAGCCCGGACCTGATGATCTGGGTGGTGATGCTGCTGGTGCAGTCGCTGCCGTACCTGGCCGCGCTGATCATGGCCCTGCTCTCCTCGCTGCCCAGGCCGCGCGAGGAAGAGGTGCTGAGCGGTTCCGAGCAGGTGGGCTGAACCGGGCTCTCCTCGTAGGAGCGCACCCTGCGCGCGAAATCGCGGGCAGGGCCCGCTCCTACAGGTGGGCTCGGGGCGGCTGCGTCGTAGGAGCGGACTCCGTCCGCGATGGCACGAGGGCATGCCATCCCCCACGTCCAGCTGTGGATGCCGCTGCGACCAGACGACGCGCCGGCCCCGCGCTTTTGCTTTAAGATGTGCGACTTTTCCGTTGCACCCTGGATGCCTTGCCCATGTCCCTGTCGCCGACCCTGGCCCTCGCCTGCGATCTGATCCGCCGGCCCTCCGTCACCCCCGTCGATGCCGACTGCCAGCAGCTGATGATGCAGCGCCTGGCCGCCTGCGGCTTCGACCTGGAGCCGATGCGCATCGAGGACGTGGACAACTTCTGGGCCCGCCGCGCCGGCCGTGACGGCGGCGCAGGCCCGGTGCTGTGCTTCGCCGGGCACACCGACGTGGTTCCCACCGGCCCCGAGCAGGCCTGGCAGCACCAGCCGTTCGACGCCCTGATCGACGCCGACGGCATGCTCTGCGGCCGCGGCGCGGCGGACATGAAGGGCAGCCTGGCGGCGATGATCGTCGCCACCGAGCGCTTCGTCGCCGAGCACCCGGAGCACCGCGGCAGCATCGCCTACCTGATCACCAGCGACGAGGAAGGCCCGGCCCACCACGGCACCAAGGCGGTGGTCGAACGCCTGCGCGAGCGCAACGAACGCCTGGACTGGTGCATCGTCGGCGAGCCGTCGAGCACCACGCTGGTCGGTGACGTGGTCAAGAACGGCCGCCGCGGCTCCCTCGGCGCCACCCTGACGGTGCGCGGCAAGCAGGGCCACGTGGCCTACCCGCACCTGGCGAAGAACCCCATCCACCTGGCCGCCGCGGCCCTGGCCGAACTGGCCGCCGAGCACTGGGACGACGGCAACGCCTACTTCCCGCCGACCAGTTTCCAGATTTCCAACATCAACGGCGGCACCGGCGCCACCAACGTGATTCCGGGCGAGCTGAAGGTGGTGTTCAACTTCCGCTTCTCCACCGAATCCACCGTGGAAGGCCTGCAGCAGCGCGTCGCCGCCATCCTCGACAAGCACGGCCTGGACTGGCACGTCGACTGGGCGCTGTCCGGGCTGCCGTTCCTCACCCAGCCGGGCGAGCTGCTCGACGCCGTGGCCGCCAGCATCCAGGCGGTGACCGGCCGCCAGACCACCCCCTCGACCTCCGGCGGCACCTCCGACGGGCGCTTCATCGCCACCCTGGGCACCCAGGTGGTCGAGCTGGGCCCGGTCAACGCCACCATCCACCAGGTCGACGAGCGGGTGCTGGCCAGCGACCTCGACCTGCTCGCCGAAATCTACTTCCAGACCCTGGTGCGACTGCTGGCATGAGCGACATGAAGAAAGGTTTCTGCCTGGCCGCCACCCAACCGGATATCCCACCGCCGGCGCCGGCCCCCGAGCGCCGCTACGCCCTGCGCAGCTACCAGTTGCAGCAGCGCCGGCGCAGCCTGCCGCAGCTCAACGTGCTGAGCCCGCTGCGCCCGGAGCGCAAGGACTGAGATGCTCATCTGCCCGATCTGCCAGGCGCCGCTGGAGCGCCACGACAACGGCGTGAAATGCGCCGCCGGCCACAGCTTCGACCGCGCCCGCCAGGGCTATCTGAACCTGCTGCCGGTGCAGCACAAGAAGAGCCGCGACCCGGGCGACAACGCCGCCATGGTCGAGGCCCGCCGGCAGTTCCTCGGCGCTGGTCACTACGCCCCGCTGGCCAGGCGCCTGGCCGAACTGGCCGCCGAGCGCGCGCCGGCGCGCTGGCTCGACATTGGCTGCGGCGAGGGCTACTACACCGCCCAGCTCGCCGAAGCCCTGGCGAACGCCGACGGCTACGCCCTGGACATCTCCCGCGAGGCGGTGAAGGCCGCCTGCCGCCGCGCCCCGCAACTGACCTGGATGGTCGCCAGCATGGCCCGCGTGCCGCTGGCCGACGCCAGCTGCCAGTTGCTCGCCAGCGTCTTCAGCCCCATCGACTGGAACGAAGCCGCGCGCCTGCTGCCCGTCGGCGGCGGCGTGCTGCGCCTGGGCCCGGCCCGCGACCACCTGCTGGAACTGCGCCAGCGCCTGTACGACGAAGTGCGCGAGTACGTCGACGACAAGCACCTGGCCGACCTGCCGGGCGAACTGCGCCTGGCCCACACGGAAACCCTCAGCTACCGCCTGGCCCTGGACACCCGCGAGGCCCGCGAGACCCTGCTGGCGATGACCCCGCACGGCTGGCGGGTCAACCCGCAGCGCCGCGAGCGCATCCTCGCCGAGCCCTTCGAGGTGACGGTCGCGGTACGCTACGATTGGCTGGAACGCCAAACCCCCTGACGAGGACGCCATGCGCCAACCGGATATCGAGATCTACCTGAAGGACGCCGACCAGGCCGCCGTCGGCGCCTGGCTGGCCGAGGCGCTGGGGCCGTGCAGCGAATGGCGGCGTCAGGGCGAGACCTTCAAGTGCCAGGCCCAGGGCACACGCGGGGCGATCCCGCTGACCTGGCTGCCACAGGCGGTGGGCAAATGGCACAGCCTGTTCATCGACAGCGACGCCACCCCCTGGGACGACGACCTGGCCTGTGCCAGGGCGGCCAACGCCGCGCTGGGCGTGGAAGTGCGCTGCGCACCGGGCGGCTGGAGCGAGGAACAGGGCGAGGAAGACGCGGACCGCTGGATGAAGGTGACCGCCGAGGGCGTCGCCGAGATCACCTGGCGAACCGGCTGAAGCACGAAAACGACGCTGGCGCGATGCGCGGCGTCGTTGCTGAAGAGCCGGGCGCCAGGCGCCGGCTGGAAAACAAAGGCCCGTCTCGCGACGGGCCTTTGTCTTCGGGGGCTCAGACCCTGTTTACGATCTCGCGAGCTAGAGCAGAACAAGGCGATAACAGGAGAGGAAGCGCAGTTTAGCTAGCTAAATGAGCATTACTCGCCTGTTTTCAACGCAGTTATGCCGACGCGCAGCAGATCGTAAACGGGTTCTCAGACCTTGGAGACGTCTTCCGCCTGCAGGCCTTTCTGACCCTGGATCACCGAGAACTCCACTTTCTGGCCTTCGACCAGGGAGCGGTGACCTTCGCCACGAATGGCGCGGTAGTGGACGAAAACGTCCGGACCGCTGTCGCGTTGAATGAATCCATAACCCTTGGCGTCATTGAACCACTTGACGGTTCCGACCTCACGATCAGCCATTACCACACTCTCCAACTTTCGATTTTATTTTTGGGTGGCCCCCGGGAATGAGGACTGCAACGGTTCGACAGGCGAAGCGCTGTTCGCGTTGTCCGTCCAGAGCCTGAGCCGCTGGAAAGGCAATTCGAATAACGCCCCGATGACGACCGCGCTCCCGAGTATATAAATCAAAAGTTACAGGTGAAAAGCACTTTTTCGCATCGCCGCGCAGGCCATGACCAATCCGGCCAAAGTGCCATTTTACGGGGCTTCCAGGGCCATTTTGGTGCGCAGGAAGCCTGTAAGGAACGGGTAAAGCAGCCGCTGAAAAGTGTGCGTTCGCCCACATTTCGACACCTCGCCAGCACGCCTCGCGACCATGGAGGGTTCCCGGGCGGCGGCCCTACGGCCGCTTCGCGGTGAGTTCGGCCAGGTGCCTGGCCAGCGCCTGGAACTGGCCGGCGTCCAGGCGATAGGCCCAGCCGGAACGGGCCTGGACCTGCCCGTCGGCGAAGCCCTGGGCGCGGTCGAGGAGTAGCCAGTTCTGCCCGCCCTGCTCCTGCACGTGCGCGTCGAGCTGGCCGCCGTCCAGGGTCTTCAGGCTCAGCCGCAGCCTGGCCGGGCCCTGGAATTGCACCTGGTCCAGCGGCGCCGCGTCGCCGAAGGTCAGTTGGGCGAAAGGCGTGGCCATGCCGTTGGCGATGGCCTCGTAGGCCAGCTTCGCGCCCTTGGGCAACTGGCGCACCTGCAGGTTGGGCTCGCCCGCCCGCTCGCGGAACACCGTCAGCGTCTCGCCGCCGGGGTAGCTGACCGACAGCTCGGCGATGGTTTCGAAGGGGATGCTGGTGATCCGCCGGTCCAGCCAGTCCAGCTCGTCCGGCGGCAGCCGCAGGTCCTGGTCGATCAGCCAGACCTGCGGGTCGCCGGGCTGGCGCACCAGGCGCCCGCCCTGCGGCGCGGCCTTGCCCACCAGCAGCTCCAGCGGCGCGCCGCCGCTACGTTCGAGGACCAGGCGCACGCCACTGCCCTCGCCCTGCTCGGCCACACCGAGAGTGGCGAGGTTACCTGGCTCGCGGGTCTTGGCCTCGACCTTGCGCGCCTGCGCCAGCTCATGCAGGAGGTCGCCGACCAGGCGCCCGGCCGCCGGGTAGCCGGCCTTCGCCGGCATCACCCAGCGCGCCCCCTGGCGCGCCACGCGGATTTCCGGCTGGCCCGGGCGGCGCACCGTCACCGCGCTCACCTGCTGCGCGTCCAGGCCGGGGAAGTAGCGGGTGTCCTGCGGCGCCACGGGCTCCGGCTGGCGCTGCAACAGCGCGTAGAGGCCGCCGAGGGCGAGGGCCACAAGCGCCAGCAGGATCAAGCTCTTGCGTTGCATGGTCGCCCCTCAGAGCTGGCGCCGGCGGCGCCACAGCCACAGGGCGAGCACGCCCAGGGTCAGCAGCAGCGGCACCGCGACTATGTTGATGATCTTCAGGGTGCGGCCGAGGGCGTCGATATCCTCGTTGAGCTGGAACTGCACGTCGCGCAGCTCCTTGCGGATGCGCACCCGCTCCTGGATGAACTGCTGCACCGCGCCCTGCTGCTCGGGCGTCAGTTCCAGCACCTTGGACGGATCCTGGTTCTGCAGCGCGGCGAGTTTCTGCTCGGTGTCGGCCAGGCGCTGCTTGAGCGCGTCGGCTTTCTCGCGGAAGCGCGTCTCGGCCTGGCGCTGCAGGTCGTCCACCACCGTGAACGGGCGGCTGAAGCGCCCGCGCGAGCGCACGCTGATCAGCGCATCGGAGCCGGCCAGGTTGTCCAGCGCGTTGATCACGAAACTGGCGTTGTCGGCCCAGGGTTGCGGCACGCGCTGGCCGTAGAACTCCTGCACCTGCACCCACATGCGGTCGGTGAGCAGGTCGGTGTCGGCCACCGCGATGACGTTGATGCTGTCGGCGCCCTTGAGGCCGTCCTTGTGGCCTTCGATGCCGTCGGGGAAGGCGCTGCGCGCCGGACCCTGGATGCGCGCCGCCAGGACGTAGCGCTGGCCAGTGGGCTTGAGCTGGGCCATCAGTTCGCCGGGATCGCGCAGGGTGGCGAAGCGCTGCGCGTCGAAGGGCATCGCCAGGTTCGAGCTGCGGATCAGCGGAGTGAAGCGGGTCTTCGCGTCCGCCAGCGGTTCGAGGATGCCGGCGGTGGCCAGGGTCAGGTTCTCCAGCCCGGCGGTGGCCACGTCGCTGGCGTCCAGCGCCCGCGCGTCGAGGTTGAGCCAGGCCGGATGGTGCGCCGGCGGCTGGCCCTGGCCCAGGCTCACGGACATGGCGTAGCTGCCGTCACCGACCACCTTGCCCGACAGCAGCCGCACTCCCCAGGCCCTGAACAACGGTTCGAGGTCCGAGGCCTGGTCGCCCGGTCCGTCCAGCGCGGCCATCGGCGAAGCCTTGTCGGCCTCGCTGAAGGGGTCGACGAAGACCAGCAGCTTGCCGCCGCGCAGGACGAACTGGTCGATGGCGTACAGCGTCGGCTGCGGCAGGTGTTTGGGATGCACCAGCAGCAGCACGCTGACGTCCGCCGGGATGGTGTCGACATCCACCTTCAGGCTCTTCAGGTCGAACTGCTGGCGCACCTCTTCGAGCAGCATCCAGGGCGAGCCGGGCTGCTGGGTCTGCATATCGAAGCCGCCGTTCATCGGCAGCGTGCTGAGTACGCCGACCACCGGCCGCTTGGGGTGCGCCAGGGCGTTGACCAGGCGGCTGATGTCGTACTCCAGCAGTTCCTCGTGGTCGGGCTGGAAGAACGGGATCGCCTGGGTGTCGTCCAGCGCGTTGCTGCCGGCCAGGCCGAAGTACAGGGTGTCGCCGCCCTGGCTCAGCGGCACCGCCTGCAGGCCGAACTCGGCGGCGCGATCTTCCTCCTCGGAAAATGGCTGCGGGTCGATGATGTGCAGGCGGATCTTGCCGTCGGCGGCGCGCTCGTAGGCCTTGAGCAGTTCCTCAACGCGCTTGGCGTAGTTGCGCAGCGGGACCAGGTCCTTGCTGCCCTTGTCGGAGAAGAAGAAGTACAGGTTGATCGGCTCGCCGATGGAGCCGAGCACCTTCTTCGTGCCGTCGGAGATGGTGTAGAGCTTCTGCTGCGTCAGGTCCAGGCGCGCGCCGGTGAAGGCCAGCCCGGAAACCAGGTTGAAGGCCAGGAACAGCAGGCCGATGACCAGCAGCCCGGCACCGGAATACATCACTTTCTTCATGCGGGCGTCCTCAATCGGCTTTCTTCAGGTCGACCACCACCGCCGTGGCGGCGAGCCAGGCGACGATCAGGCTGGCGAAGAACAGCAGGTCGCGCAGGTCGATGACGCCCTTGCTGATCGCGTCGAAGCGGGTCAGGAAGCTCATCGACGCCACCGCGTCCAGCAGCCATTGCGGCGCCCAGGCGTTGAAGGCGTCGAGTACCAGCGGGAAGCCGCTGACGATGAACACGAAGCACATCACCACGGCGAGGATGAAGGCGATCACCTGGTTCTTCGCCAGCGCCGACATGCACGAGCCGATGGCCAGGTAGGCGCCGGCCAGCAGCCAACTGCCGAGGTAGCCGGCGAGGATGGCGCCGTTGTCCGGGTCGCCCAGGTAGTTGACCGTGAGCACCATGGGGAAGGTCAGCAGCAGCGCGATGCCGGCGAACACCCAGGCGGCGAGGAACTTGCCGGTGACCGCCTCGAAGCGGGTGATCGGCAGGGTCATCAGCAGCTCGATGGAGCCGGACTTGCGCTCCTCCGCCCACAGGCGCATGGCCAGGGCCGGGATGAGGAACAGGTAGAGCCACGGGTGGAAGTTGAAGAAGGCCGTCAGGTCGGCCTGGTTGCGCTCGTAGAAATTGCCCAGGTAGAAGGTGAAGACCCCGGACAGCACCAGGAAGATGACGATGAACACGTAGGCCAGCGGCGTGGCGAAATAGCTGGCCAGCTCGCGCTTGAAGATCACCGGGAGCTGCCTCATGCCGCTTCCCCCCGGGTCAGGCTGCGGAACACTTCGTCGAGGCGACCGCGCTCCACGTCCAGCTCGCGGATGCGCCAGCCGCGCTGGGCGATCAGTGCGTTGACCTGCGGGAAGATCACCTCGCCGGGCCGCGCCAGCAGGGTCAGGCTGCCGTCCAGCGGGTTGTCCTCCAGGCCCGCCACGCCGGGCAGCGCGACCAGCGCGGCGCGGTCCAGCTCGCCGTCGGCGACCAGGGTCACCGCCTGGTGGTAGCGCGAGCGGCGCTCCAGCTCGAAGGGCGTGCCGTCGGCCAGCAGGCGGCCGTTGGCGATGACCACCGCGCGGGTGCACAGCGCGCTGACTTCTTCGAGGATGTGCGTGGAGATGATCACGATGCGCTCGCGGGCGAGGCCGCGAATCAGCTCGCGGACCTGGTGCTTCTGGTTCGGGTCGAGGCCGTCGGTGGGCTCGTCGAGGATCAGCACCCTGGGGTCGTGGAGGATCGCCTGGGCCACCCCGACGCGACGTTTGAAGCCCTTGGAGAGGGTGTCGATGGTTTGCTCGCGGACGCGCTCCAGCTCCAGCAGCTCCACCACCCGCGCCACCCGCTCGCGCTTCTGCGCGCCACGGTAGCCGCGGACCTCGGCGACGAAGTCGAGGAAGCCGCGCACGCGCATGTCGCCATAGCAGGGCGCGCCCTCGGGCAGGTAGCCGATCAGGCGCTGGGCCTGCAGGGTCTGTGCCTGGATGTCGTAGCCATGGATGCTCGCGCTGCCCGAGGTGGGCGCGAGGAAGCCGGTGAGCATCTTCATGGTGGTGGACTTGCCGGCGCCGTTGGGGCCGAGAAAGCCCAGGACTTCCCCCGGCTGGACCGTGAACGACAGGTCGTCCACCACGGTGTGCTGCGCGAAACGCTTCGTCAGTCTGCTTATCTCGATCATGGCTCTCTCACCGTTGCGGTAAGGGCGCCGACCGGCGCCTTGCAATCGTCCGGCGGCGTCCCGCACGGGCCCGTCGCGCACCGGAAAGCACGATGCAGACAGCCCCCAAAGCCGCCGGACTATAAGAAAGCGCTGGCCGCCAATGCAAGACGACCGCCCGGAGGAAAGGTTGCCGGATGCTGCAAAGCGGATCGTCCCCCTCTTATTTCGGATCAGAAAAATCCCTCATTCGATCCAGCCTTATCCAATGCCCGGACCACCAAGCGCTCCCTAGAGTAGCTATCCATCCGCGCCATCGGCGCTCCAGCAAGGCCCATCTGCACATGACCACACGCACCATACGCGTCGAAACCCCGGCTGGGGCCACTCTCGACGCCACCGTACTTTGCAGTTTCGCCATCCCCAGGATCGGCCAGAACTTCCTCGTCTACAGCATCGCGGAAGACACCCGCGACGGCTACGCCCGCGTCTACATCGCCGCGCTGCGCAAGCACGACGAACAGCTGAGCCTCGGCGGCCTGGAATCCGAACTCGACTGGCAAGCCGCCATCCAGGCATTCCGGCAAATCGTTAGGGACGTGACCTTATGAACGAATTGAGAAAGAACCCCGCCTACCACCTGCTGGACCTCGACGGCGTGACGCTTCCGGTCGCCCCCATGCAGGAGCACCGTGCCGCCAGCATCAACAAGGACCTGGTGGAAAAGCTCATCAACGGCCAGCAAGGCAAGTATTTCGGCCCGATCCTCGAATCGCAGCCGGCCCAGGCCGTACCGACCCATGGCCTGCCCTCGCGTATGCACGGCCCGGCGGCGCTGGGCCTGGACTACAGCCTGCCGAGCGCCGCCTCGACCCATACCGCGAGCCTGGGCGCGGGCGCCACCCCGGCCGCCAGCGAAGCGCCGTCGACCTACCAGGAAAACGCCACGCAGGCCACCGAGCCCGCGCAGCAGGAACCCCAGGCCGCGCTCGACGAGGCCCCCGCTGCCCAGACTGCGGCGCCCGCCGAAGCCGCCACCGAAGAACAACCCAGCGCCACGGCCGAGCAGCCCGAAACTGCCCAGGCCGAGCCCGAAACCCCGGCGCCGAACGCCCTCTCCACCACCGCCGAACAAGACACGCCCATGGCCACGATGCAGCCCGAGAACACCGCCGAGAACGACAAACCCCAGGCCACTGAAGCCGGCACCGACACCGAGCACATGCTCTTCGACGTGCAATCCACCCTCGACAACCTGGCCGGCATGGCCCGCGGCCTGGCGCAGCAGAAACTGGAAGCCGACAAGCACCGCGACAGCCTGGAAAGCCGCCAGCTGCAGGTCCAGGAGCGCGAACGCCTGCTGCAGGAGAAGGAAGAGCAGTTCCGCCTGAAGGAAAACCAGCTGCAACGCGACCGGGTCACCGTCGACCAGCAGGCCGAGAACAACAGCCGCCTGCTCGCCGAGCGCAGCGCCGCGCTGCAGCAACTGGCCGAGAGCATCGAGACCCGCGAGCGCGCCAGCGTCAAGCGTGCCGAATCCCTGCAGCAGGAACAGCAGCGCACCGACGAGCTGGCCGAGCAGCTGCGCCAGCGCCTGACCGAGATCGAGAAGCGCGACGCCGCCCTGCAGAAGCGCAACCTGGAACTCAACGACAAGTTCAAGCAACTGGTGAGCGCCAAGGAACGCTTCAGCGCCATCGTCAAGAGCTTCAACGAGACGGTGCAGTTCAACAACGGCCTGCACGCGATCTCGATGACCGCCTTGGGCGAAGACGACTGACCCACAACCGCGCCCCGGCCACCGGCAGCCGGGGCGCCGACCCGCTACACTTTTGCCGGCCCGGCTATTACGGCACACTAGCGCCCCTCGACTCGCCCGCAGCCCAGGGCCCGTCTCAACTGCCTGCAGAGCCCGTATGCCCCGTTACCCGTTCCGCCGCTTCGGTTTTGGCGTCCTCCGTCGACTGCTCTACCTCTGGGTACGCTCGGAAACCATCAACCAGTCGTCCCTGAGCCTGAAGATCGACCGCAGCAAGCCCGTGCTCTACGTGCTGCAGCAACCTTCGGTGAGCGACCTGGCGGTGGTCGACACGGAATGCCGCAAGGCCGGCCTGCCGCGCCCGGTGATGCCGGTGGCGGTGGGGAGCAGCATCGAGCCCGCGGCCTTCTTCTACCTGACCCCGGAGCCCGACTGGCTGGGCCGCCAGGACAAGCGCGGCGCGCCGCCGGCGCTGGTGCGCATGCTCGGGGCCATCGGCCAGAACGGCGTGGACGACGCACAGATCGTCCCGGTCAGCGTGTTCTGGGGGCAATCGCCGGACAGCGAGAAGAGCGCCTGGAAACTGCTGTTCGCCGACAACTGGGCGGTGACCGGACGCCTGCGCAAACTGGCGCGCATCCTCATCCTCGGGCGCAAGACCCGCGTGCAGTTCTCCTCGCCCATCCACCTGCGCGAGCTGGTCGCCCAGGGCAAGGGCCAGGAGCGCACCCAACGCATGGTGCAGCGCATCCTGCGGGTGCACTTCCGCAACCAGAAGACCGCGGTCATCGGCCCGGACCTCTCGCACCGCCGCACCCTGGTCAAAGGCCTGCTGCGCGCGCCGCTGGTGCGCCAGGCCATCCAGGAGGAAATCGACACGCAGAACCTCTCCCAGGAGAAGGCCGAGGCCCTCGCCCTGCGCTACGCCAACGAGATCGCGGCGGACGTGTCCTACCCGGTGATCCGCTTCCTCGAAGTCACCCTCACCTGGTTCTGGAACAAGCTCTACGAGGGCGTGCGGGTCAACCATATCGAGCGCGTGCAGGACGTGGCCCAGGGCCACGAGATCGTCTACGTGCCCTGCCACCGCAGTCACATCGACTACCTGCTGCTGTCCTACCTGCTGTTCCGCAACGGCCTGACGCCGCCGCACATCGCCGCCGGCATCAACCTCAACATGCCGGTGGTCGGCTCCATCCTGCGGCGCGGCGGGGCCTTCTTCATGCGCCGCAGCTTCAAGGGCAACCAGCTCTACACCGCGGTGTTCAACGAGTACCTGCACACCCTGTTCAGCCGCGGCTTCTCCACCGAGTACTTCGTCGAGGGCGGACGCTCGCGCACCGGGCGCATGCTCCACCCGCGCACCGGCATGCTCGCCATCACCCTGCGCAGCTACCTGCGCGACTCGCGCAGGCCGATCGTCTTCGTCCCGGTGTACATCGGCTACGAACGCGTACTCGAAGGCCGCACCTACCTGGGCGAGCTGCGCGGCGCGACCAAGAAGAAGGAGTCCATCTTCGACCTGTTCAAGGTGGTCGGCGCCCTGCGCCAGCGCTTCGGCCAGGTGTGGGTGAACTTCGGCGAGCCGATCCACCTGGAGAAATTCCTCGAACAGCAGGAGCCCGGCTGGCGCCAGCAGGAGCTCGCGCCCGAGTACCGCCCGGCCTGGCTCGCGGCAACCACCAACCAACTGGCCCGCGACGTGGCGCGCCACCTCAACGACGCGGCGGCGATCAACCCGGTCAACCTGGTGGCCCTGGCGCTGCTCTCCACCAGCCGCCTGGCCCTGGACGAGCGCGCCCTGGCGCGGGTCCTCGACCTGTACCTGGCGCTGCTGCGCCAGGTGCCCTACTCGCCCAGCGCGACCCTGCCCGACGGCGACGGCCAGGCGCTGATCGAGTATGTCCGCAGCATGGACCTGCTGGCCGAGCAGAAGGACGCCCTGGGCCGCATCCTGTACCTGGACGAGCAGAACGCCGTCCTGATGACCTACTACCGCAACAACGTCCTGCACGTGTTCGCCCTGCCGGCGCTGCTCGCCAGCTTCTTCCAGAGCAACGCGCGGATCAGCCGCGAACAACTGCTGAACTACACCCGCGCGCTCTACCCCTTCCTGCAGCAGGAGCTGTTCATCCGCTGGGACCTGGAACAGCTCGACGCGGTGGTCGACCAGTGGCTGGCCGCGCTGGTCGGCCAGGGCCTGCTGAAGCAGGACGGCGACGCCTACGTGCGCCCGGCGCCCAGCTCGCGCGAATACGTGCTGCTGACCCTGCTGGCCCGTGCCATCACCCAGACCCTGCAGCGCTTCTACATGGCCATCGCCCTGCTGCTCAACGCCGGCCAGCGCCAGCTGGGCGCCGAGGAGCTGGAGAACCTGTGCACGGTCATGGCCCAGCGCCTGTCGATCCTCCACGGCCTGAACGCCCCGGAGTTCTTCGACAAGACCCTGTTCCGCAACTTCATCCAGGCCCTGCTCGACCAGCGCGTGCTGCGCAAGGACGAGGACGGCAAGCTGAGCTACCACGAGAAGCTCGGCGAGATCGTCGAAGGCGCCGCCAAGCGCGTGCTGCCAGCGGAGATCCGCCTGTCGATCCGCCAGGTCGCCCTGGAACGCCCGAACGC
>NZ_JARJLT010000005.1 GCF_029335315.1 Pseudomonas citronellolis
AAACATCCTAAAGCAATTCTCCAGCGCCCCCGCAACTTGCCAGACCCGCCCGGCATCCCCATAATGCACGCCGCGAGTCACCAGATTCAGGTCGCCCCTCCCAGCACCGCCCACCCCAACCAGGGCGTCGCAGCTGGGAACAACAGGGCCACGGCCAGCAGCCAGTCACTGGCAGACGTATCGAGCGCCCCTTGAGAGCGCAACCAATCGTCCTCACTTATTTGGCATGCCCTACTCCGGGAGCCGGCGTATTTCCCCGTCGCCGCGAATTCCGGAAGGCCTTTCGAATTTGTATTCGCTGCCATATTCCGGTCATGGATATCACGCATGCTGCGTTGGACCGGAGCTTTTTACGATTTAGACGGTCATAAGGACCGTGACTATTTGGAAGACCAAGACAAGATGAAAAAAACCATTCAGATCCAGGAGGCGATCCGCACCCTCAAGGCCGCATTCGCCCCGCTCAATTGCATCATCCTCGCCCCGCGCAAGGACAGCTTCAGCTTCGCCCTGGTGGACGAGCACGGCGTCGCCTGCCATAGCGAGCGCCTCTACCCGCAGCAGTACCTGGCCGACGAGCCACTGCAAGCGGTGATCGCCCGGGTGCAGAGCTCCCTCGCAGCCTGACCCGCCGCGAATGAAAAGCCCCGCCGATGCGGGGCTTTTTCTTGTCCGCGCACCTTACTCCAGGTGCAGGCCGGACCTGACCGCCTCCACCGCCGCGACCTGCTCGGCGTAATGCGCCGACGGCGCGGCGAAGGTAAGCGAATAGGCCGCCTCCTTGCCCAGCGCCACTTGCATCTTCTGCTTCATCACCTCGGTGCCGTTGCGGCTGATCGAACACACCAGCTCCAGCCCCGCCAGGCCGCCCAGGCTCGCGTCCTGCGGCTTGCTGCAGGCGGCCAGCAGGCCCTGCTGCATGAAGTCGATCTGCAGGTTCTTGCGCATCTGCGCGATCACCCGCTGCAGGTCCACGCCCTCGACCCTGGCCAGGCGGCTGCGAGTGATTTCCATCACCACCGCCTGCGAGCCATCATCGGCCAGGCGCACGCCACGCTCGCGCGACAAGGCTTCAGCCCCCTCCGCCGCCGGCGAGCGCGTCACCTGCCAGCCCTCCGGCCACTCCACCAAGCCCGCCGCAGATACCCCGCCAGCCGCAGCGCACAGCGCCACCAGCAGCAATCCGCCCCACCCGCCTTTCCTCATTGCCTGTCCACCCCTGCTCTCCCGACGAACGGCACGCCCTATCAACCCACCGTCCATGAGTGTAAATATTTCCAACGAACTACACTGGGTGCCGTCGACCGGCTGTTCAACCCTGGACGACGAGCCCGCACGGACGCCAGGGAGCAGCATTGCCCAAGAGGGAAGATGCGATGCGCAGCGAAGATTCCCAGGACGGACATCCCCCCTTCGCCACTCACGGCCCGGCGCTCGAGCCGCCGGAGGCCGCACCGCTGTTCCCGGTCGCAGCGGACGAGCAGGAGCGCCTGCGCTCGCTGTACTCGACCGGCTACCTGGACATGCCCGCCAACCCGCAGTTCGATTCTTTCACCCGGCTCGCCGCGCATCTCTACCAGGCGCCCATTGCAGCCATTTCGCTGATCGCCGCCAAGCGCGCCTGGCTGCTTTCTGCCCACGGCCTCCCCCACGGCCTGAACACCCCGCGGGAAGACTCGTTCTGCGCGCGCTGCAGCCTGAAGCCCGGCGGCGTGATGATCGTCGAAGACGCCGCGCAGCACCCGGAGTTCAGCGCCAACCCGCTGGTGACCGGCCCGCTCGGCTTCCGCTTCTACGCCGGCGTCGCGGTGAAGGACGCCGACGGCCACGCCCTCGGCGTGCTCTGCGTGGTCGACACGCAACCGCGCAGCGTCCGCGAGGGTGAACTCGCCCATCTGCGCGACCTGGCCAATTGCATTTCCGCGCTGATCCAGCGCGACCAGAAGATCTCCCAGGAAACCGATCGAGACCCGGTCAGCGGCCTGCCCAACCGCCAGGCGCTGCTGCGCACCCTCGGCGAGAAGCTGAACCGCTACCACCTCAACGACGCGTTCCCGACCCTGATCACCCTCGACATCGAGCACTTCGAACAACTGCGCAACAGCATCGATCCGCGCGACATCGACACCCTGCTCAAGGCCTTCGCCGCACGCCTGGAGGATTGCTTCCCGCAGGCCGAACTGCTGGCCCACCTGGGCGCCGACGAATTCGCCGCGCTGCTGCCGCAACGGCTCGAACCGGCCGAACTGGAACAACGCCTGACCGACGCCATCGAACGGCTCGGCGAGCCATTCCTGATCGGCGACCGCTCGCTGTCGGTGACGGTGACCGCCGGCCTGGCCTCCACCTCCGACGAGCAACTCAGCGCCGACCGCCTGCTGCGCAACACCATCCTCGCCAAGCGCGGCGCACACACCCTGCCGCTGGACAAATGGCAGCACTACACCCCGGACCTGGAAAGCAGCCTGCCCTCGCCCTACGCACCGCCGCAGCTGAACCTGCGCCGGGCGCTACAACTCGGCGAACTGGCGCTGGCCTTCCAGCCCATAGTCGCCACCCCGGACCGGCGCGTGGTCGGCGCCGAAACCCTGCTGCGCTGGAACCACCCGGAGCTGGGCAGCGTGCCGCCGGCCGAGTTCATCCCGCTGGCGGAGAAGAACGGCACCATCATTCCCATCGGCACCTGGGTGCTGCGCGAGGCCTGCCGCGAAGCCGCGCGCTGGCCGGCGAACATCAGCATCTCGGTGAACGTCTCGCCGGCGCAGATCAACCGCGCCCTGCCGAAGTTGGTGGCGGAAACCCTGGCCGAGTTCCGCCTGCCTGCCGCCCGCCTGATGCTGGAGGTGACCGAGACCACGGTGCTGGAAGCCTCCCAGGACAACGTGGCGATCCTCGAAGAACTGCGCAGCCTGGGCGTGCAGATCGTCCTCGACGACTTCGGCACGGGCTTTTCCTCGCTCAACTACCTGCTGCGCTTTCCCTTCGACAAGATGAAGATCGACCGCTCGTTCGTCAGCGGCGCGCTCGAGCGCCACGACTGCCAGACCATCGTCCACGCCATCATCGGCATCGGCGACTCCCTCGGCATCCCGATCGTAGC
Organism: Pseudomonas citronellolis; assembly: GCF_029335315.1. GTDB lineage: Bacteria > Pseudomonadota > Gammaproteobacteria > Pseudomonadales > Pseudomonadaceae > Pseudomonas > Pseudomonas citronellolis_A. Next base: position 3,101 of record NZ_JARJLT010000005.1, read on the forward strand.
CGAAGGCGTGGAGACCGCCGAGCAACTGGCCTGGCTGCACGACAACGGCTGCCGCCTGATGCAGGGCTACTTCACCGGCCGGCCACTGCCGTGCCACGCCTTCCGCACCCTGCTGCCCGGCGCGCAACCCGGCGCCAGCGCCGCCTGAGGCATGCGTCGGAGCCGATACAATCCTTACCCTGGCGATACCAAATAATGCGCGACAGGCGCGGCGCCAGCGGGTCTACTTTGCGCCCGATTTTTTCAACGTCCCGGTGTCCCCATGCTGTCCAGACTGACCAAAGCCGCCCTGCTCCTCGCCCTCGTCTCGCTCTCCGGCTGCTGGCCGTTCTTCCCGCCCTTCGGCGGCCCGGGCGGCGGCCACGGCGGTGGCGGCCATGGCGGCGGCCCCGGCTTCGAGCGCCGCTGAGGCGCATAGCAAAAAGCCCCGCAGCGCGGGGCTTTTTCATGCTCGGCGAAAGCGCCGGGCTTTCGTCGAGGCAAACAAAAAGGGCGACCCTTGCGGATCACCCTTTTCGCTACCGCCTAAGCGGTGAATTGGTAGGCACAATTGGACTCGAACCAACGACCCCCACCATGTCAAGGTGGTGCTCTAACCAGCTGAGCTATGTGCCTAGAGTGAAAAGCGCATCGATGAAACGCCTTCCGATTCCGCCGAAGCGGGAATTTGGTAGGCACAATTGGACTCGAACCAACGACCCCCACCATGTCAAGGTGGTGCTCTAACCAGCTGAGCTATGTGCCTATCGATGGGGGCGCATTCTACGCCAAGGCTTTTGATCGTCAAGCACTTTTTCCCTAAACCTCTGAAAAAATGCGTTTTTTTATGTTCGGCGCTGCGTAAAAAATTTTGCACGGCCACTAGCCGGCGGAATTCGACTCGGGTAGCATCAGCGCATCTCGTAAAAAATAACAAACACAGGTGCAATATGCCGCACACTTCTTATCCCTCTTCCTACTATGCAGCGTCGGCCAACCCGGTTCCGGCCCGTCCCGAACTCCAGGGCGACACCGAAACCGATGTATGCATCATCGGCGCCGGCTACACCGGCCTGTCCACCGCTCTCTTCCTGCTGGAAAACGGCTTCAAGGTCACCGTGCTGGAGGCCGCCAAGGTCGGTTTCGGCGCGTCGGGCCGCAACGGTGGCCAGATCGTCAACAGCTATAGCCGCGACATCGACGTCATCGAACGCACCGTCGGCCCGAAGCAGGCGCAACTGCTCGGCCAGATGGCCTTCGAGGGCGGCCGCATCATTCGCGAGCGCATCGCCAAGTACAACATCCAGTGCGACCTGAAGGACGGTGGCGTGTTCGCCGCCCTCAGCGCCAAGCAGATGGGCCACCTGGAGTCGCAGAAGAAGCTCTGGGAGCGCTTCGGCCACACCCAGCTGGAACTGATGGACGCCAAGCGCATCCGTGAAGTCGTCGCTACCGACAGCTACGTCGGCGGCATGCTCGACATGAGCGGCGGCCACATCCACCCGCTGAACCTCGCCCTGGGCGAAGCCGCGGCCGTGGAATCCCTCGGCGGCGTGATCCACGAGCAGTCCCCGGCGGTGAAGATCGAGCGCGGCGCCAACCCGGTGGTGCACACCCCGCAAGGCCGCGTGAAGGCCAAGTTCGTGGTCGTGGCCGGCAACGCCTACCTCGGCGGCCTAGTTCCGGAACTGGCTTCCAAGTCGATGCCGTGCGGCACCCAGGTGATCACCACCGAGCCGCTGAGCGCCGACCTGGCCAAGACCCTGCTGCCGCAGGACTACTGCGTCGAGGACTGCAACTACCTGCTCGACTACTACCGCCTGACCGGCGACAACCGCCTGATCTTCGGCGGCGGCGTGGTCTACGGTGCGCGCGACCCGTCGAACATCGAGGCGATCATCCGTCCGAAGATGCTCAAGGTGTTCCCGCAGCTGAAAGACGTGAAGATCGACTTCGCCTGGACCGGCAACTTCCTGCTGACCCTGTCGCGCCTGCCCCAGGTCGGCCGCATCGGCGACAACATCTACTACTCCCAGGGTTGCAGTGGCCACGGCGTCACCTACACCCACCTGGCCGGCAAGGTACTGGCCGAGGCCCTGCGCGGCCAGGCCGAGCGCTTCGACGCGTTCGCCGACCTGCCGCACTACCCCTTCCCGGGCGGCCGCATGTTCCAGGTTCCGTTCTCCGCGATCGGCGCCTGGTACTACAACCTGCGTGACAAGCTGGGCGTGTAAGCGCGCACCGCTTCCGAAGACGGCGCCTCAGGGCGCCGTTTTCGTTGGCGCGCCACTGTCGCTGCGGATCTGCGCGTGACTGATCAGGGCGAAGATCAGGCTGCCGCCGACGATATTGCCGACCAGGGTCGGCGCCGCGAAGTCGACCAGGAAAGCGCCCCAGCCCAGCTCACCGGCCCACACCAGGTAGCCGACCTCGCAGGTGCCGACGACGATGTGACTGAAGCTGCCCAGCGCCATCAGGTAGGTGACCAGGATGATGATCCACACCTTGGCGCTTTCCGCCGCCGGCACCAGCCAGACCATGGTGGCGATCATCCAGCCGGAGACCATGCCCTTGGCGAACATCTGCCAACCGTCGTTGGCCATCACCTCGCGACCGATCTCCAGGAAGGCGCGGTCGGCCCGCGCATCGAAGATCGGCAGGTGCAGCATGGCGTAGGCGAACAGCAGCGCACCGGCCAGGTTGCCCAGCAGCACCACCGACCACAGGCGCAGCAGCTGCCCGGCCTTTTCCAGGGTCGGTTCGCTCATCAGCGGCAGCACCGCCGTCAGGGTGTTCTCGGTGAACAGCTGCTGGCGGGCGAGGATGATCGCCAGGAAGCCGACCGGATAGCCGAGGCTGGTGACCACCACCGCCGCCTCGTGCTCCGGCAGGCGCGAGCGGAACAGCCCCATGGCCATCAGCGACAGGCCGATGCTCAGCCCGGCGGCCAGCGCCGACCACCACAGCGCCGCCACGGTCCGCTCCAGCTCGTGGTTGCCCTGCAGGCGGATCACCTCGTGCAACACCAGCGCCCGTGGCGGCTGGCTCTGCTCGACCTTGCGGCGCTCCTCGGCGGAGAGTTTGGCGGCGGTGTCGCTGGAGTCACTGGCCGTAGCCCGCCGCGGCTTGCCGTTGCCGGTCTTGCGCGGCGACGCGGAGGAAGCCGGCTTGCCGGAGGAACGTTGCTTGTCGTTCGCCATGCTCTGCACCTCGGGAAGGATGCAGGTTAGGCCCTCGCGGCGCGGCTTCGGTTCAAGGAAAATGCGCGCCCCGCGTCAGCGCGCGGGGCATGCCGGGACTGCGGCGCACTGCCCCCTCGCCGCGCCTGCCGACAAGGGCGCCGCGAAGCGCCGGTCGTCCGGGGCCAGCTGCCGCGCGCAGCTCGCTGCCGAGTCGGCCTGCGCAGCGCAACCACGCTCGGCCAGCACGTTGCCGAGGTTGTACCAGCCGGCGGCGAAGTCCGCGCGCACCTCGACGCTGCGCCGTAGCGCGGCCTCGGCGTCATCCAGGTTGCCAGCGGCGTAGCGCGAGTTGCCCAGGGCGAACCAGCCCAGGGGGTCCCGCGGCCAGGCCCGCGTCGCGCTGCGGTAGGCCTGTTCGGCCACGGGACGCTGGCCGGTTTCCTCCAGGTCGTGGGCGGCGCGCAGCCAGCGGGTCGGCTCGACGCTGGCCGGCAAGCGCTCGCTCGGCAGCGCCAGCACGGCCCAGCGGCCGCTGCGCGCCCAGGTGACGTCGAAGGCGGTGAAATCGATGACCAGCCGCTGGGTGATACCCGAGCGCAGCACCAGCTCGTGGCGGTCGCGGTCGAAGCCCACCACCACGGCGTAGTGCCACATCGGCAGCCAGTCGAGACCGTTGTTCTGCAGCACCAGCACCGGGTTGCCGGCGGCCACTTCCTTGAGCACATCGTCCAGGCGCGGGCGCAACGGGTAGACCAGCAGGCCGCGCTCACGCGCCGCGGCCACCAGCTCGACCTGCAGGCTGCCCTCGCGTCCGGGCAGGTACACGCGTTCCTTCAGCTGGTTCGGCGTCACCCGCACGCCGCGCTGGTTGAGCAGCGTGGCGAGCGCCGCCGGGCCGCACTGGAATTCCTGCTGCGGGAAGAACTGCACGTCGCTGAGCTCCACGCGCGAAGGCAGCGCGTCGATCTCCGGCGGGAGTTGCGGCGCCCTGGCGCAGCCGCCGAGCAGGATGGCCGCGACGGCCAGCGCCAGGGCGCCGCGCCTCAACGCTGGCACCGCACGAAGGTGAAGATGTGGGTGATGCAGAGCATGTCGGTGATCACGAAGATCAGCAGGAACAGGATGATGATGCCGATGATGCCGCCGGCCGGCGCCTGGTCCAGCTGCTGGTTGAACTGCGCCAGCTCGTCGTTGGACAGGCTCTTGATGCGTTGCTCGACCTGGCTGCGCTCGACGCCCATGGACTGCAGTTTCTTCTGCACGCCCTGGTCGTCCAGCATGCGCAGCAACTGCTCGCGATCGACGCGCTGCTGTTGCGCTTCCAGCACCTCGCCGGTGCCGACCATGGCCGCCTGCGCCAGCGGCACTTCGGCCACCACGCCCAGCTGCGCCACTACCAGGATTGCCGCAAGACGCTTCACCCGCTTTGTTAGAGTCATTCTGGGTCTCCTCCACGTGACGGCTAGCAGACCACCGGCGCCAGCCGGAGGTTCCGCGCCGCCAGGCACGGTTGCATACGCACAGCACTGGCGCTTGCCGAGGCGTCTTCGTACAACGGGTTTCGCAGAATCCCTGGCGCGCCTTCTGCTCAGATCACGGCGTCAGGCGATTGGTTCGAAATACAGGCGGCGCCAGTCGAGGGCCAGGTGGCCGAGGTGGACGCAGGCGCGCCCGAGGGGGAACAGGAAGTGTTCGTGGCCGCTGCGGCCCAGCCCGGCGGCCCGGCAGTCCACGCGCAGCAGCCGGCCCCAGGGTTGTTCGCTGAATTCGAAGGCGCGAACGCTGAGCGTGGCGTGTGGCGCGCGCTCGCGGTACCAGTCGCGTACGCCGGCCAGGTCGCGCAGCGGCGGCAAGGGCTGGATGTGGACTTCGTCGCCGCGCCAGTCCAGCGCCCGCTGCGCGTCGAACGCGGGCTGCCGCTCCAGCGGCAGCGGCCGGACGCGCATACCCTCGGCCAATTCGTGCAGTTCCACCGCCAGCGGCTGCCAGCTGCCGTGCTCGATGGCCCAGAGCAGGTCGCCGTCGAATTCCAGCGACGGCCGCCCCGCCACCCGCAGGCGGAAACCGTCGCAGACCAGGCGGCAATCGCCCAGGGGAATTCGCAGTTGACTCTCGCTCACAGCCGCCTCGTCACACATCGAGGCGTGATTCTAGGGAAAGCGCGCGGCTGACGGAATGCCCCGTCAGGGCGTAGCCGCTTTCTCCCGCGCCTTCTGCCGCTCCAGGAAGTCCAGCTTCCACTGTTCGACGCCCAGGTGCGCCGGGTCGAGGCTGGCTTCCACGCCGTAGCGCGCCTTCAGCTCGGCGACCTCGGCGGCGTGCTCGGCGAGGAAACGGTCGAAGCGCTGCACCAGCTCGGGGTGGCGCTCGCTGGAAAGCTGGAAGCTGCTGCGGGTGTGCGGCAGCGTGGGGTCGAAGACCAGCGCGCCGGGCCGCGCGCGCAGGTTGTCCAGGTAGTAGGTCGCGACTACTACGTTGAAGTAGGCGCCGTCGGCGTCCTTCTTCAGCGCCTGCTGGATCATCTGCCGAAGATCGGCGCTGGGCAGCCGGGTCAGTTGCCCGGCGTCCAGCGCCTGCTGGTAACCGCGCGGGGTCCAGCCATCCACCACCGCCAGGCGCTTGAGCGCCGGCAGGCCCTGGCCGAGGCGCTCCGGCGCCACCAGCACGCCGTCGACGTACTGCGTCACCGGCTTGCTGTAGGTGAGCGCATGGCCGCGCTTCTGCGCCTCGGCCCAGGCCGGGTTGTCCGGGTACTTGAGGTCGACGCCGCCGTCGAGCAGCGCCGGCAGCAGGCGCTCGACCGGCAGCGGCCGGTATTCGAGCTGCACGCCGCTGCTGCGGGCGAACAGGTCCAGCAGTTCGCGGGCGAAGCCCTGGTAATGGCCCTGCGCGTCGGTGCTGTAGTGCGGCAGGAATTGCAGGTCTTCGACGCCGACCACGTAGGTCTGCGCCATGGCCTGGGACGAGACGGCGGCGCCGAGCGCCCAGCCGAGGACCGCGAGCTTCATGCTCTCTCCTTGTTGGTTTTGTTGTTCCCTGGTGCGGCTCAGCCGCCGGTGACGCTCATGAAGCGCAACACCTGGACCTGTTCGGC
>NZ_JARJLT010000060.1 GCF_029335315.1 Pseudomonas citronellolis
ATAACCGTTCGCGGTTATCCGCCGATGGCCCCGGCGCGGAGGCCGACGGCGGATAACGCCTGGGGCGTTATGCGCCCTACGACCGTCATTCCCACTCCGCTCCTACGGGGGCGGATTCATCTGCACTTCGCGCGCTCAGGACGCGGCCAGGGCCTCGCCGCCGACGCGCAGGACGCCGCTGTCGATGGCCAGGTGCACCAGTTCGGCGTGGGAGCTGACCTGGAGCTTCTGCTTGAGCAGGGTCACGTGGTTGGACACCGTCTTGGCGCTCACGCACAGGTGCTCGGCCACCTGGCGCACGGGCAGGCCGCGGGCGAGCATGACGAAGATTTCGAACTCGCGGCGGGTCAGCCCGTGCAGGCGTGGGTCGCCCTGCTCCAGGCCGCGCGGCTGGCAGGCCAGGCGGGTGGCCAGGGGTTGTTCGATGTAGAGCTGGCCGGCGAGCACGCGACGCACCGCTTCGAGCAGCACCGCGGGCGCCGCGCCCTTGGTCACGTAGCCGGCGGCGCCGGCGTCCAGGGCCTGGCGCACCAGCGGTAGTTCGTCGTGCATGCTGAAGAACAGCACGCGCAGTTGCGGCAGGCGCTGGCGCAGCCGGCGGGTGGCTTCCAGGCCGCTGATGCCGGGCAGGCCGATGTCGAGGATGACCAGCGCGGGTATCTCCCGTTGCACCGCCTGCAACGCGTCCTCGCCGTCGGCCGCTTCCAGCACTTCGGCTTCCGGGAGCAGGCCGCGCAACAGGGCGGCGATGCCTTCGCGCACCACGAAATGGTCGTCCACCAGCAGGATTTTCATCGCCTTCCCTCCTCTCAGGCCGCCACCGGAAGCGGCACCCGCAGGCGCAGCGCCAGGCCCAGGCCGGGCTGGCTGCGCAGTTGCAGTTCGCCGCCCAGGCAGCGGGCGCGCTCGCGCATGGAGCGCAGGCCGATGCCGGCGCGCGGCGGGCCGTCGCTGCCGCGGCCGTCGTCGCGCACGCCCAGGTACAGGTAGCCGCCGCGCGTTTGCAGGCGCACCCACACGCGGGTAGCGCCGGCGTGGCGGGCGACGTTGGTCAGGGCTTCCTGGAGCAGGCGGTAGAGGTGCGCCTTGGCCGTGTCGCCGAGCGCCGGCAGGCGTTCGGCCAGGTGCAGGGTGCAGGCGACGTTCTGGCTGGCCTGCCAGTCCTCGATGTAGGCGCGCACCGCTTCGTCCAGGGCCAGGTGTTCGAGCACCACCGGGTAGAGGTCGCGGATCAGCGCCCGGAAGCTGTCGTTCAGGCCCCGGCAGTGCTGGTCCAGGCGCTCCAGGGTGGGTTGCGCGACGGGTTGTTCGTGCAGGCTGCGCAGCAGGAAGAGTTGCGCACGGATGCCGGCCAGGTACTGGCCGATGTCGTCGTGCAGGGCCTGGGCCAGTTCCTGGCGTTCGCGCTCCTGCACGGCGAGCAGCGAGCGGGTCAGCTCGGCGTTGTCCTGGCAGGCGCGCTCCAGGGCTTCGGCCATGCCGTTGAAGTGCGCGGCCAGGCCCTGGGCTTCCGGCAGCGAGTGGCCGGGCAGGCGCACCTGCAGGCGGCCCCTGGCGATTTCACCGAAGGCGCGCTGCAGCTGCTCCAGCACCCGCAGGCCGCCGCGCACCGTCCAGCGGATGGCCAGCAGGCTGACCGCCAGGGCCACGCCGAACAGCGCCAGCAGCTGCACCAGGGAGTCGCGCACTTCGTCGATTTCGTCGCGCGGGTCCACGCTCAGCTGCACGCGGCGGCCGTCGGCCAGTTGCAACGGCTGGGCGTGGTAGACGTCCGGGTAGAGACGCGCCGCCAGCCACTCGTCCAGCCAGCCGCGCGGCGCCGGCGGCGGCTGGTCGAGCCAGCGCACGCGCACGTGGCGCAGGCCGGCGGTGAGGTTCTGGTCGAGGCTGCTGGGGTCGCGCAGGGCCGCCTCGCGCAGGTACTCCACCACGGCGCGGGCGGCGTCCAGTTCGCGGCGCACGTCTTCGTCGCCCTGGTGCAGCAGCACGGCGACGCACAGCGCGGCCACCAGCGCGAAGAACAGGCCGACCAGCAGGTTGACCCGCCACAGCGCCGACATGGCCCGCCTCAAGGCCCCACGCGGCACGGCTGGCCGGCGGCGCAGACGCTGGGCACGCTGGGCCGCGCATGCAGCGCGTACATGAAGTCGAAGCCCAGCAGGCTGAGGATCAGCAGGATGGGGAGTACCAGGGTGACCGCGATACGCATGGCGACGGCTCCGTTTTCCTTGTTGTTATGGGGCCATCCTAGGGGGTGGGCGCGGGCGGCGAACTACTACCTTGGTACTGCCCCGGCGGTACTTTCTGCATATTTCCCGGGCCCTGGCGCGTTCCTATGCTGGCGACACAACAACAAGGGAGTCGCCCATGCGCCACTTCGCCCTGTACGGCGTGACCTACCTGCTGGCGGTCGCCTGCGCCGCCCTGCTCTGCCTCGACGTGCGCGCCGCCGACGCCCCGGCCGCGCTCGAGGTGCGCATCGGCTACCTCGGCTACACGCCCGACCCCGGCCCGCTGCTGTCCAACGTCATCCCCGAGCCCACCGACGCCGGCCTGCGCGGCGCGGAGCTGGCGATCGACGACAGCAACACCACCGGGCGCTTCCTCAAGCAGCGCTACAGCCTGGTCAGCGCTACCAGCGCCGACCCGCAGCAGCTGCTGGCCGAGGCGCGCAAGCTGCACGACGACGGCCTGCGCCTGTTCGTGGTCAACGCCCCGGCCGAGAGCCTGCGCCAGCTGGCCGCCGCGCTGCCGGACAGCCTGCTGTTCAACGCCGGCGCCTACGACGACGAACTGCGCGCCGAGCAGTGCCCGGTCAACGTGCTGCACACCCTGCCCAGCCGCCTGATGCTTACCGACGCCCTCACCCAGTTCCTGGTGCTGCGCAAGTGGACGCGCTGGCTGCTGATCGTCGGCCAGCGCCCCGAGGACCAGGCCTACGCCGCCGCCCTGCGCCGCTCGGCCAAGCGCTTCGGCGCGAAGATCGTCGCGGAGAAGCCCTTCAGCTTCGCCAACGACCAGCGCCGCAGCGCCCAGGCCGACATGCCGCTGTTCACCCAGGCCGACGACTACGACGCGGTGCTGGTGGCCGACGAGCACGGCGACTTCGGCGAATACGTGCCCTACAACACCTGGCTGCCGCGCCCGGTGGCCGGCACCCAGGGCCTGGTCGCCACGGGCTGGCACAAGACCGTGGAAACCTTCGGCGCGGCGCAGTTGCAGAAGCGTTTCGAAGAACACGCCAAGCGCTGGATGAACGACCGCGACTTCGCCGCCTGGGTCGCCGTGCGCAGCGTGGCCAGCGCCGTGACCCGCCTGCGCGCCGCCGACCCCATGGCCATCCGCGCCCTGGCGCTGTCGCCGGACCTGCCGCTGGACGGCTTCAAGGGCTACCGCCTGAGCTACCGCGCCTGGGACGGCCAGCTGCGCCAGCCGATTCCCCTGGTGCAGCCGCGCGCGCTGGTGAGCACCTCGCCGCAGGAAGGCTTCCTGCACCCCGACAGCGAACTCGACAGCCTCGGCCTGGACGCACCGGAAAGCCGCTGCCGCCTCGCCGACGCCAAGCCCTGACCTGGAGACCCACGATGTTCCAAGCTGCCCTGTTCCAAGTCACACAGTTCCGAGTCACACAGTTCCGCGCCGCCCTGGCCCCTTCCCTGCTGGCCACCGCGCTGTGCCTGGCGTCGCCGGCCTTCGCCGCCAAGGCCTATGTGTCCAACGAGAAGGACAACAACCTCAGCGTCATCGACCTCGACAGCATGACCGTCACCGGCACCCTGGAAACCGGCAAGCGCCCGCGCGGCCTGGCGCTGTCCCACGACAACAAGCTGCTGTACATCTGCGCCAGCGACTCCGACACCGTGCAGGTGATGGACCTGGCCAGCGGCAAGATCGTCAGGCAGCTGCCCTCCGGCGCCGACCCCGAGCAGTTCGCCCTGCACCCCAACGACCGCTGGCTGTACGTGTCCAACGAGGACGACGCGCTGGTGACGGTGGTCGATACCCAGACCGCCCAGGTGCTCGGCCAGATCGACGTCGGCGTGGAGCCCGAGGGCATGGCGGTGAGCCCCGACGGCAAGTGGGCGGTGAACACCAGCGAAACCACCAACATGCTGCACTGGATCGACACCGCCACGCAGAAGCTGGTGGACAGCACCCTGGTGGACCAGCGCCCGCGCCACGCCGAGTTCAACAAGGACGGCAGCCAGGTCTGGGTGTCGGCGGAGATCGGCGGCAGCGTCAGCGTGGTCGACGTGGCCAGCCGCAAGATCCTCAAGAGCCTGCGCTTCGCCATCAAGGGCGTGCACCCGGACAAGATCCAGCCGGTGGGGGTGAAGCTGAGCAGCGACGGCAAGTACGCCTTCGTCGCCCTGGGCCCGGCCAACCACGTGGCGGTGGTGGACGCCAAGACCTTCGAGGTGCTCGACTACCTGCTGGTGGGCCGGCGCGTCTGGCACCTGGCGTTCACCCCGGACGAGAAGACCCTGCTGGCCACCAACGGGGTCAGCGGCGACGTATCGGTGATCGACGTCGACTCGCTCAAGGTCACCCAATCGATCAAGGTCGGACGCTACCCCTGGGGCGTGGTGGTGACGCCATGAACGCCCTGGACGTGCGCGACCTGAGCTTCGCCTACGGCCCGCGCAAGGCGCTGGATGGCCTGGACTTCAGCCTGCCGGCCGGGCGCTTCGCCGCGCTGCTGGGGCCCAACGGCGCCGGCAAGTCCACCCTGATCGCCCTGCTCACGCGCCTGTACGACCTGCAGAGCGGCGCCATCGAGGTGGGCGGCTGCAGCCTGGCGCGCCTACCGCGCGTGGCCCTGCGCCAGCTCGGCGTGGTGTTCCAGCAGAGCACCCTCGACCTGGACCTGAGCGTGGAGCAGAACCTGCGCTACCACGCCGCCCTGCACGGCATGCCGCGCGCCCAGGCCGCCGACCGCATCGAACAGGAACTGGCGCGCCAGCAGCTGCAGGCGCGCCGCCGCGACAAGGTGCGCACGCTCAACGGCGGCCATCGCCGCCGCGTGGAGATCGCCCGCGCGCTGCTGCACCGCCCGCGCCTGCTGCTGCTCGACGAGGCCAGCGTGGGGCTGGACCCGGCGGCGCGCCAGGCGCTCAACCAGCACGTGCGCCAGCTGTGCCGCGACGAGGGCCTGGCGGTGCTGTGGACCACCCACCTGCTGGACGAGGTGCGCGGCGACGACCAGTTGCTGGTGCTCGACCGGGGCCGCCTGGTGGCCCAGGGCGAGGCGGCGCAGATCAGCGCCGCCGAGGGTGGCGACCTGCCCCGCGCCTTCGCCCGCCTGACCGCGCTGGAGGCCTGCGCATGAGCCGCTCGCCGGAGCTCTCGCCAGGCCTCGGCCCGGCCGCCTACTGGGAGTGCCTGCGCGGCATCGTGGTGCGCGAATGGCTGCGCTTCGTGCTGCAGCGCTCGCGCTTCCTCAGCGCGCTGGTGCGCCCGCTGCTGTGGCTGCTGGTGTTCGCCGCCGGCTTTCGCGCCGCGCTGGGCATCTCGATCATCGAGCCCTACGACACCTACGTGACCTACGAGACCTACATCGTCCCCGGGCTGTGCTGCATGATCCTGCTGTTCAACGGCATGCAGGGCTCGCTGTCGATGGTCTACGACCGCGAGATGGGCAGCATGCGCGTACTGCTCACCAGCCCGCTGCCGCGCGCCTTCCTGCTGGCCGGCAAGCTGCTGGCCACGGCGCTGGTGTCGCTGCTGCAGGTGTACGCCTTCCTGCTCATCGCCTGGCTCTACGGCGTGCAGCCGCCGGCCTGGGGCCTGCTCGTCGCGCTGCCGGCGCTGCTCCTGGCGGCCCTGCTGCTGAGCGCCCTGGGCCTGCTGCTGTCGAACGCCATCCGCCAGCTGGAGAACTTCGCCGGGGTGATGAATTTCGTGATCTTCCCGCTGTTCTTCCTGTCCTCGGCGCTGTACCCGCTGTGGAAGATGCGCGAGGCCAGCGTGGGGCTGTACTGGCTGTGCGCGCTGAACCCGTTCAGCCACGCGGTGGAGCTGGTGCGCTTCGCCCTCTACCAACGCTTCAACCCCGTGGCGCTGGCGGTGTGCCTGGGGCTGACGCTGCTGTTCGCCGGGCTCGCGGTGCTGACCTTCAACCCGCAGCACGCGGCGTTGCGCAAGGGCTGAAATCTCCTACTTTGGTACTGGTTCACCCCTCCTGACGTCGAATTTCCAAAGCAGCGCGCCTGGCTTGTAATGCTCGGTACAAGAATAAATATCGAGATGCCACCATGCCTCGCCTAGTCCCCGCCCTGCTCTGCGCGCTGCTGGGTCTGCCCCTGGCCGCCGCCCACGCCGACGAAGCGCTGTTCTCCAGCGACGGCTACCGCACCAGCCAGTACCGCAGCCCGACCCCGGCCAGCGCCGACCACGCCACCACCCTGGACACCGCCGCCCTGCAGGCGCTGCTGGCCCGCGAACCGCGCGCGCGGCTGGTGGACGTGTACCGCCGCACCTACCTGAACGGCCAGTTCGTGGCCAGCGAGGCGCACCGCAACCTGCCCGGCAGCCTGTGGCTGGCCAACACCGGCGACGGCGTGCTCGGCGCGCCCTGGCAGGCCTATTTCCGCGAAAACCTGCGCCAGCTCGCCGAGGGCGACCCGACCCGTCCGCTGGTGTTCTATTGCCGCTCCGACTGCTGGGCCAGCTGGAACGCCGTGAAGCGCGCCCACGCGCTGGGCTATTCCAACCTCTACTGGTACCGTGACGGAGTGGACGCCTGGGAACAGGCCGGGCTGCCCCTGCAGGACGCCCAGCCGCAAGCGCTGCCCTGATTCACTCGGTTCCCCTACGGCTAGCCGCCGCCCATAACGACAACAACGAGGTGTAGGCCATGTACAAGATTCTGATCGCCGACGATCACCCGCTGTTCCGCGAGGCGATCCACAACGTCATCGCCGACGGCTTCCCCGGCAGCGAGGTGATGGAAACCGCCGACCTCGACAGCGCCCTGGGCCTGACCCTGGAACACGACGACCTGGACCTGATCCTGCTCGACCTGAACATGCCCGGCATGCACGGCCTGAACGGCCTGATGAACCTGCGCAACGAGGCGCCGACCATCCCGGTGGTGATCGTTTCCGCCGAGCAGGACAAGCAGGTGGTGCTGCAGGCCATCACCTATGGCGCGGTGGGCTTCATCACCAAGTCCTCGCCGCGCGCGCAGATGACCGAGGCCATCGAGCAGATCCTCAACGGCAACGTCTACCTGCCCTCGGACATCATTCGCACGCAGAAGAGCTCACCGCGGCGCAGCGGCCACGAGGAGCACGGCATCCCGCCGGAGCTGCTGCAGGCGCTGACCCGCAAGCAGCTGCTGGTGCTGGAGCGCATGACCAAGGGCGAATCGAACAAGCAGATCGCCTACAACCTGGAGATCGCCGAGACCACGGTGAAGGCCCACGTCTCGGCGATCCTGCGCAAGCTCAAGGTGCACAACCGGGTGCAGGCCATCCTCAGCGCCAGCGACATCGACTTCACCGCCTACCTGCGCCGCTGAGGAGCGCCCATGCCGGCCAACCGCACCCTGCTGCTCACGGCGCTGGCGATGTTCGCCTTCGCCGGCAACTCCCTGCTCTGCCGCCTGGCGCTGAAGGCCACCCAGCTCGACGCGGTGAGCTTCACCGGCGTGCGTATCCTCGCCGGCGCGCTGATGCTCGGCCTGCTGCTGCGCCTGCGCGAACGCGTGGCCCAGGCGCACGGCAACTGGCGCGCGGCGGCGGCGCTGTTCGTCTACGCGGCGGCCTTCTCCTACGCCTACGTGCAGCTGGACGCCGGCACCGGCGCGCTGCTGCTGTTCGGCGCGGTGCAGGTGACCATGCTGGTGGTCGGCCTGCTGCGCGGCGAACGCCTGGCCGGCCAGGCCCTGCTGGGCTTCGGCCTGGCCCTGGGCGGGCTGCTGGTGCAACTGCTGCCGGGCGCCGGCGCGCCGCCGCTGGCCGGGGCGCTGCTGATGCTGCTGTCGGGCGTGGCCTGGGGCCTGTACTCGCTGCTGGGGCGCAACGCCGGCGACCCGCTGGCGGTCACCAGCGGCAACTTCCTGCGCGCCATCGCCTTCGCCGCCCTGCTCGCCCTGGTGTTCCACGGCGACTTGCGCGGCGACCTGCCGGGGGTGATCTACGCGGTGCTCTCCGGGGCGCTGGCCTCGGGCATCGGCTACGCCATCTGGTACGCGGCGCTGCCGGGCCTGTCGGCGATCCAGGCGGCCTCGGTGCAACTGAGCGTGCCGGTGCTGGCGGCGCTGTCCGGCGCGCTGCTGCTGGGCGAGCACATCAGCCTGCGCTTGCTGCTGGTGTCCTGCGCGGTGCTCGGCGGCATCGCCCTGATCCTGCGCGCCAAGGTGCACGCGCCGGCCGCGCAGCGCACCTGAATTCCCCCGCAATTCGCGGGCGCAGCCCGCTGGAGCGTGAGTCGCAGGGCG
>NZ_JARJLT010000061.1 GCF_029335315.1 Pseudomonas citronellolis
ATACCGTGCCGCGCATGCAGCCGTTGGTAATGCGCGGAACAGTACTGGATGCCGCGGTCCGAGTGATGCACCAGGGCATGCCGTGTCTGGCGCTGTCGTAACGCCTGGTTGAACGCCTGAGCAACCGACTCGGCGTGCAAACCCTCGTGGACGTGGTGGCCGACGATCTTGCGCGAGTAGGCGTCGGTGACCAGGCTCAGGTACAGCGGACCGCTCGAGCTAGGCAAATAGGTGATGTCGGCGACCCAGAC
>NZ_JARJLT010000062.1 GCF_029335315.1 Pseudomonas citronellolis
ATAGCGGCCACCGACCCAGTCCCACATGGGGAAGATGTTTTCTTCGCGGATGCCGAAGGCCACCGCCGCTTCCTTGTTGCTGGAAACCGCGATGAAGTGGCGGTACAGCTCCGCCTCGCTACCGCCCTGGGCCAGGTACCAGGCGCGCGCGGCCTGGGCGTTCTTCAGGGTCTCCAGGGTGCCGAAGGACTTGGAGGAGACGATGAACAGCGTGGTCTCGGCGTTCAGCTTGCTGCACAGCTCGCGGAATTCGCTACCGTCGATGTTCGCCAGGTAGTGGCAGCGCACGCCCTTCTGGGCGAACGGCAGCAACGCCTCGGAGACCAGCTGCGGGCCGAGGAAGGAGCCGCCGATGCCGATGTTCACCACGTCGGTGATCGGCTTCTCGGTGTAGCCGCGCCACAGGCCGTTGTGCACGTAGGCGACCAGTTCGGTCATCTGATGCAGCACGCGGTGCACCTCGGGCATCACGTTGACGCCGTCCACCAGCACCTTGTCGCCGATCGGCCGGCGCAGCGCGGTGTGCAGCACCGGGCGTTTCTCCGAGGCGTTGATCACCTCGCCACGGAACATCGCCTGGATCGCCTCGCCCAGTTGCGCCTCTTCCGCCAGGCGCACCAGCAGATCGAGGGTGTCTTCGCGGATGAGGTTCTTGGAGAAGTCCAGGAACAGGCCGCAGGCGCTCAGGGAGAAACGCTCGAAGCGTTTCGGGTCGCTGGCGAACGCCTGGCGCATGCTGAAGTGCTGCAGGTCCTTGCGGTGCTCGGCGAGGGCCTGCCAGCTGCCGAGGCGGGTAGCATCCAGCGGGGTGAGGTGGTGTTCCATGGCTTACCTTCGGGAGAGAGACGTGCGTTTGAGCGTGAAAAAGCCCGGTGGTTCCGGGCTTTAGGGGGTGGCTCAGGCGAGCTGGACCGGTATCGCGTTGCTGGTGTGGCTGAGCTGGTTGCCCGGCGCCATGTACAGCATGCGCGGCTGGTAGTCGGCGAGCTCGGCGTCGCTGTACTGAGCATAGGCGCAGATGATCACCCGGTCACCCACCTTGGCCTTGTGCGCCGCGGCGCCGTTGACCGAGATCATCCGCGAACCTTCCTCGCCGCGGATGGCGTAGGTGGTGAAGCGCTCGCCGTTGTCGACGTTGTAGATCTGGATCTGTTCGTACTCGCGGATGCCGGCGAGGTCGAGCCATTCGCCATCGATGGCGCAGGAACCTTCGTAGTCGAGGACGGCGTGGGTGACTTCGGCACGGTGCAGCTTGGCCTTGAGCATGATGCTGTGCATGGCGGGCGCTCCTGTTGTTGTGGGGGTTGGCGCGAACGGCGGCAGAGTATGCCCAAGCCGTTACCTGGCCTCAAGCCGCGCAGGGCGCGGCCTGAAGCGCAGGGAAGGGGATCAGTCGAGGTGCAGCGGCAGGTTGTCGATCAGACGGGTGCTACCGAGGAAGGCGGCGGCCAGCACGACCACCTGCTTGTCCTCGGCCGAAGCCGGGCGCAGGCTCAGCGCCTCGCGGATCTCCAGGTAGTCGACGCGCAGGCCGGCCGCTTCGATCTGCCGGCGACCCTCGTCGAGCAGCGCGGCGAAATCGCGGGAGCCGCTGCGCAGGCCTTCGCCGATCTGCTTCAGGCTGCGCTGGATGACCGGGGCGACGGCGCGCTCGGCCTCGCTCAGGTAACCGTTGCGCGAGGACAGCGCCAGGCCGTCGTCGGCGCGCACCGTGGCTTCGCCGAAGATCTGCACCGGCATGTTCAGGTCGCGCACCAGCTTGCGGATCACCGCCAGCTGCTGGAAGTCCTTCTCGCCGAACAGGGCCATGTCCGGCTGCACCATGTTCAGCAGCTTGCAGACCACGGTGGCGACGCCGTCGAAGTGGCCCGGGCGGCTGCCGCCGCAGAGGCCTTCGGAGACACCGGGCACGCTGACCCTGGTCTGGCCGTCCATGCCGTCGGGGTACATTTCCTCTACGCCGGGGGCGAACAGCAGGTGGCAGCCGGCCTCGAGCAGGCGCGCCTGGTCGGCGGCGAGGGTGCGCGGGTACTTGTCCAGGTCTTCGCTGGGGCCGAACTGCAGCGGGTTGACGAAGATGCTCGCCACCACGAAGTCGGCGCGCTGGCCAGCCTTGGTCACCAGCGCGGCATGGCCGGCGTGCAGGTTGCCCATGGTCGGCACCAGGGCGACGCGCTTGCCTTCGCTACGCGCGCGGGCGACGGCGGCGCGCAGTTCGCGCACGGTCTTGACGGTGTTCATGCGGAGAATCCGTGTTCGGGGCCGGGGAAGCTGCCGTCCTTGACGGCCTTGACGTAGGCTTCGAAGGCGCCCTGGATGCCGTTCTGGCCATCGAGGAAGTTTTTCACGAACTTCGGCGAACGGCCGGACAGCGACAGGCCGAGCATATCGTGCATCACCAGGACCTGGCCGTCGGTACCGGGGCCGGCGCCGATGCCGATCACCGGGATCTTCACCGCTTCGCTGATTTCCTGGCCGAGGGCGCTGGGTACGCATTCCAGCAGCAGCATGGCGACGCCGGCCTGCTCCAGGGCGATGGCGTCGGCGCGCAGTTGGCGCGCCTGGGCTTCCTGGCGGCCCTGGACCTTGAAGCCACCGAACAGGTTGACCGACTGCGGGGTCAGGCCCAGGTGCGCGCACACCGGCACGCCCATTTGCGCCAGCCGCACGATCGGCTCGGCGAGCCAGGCGCCGCCCTCCAGCTTGACCATGTGGGCGCCGGCCTGCATCACCTTGGCTGCGTCTTCCAGCAGGCGTTGCAGGCCGGTGGCGGAGGCGAAGGGCAGGTCGGTGACGATCATCGCGCCACGGTTGCCGCGCTTCACGCAGGCAGTGTGGTAGGCCATGTCTTCGACCGTGACCGGCAGGGTGCTGTCGTGGCCCTGCAGGACCATGCCCAGGGAATCGCCGATCAGCAGCATTTCCGCCCCCGCGGTGCTGGCGGCATGGGCGAAGGTGGCGTCGTAGGCTGTCAGCATCGCGATCTTCTCGCCGCTTTGCTTCAGCCCTTGCAGGGTGGTCAGGGTCACATCAGGCATGAAAACGTTCCTCGTTGGGCCGGCTGGGGCCGGCGCGGGGCAAACGGGGCCCTATAGTCCGGATGGGGGGAAGCGAAGTCAATCGCAGGTGTTACCGGACTGTTACGGCGTTACCGCCAACCTGGGCGTCGATCAGGATAGCCGTTCGAGGCCCTGGAATGGGCAATCCGCCAGCAGTTCCGACAGGCTGCGGCCGTCGGGCAGGCGCAGTCGCGGGGCGAGGTCGGCCAGGGGGTAGAGCACGAAGGCGCGTGCGTGCATGTGGTAGTGCGGCACGGTCAGGCGCGGCTCGTCGAGCTGGCGCTCGCCGAACAGCAGGATGTCCAGGTCGAGGGTGCGCGGGCCCCAGCGTTCGTCCTTGCGCACGCGGCCCTGCTCCTGCTCGATGGCCTGCAGGGCGTCGAGCAGGTCGAGCGGCGCGAGCTCGGTGTCCAGCGCGGCTACGGCGTTGACGTAGCGCGGCTGGTCCGGCGGGCCGAGCGGGTCGCTGAGGTACAGCGGCGACACCGCGGCCACCCGGGTGCGCGGGATGGCGCCCAGGGCCTCGATGGCGCTTTGCAGTTGGCGCCGGGGTTCGGCGAGGTTGCTGCCCAGGCCGATATAGACGCGTTCGCTCACTCGCTGGTGGCTCCGTCGCTGCGCGGGCGGCGTTTGCGGCTGCTACCGCCGCGACGGCGTTTGCGTGGCGCGGCGGCGCCGTCTTCCTGGCTGGCGGCCAGGCCACGGATCATGCCGCGACGCTCGCCATCGCTGGCTTCCTGGTAGTCGGTCCACCAGTCGCCGAGGCCGCCGGTTTCCTCGCCGGCGGCTTCGCGCAGCAGCAGGAAGTCATAGCCGGCGCGGAAGCGCGGGTTTTCCAGCAACAGGTCGGCGCGCTTGCCCTGGCGGCGCGGCAGGCGTTCCTGCATGTCCCAGATCTCGCGGATCGGGATGGTGAAGCGCTTGGGCACGGCGGTGCGCTGGCACTGCTCGCTGATGAGTTCGTGGGCGGCTTCCTGCATCGCCGGGATCGGCGGCATGCCGCGATCCTGCAACTGCGCCACGCGACCCGGCAGGGCCGGCCAGAGCAGCGCGGCGAAGAGGAAGGCGGGGGTGACCGGCTTGCCCTGGTGGATGCGCGCGTCGGTGTTGGCCAGGGCCTGGCGGATCAGCTTGCCGGCGTAGTCCGGGTCGCGGGCCAGGGCCTTGGCGCTGGCCGGGAACAGCGGGGCGTACAGGTCGTACTCGACCAGCAGCTCGAAGGTGCGTTCGCCGTGGCCGCTGAGGAACAGCTTGAGCACTTCGTCGAACAGCCGCGCCGAGGGAATCTCGCGCAGCAGCGGCGCCAGCTGGCGGATCGGCGCGGCGCTGTGTTTCTCGATGTCGAATTTCAGCTTGGCGGCGAAGCGCACCGCGCGAAGCATGCGTACCGGGTCTTCGAGGTAACGCTGCTCGGGGTCGCCGATCAGGCGGACCAGGCGATTGCGGATGTCGTGCACACCGTGGGCGTAGTCGAGAATGCGCTCGTCGCTGCAGTCGAAGTACAGGGCGTTGATGGTGAAGTCGCGGCGCTGCGCGTCTTCTTCCAGGGTGCCGTAGACGTTGTCGCGCAGGATGCGCCCGGCTTCGTTGCTCGACGCCTGGTTGCTGTCGCCCTCGCCTTCGACCTGTGCGTGGTGGGCGCGGAAGGTGGCCACCTCGATGATCTCGCGGCCGAAGTGCACATGAACCAGCTTGAAGCGCCGGCCGATCACCCGCGCGTTGCGGAACTCGGCGCGGACCTGTTCGGGCGTGGCGCTGGTGGCCACGTCGAAATCCTTGGGGGGAATGCCCAGCAACGGGTCGCGAACCCCGCCGCCGACGATGTAGGCCTGGTACCCCGCTTTCTGCAGACGGTCCACCACGCTCACCGCATGCCGGCTGAACTGCTCGCGGCGCAACGGGTGCTGGTTGCTGCCGACGATTTCCGGCGTGGTGCGGACTGCACGCTTGCGGCGCAGCGGGGAGCGAAGGGAGGAGATCAGCTTTTTCAGCATGGAGGCACTATGTGGGAACCGGTTGGGTGGATTGCATTGCGCAACGCGGGTGCCCCGGCCGCAATCTGATTCGCGGCGGGCAGCCCATCATGCTTGAAAAGCATGCGCGGCGGAAACAATCGGCAGCAAATCTGATGCCTTCTGAGTCCGATTGGGCTCGGATTCTAGCATCGGGGCGCGGGATGGTGAACGAACGAAGAAAATGGGAGCTGGGGGGAGTGGAGCGGACTGCAGCGAGGGGGAGGGTGAAGCTACTGGGGGAGCCTGAGCTCCCCCCCAAAGTAGGTGCGTGCTTTGTTTTTATTATGATGCCGGGCTTGTTGTTTTTGTTTGTTGACCCGTCCTCAAGGTCAGTCACCTCGAGGGCTTTCCCATTCGGGATCTACAAGAGCAAACGGATTGCTTTGGTCGCTGAGTGAGCAGTGATCTTTCGATCCAACCGATTTCGTCGCTGCCTCGGGGCAGTTTTATTGTTCTTCGATCGGTTGCGGGATCTCTCCCGCCAGCTACTCTCCTCCAAAAGAATCAGTTAGCTGCGCCTCCGCGATTTTGTTTTTGTTGTGCTGGAGTCGTTACGTGTTGTTTTTGTTCTGTGTTTTCGTGCTTGTTATTGTTGTTGTGCCAATAACAAAGCAGATGCCGTGCCAACTTTTGCAAATCCTTATTTTTCAAGGGCTTGGCTGTAGGAGGGGTGTTCGGGTAGGCACAAAAAAGCCGGGTTTCCGTTACCGATGAACCCGGCTTTTGTTACGCGCGATGTCCGCGGTAACAGGTGCGCGCCCCTCAGGAGTCCGCCGCTGCCCCCGATTTGCGCCGCGGAATCCCCAGGCGCTGACGACGTTCCCACAGGCACTTGCGGCTGATTCCCAGCTTGCGGGCCAGCTCGGTCTCGGTCATGTGGTCCTGGTGTTCCAGCACGAAGTGCTGGAAGTAGTCTTCCAGCGACAGATCCTCGGTAGGCTCGTGGTTGTTGGCCGCCACGGCGCTGCGGGCCTCCGCCTCGTCGACGAAATCGTCGTCCAGATCGTCCAGCTCGATGTCGATGCCCAGCAGGTCGGCGGGGATTTCCTGGCCTTCGCTGAGGATCACCGCGCGCTCGATGGCGTTCTCCAGTTCGCGCACGTTACCCGGCCACGGGTAGTGGCGGATGGCCTGTTCTGCCTCGTGGGAGAAGCTCAGCGGGGCGCGCCCCATCTGCGAGCACTGGCGCGCCAGGAAGGCGCGGGCGATTTCCATCACGTCGGCGCCGCGTTCGCGCAGCGGCGGCAGTTTCAGCGAGATGACGTGCAGGCGGTAATAGAGGTCTTCGCGGAACTGCCCGGTCTTGGCCAGCATCTTCAGGTCGCGGTGGGTCGCGGCGATCAGGCGCACGTCGACCTTCTGCGACTGCACCGAGCCGACCCGGCGGATCTCGCCTTCCTGCAGTACGCGCAGCAGGCGGGCCTGGGCTTCCAGCGGCAACTCGCCGATCTCGTCGAGGAACAGGGTGCCGCCGTCGGCGGCTTCCACCAGGCCGGCGCGGCCGGCGCTGGCGCCGGTGAAGGCGCCCTTCTCGTGGCCGAACAGTTCGGATTCGATCAGGGTTTCCGGAATGGCCGCGCAGTTCACCGAGATCAGCGGCGCCTTGGTGCGTTTGGAGAGGTTGTGCAGGGCGCGCGCCACCAGTTCCTTGCCGGTGCCCGACTCGCCCTGGATGAGGACGTTGGAGTCGGTGGGGGCGACCTTGCGGATCTTCGCGTACATCTCGAGCATCGGCGGGCAGGAGCCGATGATGCCGATCTCGCCGTCGGCCGGCGCGCTGGCGCCGTTACCGTTACCGCGCTCGGCGCTACCGCGGGCGTTACCGCGCGCTTCGGCGGCGGCGCCACGACCTTCCTGGCGGTCCTTGAGGATGCGCGCCACGGCCTGGAGCATCTCGTCGTGGTCGAAGGGCTTGGCGATGTAGTCCACCGCGCCCATCTTCATCGAGTCCACGGCCGAGCGCAGGCTGGCGTAGCTGGTCATGATCAGCACCGGGGTGCCCTGGGCCAGCTTGATCAGTTCGGTGCCGGGGGCGCCCGGCAGGCGCAGGTCGCTGACGATCATGTCGAAGGACGGAATGCTGTAGCGTTCCTGTGCCTCCTGTACCGAACCGGCCTCGCTGACCTGGTACTGGTTGCGTTCGAGCAACCGTCGCAGCGCGGAACGGATGATGGTTTCGTCTTCGACGATGAGGATATGTGCCATGTATTCAGCTCTCTCGACGTGCTCGTCTACTGCTCGGCCGTCGGGCCTGGATGCCGCGGCAAGGTCACGCGGATGCGGGTGCCGCATTCGCGTTCCGGATCAGCCGGGCTGTCGATGGTGATCTGCCCATAATGCTCTTCCACGATCGAATAGACCAGCGCGAGCCCCAGGCCGGTCCCCTTGCCGGGGTCCTTGGTGGTGAAGAAGGGTTCGAACAGGCGATCGATGATGGACTTGGGAATGCCGCTGCCTTCGTCTTCCACTATGAGGTCGACGGTGTGCTCCTGGGCTTCGCTGCGCACGCGGATCGCGCCGTTGGGCGGCGAGGCGTCGCGGGCGTTGGACAACAGGTTGATGAGGACCTGGGCCAGGCGCTGGGCGTCGCCCTCGACCCAGTGATGCGGGTCGCAGAGGTTGAAGAACTGCACTTCGACGCTGCGCCGGTTCAACGATAGCAAACTGATGGCTTCCTGGGCGACATCGGCCAGGCACACCGGTTCGGCCGCCACCTGCTTGGCGCCGGCGTGGGCGAAGCTCATCAGCGACTGGACGATGCGCGACACGCGCTTGGTCTGTTCGAGGATCTGCCCGCTGATCTCGGTCAGCTCGCCGTCGCCCTCGCGCTCCTCGCGCAGGTTCTGCGCCAGGCAGGCGATGCCGGTGATCGGGTTGCCGATCTCGTGGGCCACGCCTGCGGCCAGGCGGCCGATGGAGGCCAGGCGCTCGGAGTGGATCAGCTTGTCTTCCAGCAACTGGGTTTCGGTGAGGTCCTCGACCAGCAGCACCAGGCCGCTGTTGCCCGGCGCCAGGGGTTCTTCGATGGCCGCCTTGTGCAGGTTCAGCCAGCGGGTCTGGCCGTCGATCGCCAGGCGCTGCTTGTGCAGATGCTGGTCGGGCGCCTCGATGAAGCCTTCCAGCAGGCCCTTCCAGGGTTCCGGCAGGGCCGACAGGCGCGAGCCGACCACGCGCTGCGCGGCGACCCCGGTGAAGTCCTCGATGGCGCGATTCCACATGAGGATTTCCTGGTCCTTGGCCAGCGAGCAGACGCCCATCGGCAGGTCGTGCAGGGTCTGCCGGTGGTAGCGGCGCAGGGCGTCCAGCTCGGCGGCCAGGCCGGTGAGCCGCGAGTGGTAGTCCTCCAGGCGGCTCTCGATGAAGTGGATGTCCTCGGTGACGTAGCTTTCGCCGCTGGCCTTGTAGGGCAGGAAGGTCTCGACCATGTCCTGGGCGACGCTTGGGCCCATCAGCCCGGAGAGGTTGGCCTCGATGCGGTCGCGCAGGCGGCGCAGCGCGTAGGGGCGGCGCTCGTCGAAGGGCAGGTGGAGGTCGCGCAGGGCCTGCTCCACTTCCTTCTGCGCGGTCTTCGCGCCCAGCGGCTTGGCCAGCTGGCTGGCGAACTCCTGCGGCGACACCGCGAGCAGCTCGCGGCGCTGCGGGCGGCGCACGTTGTCCACCGCGCAGGCCTCGGCGGCGCCCTTTTCCTCGTCGCTGGGCTCGCTGAACAGCGACACCAGGGTGAACACCAGCACGTTGGCCGCCAGCGAAGCCAGCGCGGCCAGGTGCCAGCTGGCCTCGTCGAGCACGTACAGCGAGTCGAACAGCGGGATGTGCAGGCTTTGCACGTTGCCCATCAGCGGCGCCAGCATGGTGACGCCCCACACCAGCATGCCGGCCACCAGCCCGGCGATGAAGCCGCGGCGGTTGGCCGCCGGCCAGTACAGTACCGAGAGCGCGCCGGGAAGGAACTGCAGGGTGGCGACGAAGGAGACGATGCCCAGGTTCGACAGCTCCTGCTCGGAGCCCAGCAGCAGGTAGAAGCCGTAGCCGAGCAGGATGATGGTGGCGATCAGCGCCCGCCGCGTCCATTTCAGCCAGCGATAGATGTTGCCCTCGGCCGGCGGCTGGTAGAGCGGCAGCACCAGGTGGTTGAGGACCATCCCCGAGAGCGCCAGGGTCATCACGATGATCAGCCCGCTGGCCGCCGAGATGCCGCCGATGAACGCGGCCAGGGCCAGCGCCGGGCTGTCCACCGCCATGCCCAGGCCGAGGGTGAAGTACTCGGGGTTGGTCGAGGCGCCCAGGTGCAGGCCGGCCCAGAGGATCGGCGGCACCGCCAGGCTCATCGGCAGCAGGAACAGCGGCAGGCCCCAACTGGCGGTGAGCAGCGCGCGCGGGTTGAGGTTCTCGGTGAAGGTCATGTGATACATGTGCGGCATCACGATGGCCGCGGCGAAGAACACCAGCAGCAGGGTGCGCCAGGGGCCTTCGGCCAGCGGCGTGTGCAGGGTGCTCAGAGCCTCCTGGTTCTGCAGCAGCCAGACTTCCAGGCCGTCGGGGCCGCCGAACACTCCGTAGAGGGCGAACAGGCCGATCGAGCCCAGGGCGATCAACTTGACCAGCGACTCGAAGGCGATGGCCATCACCAGCCCTTCGTGGCGCTCGCGGGTGGCGATGTGGCGCGCGCCGAAGAGGATCGCGAACAGGGTGATCAGCGCGCAGAACGCCAGGGCCGCGCTGTTCGCGTTGGCGCCATGGGTCAGCAGGCTCATCGAGTTGGTGACCGCCTCGATCTGCAACGCCAGCATCGGCAGCACGCCGATCAGCATGAACAGCGTGGTCAGGGCCCCGGCCCAGGTGCTGCGGAAGCGAAAGGCGAACAGGTCGGCCAGCGACGACAGCTGGTAGGCGCGGGTGATGCGCAGGATCGGGTAGAGCAGCACCGGCGCCAGCAGGAAGGCACCGGACACCCCCAGGTAGATGGCCAGGAAGCCGTAGCCGTACTGGTAGGCCAGGCCGACGGTGCCATAGAAGGCCCAGGCGCTGGCGTACACCCCCAGCGACAGGGTGTAGACCAGCGGGTGGCGCACCAGGCGGCGGGGGATGTAACCGCGTTCGGTGATCCAGGCGACCCCGAACAGGACCATCAGGTAGGCGGCGCTGATCAGAATCAGCTGGGTGAGGCTAAAGCTCGTCAGCATCGCGCTGGCTCTGCAGGATGAAGGTCACGACTATCAGGATCAGCCACAGCAGGTAAGGTCGGTACCAGGCGCCGTTGGGGTCGATCCACCAATCCATGATGGCGGGCGAGAACAGGTAGATGCCCACGACCAGGAGCAGCACCAGTCGATAGATGTACATGGCATGCCTCTCTTTGTGCGGACGGCAGGCTACAGGCAGCCGATGGGCGCCTGCAAGCCGGGGCGGCGGGCCCCGACCTTCATCTTAGAGCCGGGCGTCTTCCAGCGTCAGTACGCGGGGGATGCGCGCGGCGTCCCAGTGCGCCACGCCCCAGGCCAGCACCTCGGCCGGCGTGGCCTGCGCCAGGTCCTGCGGCGCCTGCTGGCCGAGGGCGTTCAGCGCGCGCAGCAGCAGTGGCGCGGCCTGTTCGGCGGCCAGCGGCGGCGAGCGGTAGGACTTGCCCAGCTTGTGGCCGTCGGGCTGGATGATCAGCGGCACGTGCAGGTAGCGCGGCTGGGCGACGCCGAGCAGTTCCTGCAGGTACAGCTGGCGCGGGGTGTTGTCGAGCAGGTCGGCGCCACGGACGATGTCGGTCATGCCCTGCCAGGCGTCGTCCAGCACCACCGCCAATTGGTAGGCGAAGAGTCCGTCACGGCGGCGGATGATGAAGTCGCCCACCTCGCGGCCCAGGTGCTGGCGGAACTCGCCCTGGACGCGATCGGTGAAGCGGTATTCCAGCTCCGGCACGCGAATGCGGATGGCCACGTCACCATGCCAGTCGTGGCCGGCGTCGCGGCAGGTGCCGGGGTAGATGCCGCCGCTGCCTTCGAGCTGTTTGCGCGAGCAGGTGCAAGCGTAGGCCAGGCCGCTGCGCAGCCACTGCTCGATCACCGCCGCGTAGGCGTCGCCGCGCTCGCTCTGGCGCAGCACCGGGCCGTCCCATTCGAAGCCGTAGCGTTCCAGGGTGTCGAGGATCGCCGCCTGGGCGCCGGGCATTTCCCGTGGCGGGTCGAGGTCTTCCATGCGCACCAGCCAACGCCCGCCGACGGCGCGCGCGTCGAGGTAGGAGGCGACGGCCGCGACCAGCGAGCCGAAGTGCAGGAAGCCGCTGGGGGTGGGGGCGAAGCGGCCGGTGTAGCGGGAGTCGGGCATGGCGCAGGCTTGTCGTCAGGGGGCGGGGTGGCGCCGCACAAACGCAACGGGGCGCCTAGGCGCCCCGTTCGCGAAAAGCCGCAGGCTCAGGAGCCGAGCTGCTTTTCCTTGATTTCCGCGAGGGTCTTGCAGTCGATGCACAGGGTCGCGGTGGGGCGGGCTTCCAGGCGGCGGATACCGATTTCCACGCCGCAGGAGTCGCACCAGCCGTAATCGTTGTCTTCGATCAGCTGCAGGGTCTCGTCGATCTTCTTGATGAGCTTGCGCTCGCGGTCGCGGGCGCGCAGTTCGAGGCTGAATTCCTCTTCCTGGCTGGCGCGATCCGCCGGGTCCGGGAAGTTCGCCGCTTCGTCCTGCATGTGGTGCACGGTGCGGTCGACTTCTTCCATCAGCTCAACTTTCCATTTGTTGAGGATGGAGGTGAAGTGGGCGCGCATGCGCTCGCTCATGTACTCCTCGCCCTTGGTTTCCTGGTAGGGCTCGAAGCCACGAATCAGTTGGCTGCTCTGCTGTTTTGCATTGGTGGGCATGTGTGGCCGCCTCTCACTTCTCGCTAATCCTGTCGCGGATGGTCCCTCTCCGGTGAACACCGGCCCCGCGCTCGCAAGCGGGCGAACTTACCAGATCGATAATCGGGGCGCTACTCCCGGTTGTCGAGGCTGCTGTCACCCGCCGATGGCTTGGTTAGAATCGCCTCTTCGTCGCAAAGTTCGGTATTTCCCATGGCTTCTTCCTTCAGTGCCCGCAGCCGCGCCATCGAACCCTTCCACGTCATGGCGCTGCTGGCGCGCGCCAACGAGCTGCAGGCCGCCGGCCACGACGTGATCCACCTGGAAATCGGCGAGCCGGACTTCAGCACCGCCGCGCCCATCGTCGCCGCCGGCCAGGCCGCGCTCGCCGCCGGGCACACCCGCTACACCGCGGCGCGCGGCCTGCCGCAGCTGCGCGAAGCCATCGCCGGCTTCTACGCCTCGCGCTACGGCCTGGCGATCGACCCTGAACGCATCCTGGTGACCCCGGGCGGTTCCGGCGCCCTGTTGCTGGCCAGCAGCCTGCTGGTCGATCCGGGTCGCCACTGGTTGCTGGCCGACCCCGGCTATCCATGCAACCGCCACTTCCTGCGCCTGGTGGAAGGCGCCGCGCAGCTGGTGCCGGTCGGCCCGCAGAGCCGTTACCAGCTCACCCCTGAGCTGGTGAATGCGCACTGGAATCAGGACAGTGTAGGCGCTTTACTGGCATCGCCGGCGAATCCTACTGGCACATTGCTTCACAAGGATGAACTGGCCGCGCTTTCCGTCGCCCTGAAGGCGCGCGGCGGGCACCTGGTGGTGGACGAGATCTACCACGGCCTGACCTACGGCGTGGACGCCAGCAGCGTGCTGGAGGTGGACGACGAGGCCTTCGTCCTCAACAGCTTCTCCAAATATTTCGGCATGACCGGCTGGCGCCTTGGCTGGCTGGTGGCGCCGCCGGAGGCCGTGGGCGAGCTGGAGAAGCTGGCGCAGAACCTCTACATCAGCGCCCCCAGCATGGCCCAGCATGCCGCGCTGGCCTGCTTCGAGCCGGCGACCCTGGCGATCCTCGAAGAACGCCGCGCCGAGTTCGCCCGGCGCCGCGACTACCTGCTGCCGGCCCTGCGCGAGCTGGGCTTCGGCATTGCCGTGGAGCCCGAAGGGGCCTTCTACCTGTATGCCGATATCAGCGCCTTCGGCGGCGACGCCTACCGTTTCTGCCAGCACTTCATCGAGACCGAACATGTGGCCTTCACCCCGGGCGTCGACTTCGGTCGCTACCAGGCCGATCACCATGTGCGCTTCGCCTACACGCAGAACGTCGCGCGCCTGGAACAAGCGGTGGAGCGCATCGCCCGTGGCCTGAAGAGCTGGCGTCGCTGATGCGTTTCTCGCCGGAACTGGAAGAGGCGCGCCTGCTGCGCCGCTACAAACGCTTCCTCGCCGATATCGAGACCGCCGCTGGCGAGCGGCTGACCATCCACTGCCCGAACACCGGCTCGATGCTCAACTGCATGAGCGAGGGTTGCCGGGTCTGGTTCAGCCGCTCCGACGACCCCAGGCGCAAGCTGCCGGGCACCTGGGAGCTCAGCGAGACGCCCCAGGGCCGCCTGGCCTGCGTCAACACCGGGCGCGCCAACCGCCTGGTGGAGGAGGCGCTGCTGGCCGGGGACATCGCCGAGCTGGCTGGTTTCACCGCGCTGCGTCGCGAGGTCGCCTACGGCGTGGAGAACAGCCGCGCGGACTTCCGCCTGGAGTTCGCCAGCGGCGCGGTGTTCGTCGAGGTGAAGAGTGTCACCCTGGGCTTCGACGCCACACCGGTGGCGGCCTTCCCCGACGCGGTCACCACCCGCGGCGCCAAGCACCTGCGCGAGCTGGCCGCGCTGGCCCGCGCCGGTGAGCGCGCGGTGCTGCTGTATTGCGTGAACCTGTCGGGCATCGAGGCGGTGCGCCCGGCCCAGGAAATCGACCCGGCCTATGCCGCCGCGCTACGCGAGGCGCGTGACGCGGGCGTCGAGATGCTGGCCTACGGCGCTGACCTGAGTGTCCACGAGATTCGCCTGAGCCGACGCCTGCGCATCGAGCTGTAGGGCGCTCAGAGCCTGTTTACGATCTCGTGAGCTAGAGCAGAACAAGGCAAAAACAGGCGAGGGAAGGACCGGGCTCGCGTTCGAGTTTAGTCGGCAAAATGAGCATCGCTCGCCTGTTTTTAACGCAGTTATGCCGACGCGCAGCAGATCGTAGACAGGTTCTCAGGCGTCCTCGGGCAGGCCTATCCACAGGCCCTGCTCGTCTTCCCGGCAGGGCAGGGCGTCGAGCACCTCGCCCAGGCAGGGGCCCTGGATGCATTCACCGGATTCGACGAGGAAGAGCGCGCCATGGTGCGCGCATTGCAGCAGGCCGCCGCTGGCGTCGAGGAAGCGGTCGGCTTCCCATTCCAGCGGGATGCCGCGATGCGGGCAGCGGTTGCGATAGGCGTAGGCGCGTCCCTGGCGGCGCACGACGAAGAGCTTCACGCCGTCCACCTCGAAGCCTCGCGAACGGCCCTCGGCCAGCGCGCCCGGCTGGCACAGCAGGATCACCCCGGTGCTCCCGACGTCGACGACAGGGCGCGCGGCGCCCACTGACGTCGGGAGAGGGGGCACATCCGTGTGCTGAAGTCGTTGCGCTCAGCCCCATCGTCGCGCCTGGTGCGCCACGCTGGAGGTTGGAGCCGTTGTCGGTGAGGCCGTGCGGGTCGCCCCATTTGCCACTGCTTCTTTCGATAAGGTTGAGCGGAGGGAGCGTCTGCCGACGCCTTCGTGGGCCCGCATCATATCCCAAGCCGGCGGGCGAGCTGGACGATGGCTGAAAATTGGCTGCATACCATAGGGAGTCGTGAATTCATATGCAAATAATTATCAAATAGATTTGAAGGGTTCGATGTGGCAGAGTTCTTTTCGGCGCGTCGCGATGCGGCGGCCGCTCCCTTGCGAACGAGGATTTCTGCGATGACGACCCTTTCCGCGCCGGCTTCCGAGCTGTATCGCGCCTGGCAGGCGCTGCGCGCCGAGAAACCGCGACTGCGCGCTCGTGACGCCGCGCAACATCTGGACGTGAGCGAGGCCGAACTGACCGCCAGCCGTCTCGGCGTCGACGCCGTGCGCCTGCGCCCGGACTGGGCCGCGCTGCTGCCGGCGCTGGGCGAGCTGGGGCAGATCATGGCGCTGACGCGCAACCAGCACTGCGTGCACGAGCGCAAGGGGCCGTACCGGGAGGTCACGGTTTCCGCCAACGGGCAGATGGGCCTGGTGGTGTCCCCGGATATCGACCTGCGCCTGTTCCTCGGCGGCTGGGACAGCGTCTTCGCCATCGGCGAGGAAACCGCCCACGGCACCCAGCGCAGCATCCAGGTGTTCGACCGCCAGGGCGTCGCGGTGCACAAGGTGTTCCTCACCGAGCACAGCGAGGTCGCCGCCTGGGCGCCGCTGCTGGAGCGCTTCCGTGATGCAGAGCAGAGCGCGCACCTGGCGTTGCGGCCGGCCGAGGCCAAGGCCGCGCCGCTGGCCGACGGCGAGATCGATGTCGGCGCGCTGCGCGAGGGCTGGGCGGCGCTCAAGGACACCCACCACTTCTTCGCCCTGCTGAAGAAGCACAAGGCCGCGCGCACTCAGGCGCTGCGCCTGGCCGGCCGCGAATGGGCCGAGCCGCTGGACCTCGCCGAGCTGCCGCGTCTGCTGGAGGCGGCCGGCGAGCGTCGCCTGCCGATCATGATCTTCGTCGGCAACGCCCACTGCATCCAGATCCACACCGGCACGGTCGACAACCTGAAGTGGCTGGACGACTGGTTCAACGTGCTCGACCCGCAGTTCAACCTGCACCTGAAGACCTCCGGCGTGCGCGAGCTGTGGCGTGTGCGCAAGCCGAGCAGCGACGGCGTGGTCACCAGCTGGGAGGCCTTCGACGCCGACGGCGAGCTGATCCTGCAGGTGTTCGGCGCGCGCAAGCCCGGCGTGCCGGAACTGGAAGAGTGGCGTAGCCTCGCCGAATCCTTCACCGCCGCCTGAGGAGGCCACCATGACTGCGCGTCCCCTGCTGGCCGGCCTGTTCGCCGGGCTGTGCCTCGCCGCTTCCAGCGCCATCGCCGATTCCCTGCCGCAGCGCTGGGTCAGCGCCGGCGGTTCCCTGAGCGAGTGGGTGGTGGCCCTGGGCGGCGAGTCGCGCCTGGTCGGCGTCGACACCACCAGCCTGCACCCGGCCAGCCTCAAGGCGCTGCCGAAGATCGGCTACCAGCGCCAGCTGGCCGCCGAGGGCATCCTGGCGCTGAAGCCGGACATCCTCCTCGGTAGCGAGGAAATGGGCCCGCCGCCGGTGCTGCAACAGCTGCGCGCCGCCGGGGTGCGCATCGAGACGCTGCCGGCCAAGGCCGACGAGCAGACCGTGCAGGCCAACCTGCTGCGCCTCGGCGAGCTGCTGGGCACGCCGGACAAGGCCGGCCAGGTGGCCGCCGAGTTCCAGGCGCGCCTCGCGGCGCAACACGCCTGGGTGGCCAAGGCCCAGACCGCGCAGGCCGCTCCGGGCGTGGTGCTGCTGGTCGGGAATGCCGGCGGCAGCCTGCTGGTGGCCGGCCAGGACACCGCCGGTGACTGGCTGATCCAGCGCGCCGGTGGGCGCAACCTGGCCAGCCACAAGGGCTACAAGGCGCTCTCCGGCGAGGCCCTGGCCGCGCTCGACCCGCAGGTGCTGCTGCTGGCCGATCGCAGCCTGGAAGGCGACCAGGCGCGGGAAGCGCTGACCCGGCAGAACCCCGGCCTGGCGGCGACCCGCGCGCTGCGCGACGGGCGCCTGCTGGTGGTCGACCCGACGCTGCTGGTCGGTGGTCTCGGCCCGCGTATTCCGGACGCATTGGCCAGCCTCTCGCGGGCCTTTTATCCTTCCGTCCAGGCCCTGAACCCGGAAGTTCGTCCTTGACCCGGATACCCGCTGCTCGACCGCTGTTCCTGCTCCTCGGTTTCCTCCTGCTGCTGGTCCTCTGGCTGTCCCTGGCCCTGGGGCCGGTCAGCCTGCCGCTGGGCGATACCCTGCGGGTGCTGGCGCACCTGGTTGGCCTGCCGGTGTCCGTCGACGGCCTCGGCCAGGCCGAGCTGATCGTCGGGCAGATCCGCCTGCCGCGTACCCTGCTGGGCGTCGCCACCGGCGGCGTGCTGGCGCTGGCCGGGGTGGCCATGCAGGGGCTGTTCCGCAACCCGCTGGCCGATCCAGGCCTGATCGGGGTGTCCAGCGGCGCGGCGCTGGGCGCCGCCATCGCCATCGTCTTCGGGGCTTCCATCGGTGGCCTGCCGGAAGCGTTCGCGCCCTACCTGCTGTCCGCCTGCGCCTTCGCCGGCGGGCTGCTGGTGACCGCGCTGGTGTATCGCCTCGGTCGGCACAACGGGCAGACCAACGTAGCCACCATGCTGCTCGCCGGCATCGCGCTCACCGCGCTGGCCGGCGCGCTGATCGGCCTGTTCACCTACCTTGCCGACGACGCCACCTTGCGCACCCTGACCTTCTGGAACCTCGGCAGCCTCAACGGCGCCAGCTACCCGCGCTTGTGGCCGCTGCTGCTGGTCACGCTGGCGGTGGCCTGCTGGCTGCCGCGCCGGGTGGACGCGCTCAACGCGCTGCTGCTCGGCGAGTCCGAGGCGCGCCACCTGGGCTTCGACGTCGAGCGGCTGAAGGTCGAGCTGATTCTCTGCACCGCCCTGGGCGTCGGCGCCGCGGTGGCGGCGGCGGGGCTGATCGGCTTCATCGGCCTGGTGGTGCCGCACCTGCTGCGCCTGATCGTCGGCCCCGACCACCGCCTGCTGCTGCCGGCGTCGATGTTCGGCGGCGCCATCCTGCTGCTGCTCGCCGACCTGCTGGCGCGGCTGGCGCTGGCCCCGGCCGAGCTGCCGATCGGTATCGTCACCGCGCTGATCGGCGCGCCCTTCTTCCTCTACCTGCTGATCCGGGGGCGCTCCTGATGCTGACGGCGGAAAACCTGCTGGTGCGGCGCGGCGCGCAGGTCGTCCTGCGCGACGTCAGCCTGGCTCTGCGACCCGGCGAAGTGCTCGGCGTGCTGGGGCCCAATGGCGCGGGCAAGAGCACCTTGCTCGGCGCGCTCAACGGCGAGTTGCCGCTCAGTGGCGGCAGTGTCAGCCTCGACGGCCGGCCCCTGGCCGAGTGGCAGGGAACGCAACGGGCGCGACGCCTGGCGGTGCTGCCGCAGACTTCGACGCTGAACTTCGCCTTCAGTGTCGAGTCGGTGGTGGGCTTCGGTCGCCTGCCGCATGACAGTGGCCGGCAGCGCGACAATGACATCATCGCCGAGGCCATGGCCGCCGCCGACGCCGCGCACCTGGCCGGGCGCAGCTACCTGGCGTTGTCCGGCGGCGAGCGCCAGCGCGTACACCTGGCGCGGGTGCTGGCGCAGCTGTGGCCGGGTGGCGCCGAACAGGTGCTGCTGCTGGACGAGCCAACCTCCGCGCTCGACCCCCTGCACCAGCACACCACCTTGCAGGCGGTGCAGCAATTCGCCTCGCGCGGCGCGGCGGTGCTGGTCATCCTCCACGACCTCAACCTCGCCGCGCGCTATTGCGACCGCCTGCTGCTGTTGCACGACGGCCGCCCGCACCTGTCCGGCACGCCGGACGAAGTGCTGCGCGCGGAACCGCTGCGTCAGGTGTTCGGCCTGGACGTGCTGGTGCAGCGTCACCCCGAGCGCGGCCATCCGCTGATCATCGCCCGTTGAATGGAGTCCACGTGAACTATCTGCTGATCCCCCTGGTGGCGTTGCTGGCCGCCTGCCAAAGTCTGCCTGACACGCCACCGTTGCCCACCTGGCAGAGCCCCGAGGGCCGCGACAGCGCCGAGCTGGGCGTGATCCTCGACTTGCGCAGCGGCCAGCGGCTGACCCCGGCGCAGCTGCTGGAGCGCCTCGCCGCCGCGCCTCGGGTGCTGATCGGCGAGCAGCACGACAACCCGGATCACCACGCCCTGGAGCTGTGGCTGGTGCGCGCGCTGGCGCAGCGTCGCGAGCAGGGCAGCGTGCTGCTGGAAATGCTCAATCCGGACCAGCAGGCCCGCGCGACTCAGGCTCAGGCCGATGCGGCCGCCGGCAAGACGCCGGCTGACCTTTACACCGCGCTGGCCTGGCAGAAGGGCTGGGACTGGTCGCAATACGGCCCGTTGGTGACCTGGCTGGCCCGCCAGCCGACGCCGCTGCTGGCGGCCAACCTCGACCGCAGCGAGATCAAGCGCATCTATTCCGAGCCACCGCCCCTGGAAGGTACCCGCTCGACCGCCCAGGCAGTGCGCAGCGCCTTGCTCGATGACATTCGCGAGTCCCATTGCGGTCTGCTGCCGGAAAGCCAGATGCCGGCCATGCTGGCGGTGCAGCAGCAGCGCGACCGGCGCATGGCTGAGCGCCTGAAGGCCGCGCCGACCCCCGCCGTGCTGATCGCCGGCGGCTTCCACGTCCGCCGCGACCTGGGCGTGCCACTGCATCTGCAGGACCTTGACGCCGCCGAGGGCGCGCAGGTGCTGACGCTGGCCGAGGTGGGCAGGTCGGTTTCGCCGGAGCAATCGGACTACGTCTGGTTCACCCCGGCGCTGCCGGCGCAGGACCACTGCGCGAAGTTTCGCTGACGCGGGCATCGCCTGGCGCGCAGGTGCTCCCTTGTAGGGGCGAGCTTGCTCGCGAACGACTTCGAGCGTCCTTTCGAGATCGCGACGCGGCTCCCCTTGGTAGCAGCGCTCGCGTTGCTACCAAGGGGAGCCATACAGAGTCCCTGGTTCCCCGCGTCCGCGGGAATGACCCGGAAGGGGCACAGCCAGGCGGTTTTCGCGAGCAAGCGCGCTCCTACGAAAAGAAAATCCCCAGCCCAATGACTTTCCTCCAGGCAAAAAAAGACCCGGCGATTAAGCCGGGTCGAAACCGTGATTAGCCTGATGAGGAGATAATCTGATCGTCCGACTGCGTGGTCGCTCAGCTTACCGACCAGCCTTGCGGCCAGTTGAGTTAATAATAACCATTATCATTCGCGAGTCAACGCTTTTTTCGTCTGTCGTGCATTTACCGGCGGACGGTCGTCGGCGCGCCCTTGCCGGGAAAAATCGCGGGCAAAAAAAAGACCCGGCGATTAAGCCGGGTCGAAACCGTGATTAGCCTGATGAGGAGATAATCTGTGAGTCCGACTGCGGTGGGGCTCCCAGCTTACCCGCCGACCTCGCGGCCAGCTGTGGTAATAATAACTATTATCATTTGAGAGTCAACAGCGTTCGCGAAATATTTCTGGCCGAAACGAAACAGCCCGGCGCGAGGCCGGGCTGTGCGGAGATGCAAGGGCGTGGTGTCAGTTGGCGCCGAGCTGCACGCGCAGTTGGGTGACCTCGCGGTTGAGCAGATCGATGCGCCGCGCCATGCCCTCGATCAGGCTGTGGGCGATGCGCGGATTGCTCTGCATCAGGCCGAGGAACTGGTCCTTGGGGATCACCATGACCGTGCACGGCTCGCTGGCGATCACGCTGGCGCTGCGCTTCTCGCCAGTGAACACGGCCATGGCGCCGAAGATCTCGTCCTTCTGCACGTCGCCGACCTTCTGCCCGTCGACGAAGGCCTCGGCGTGGCCTTCGATGATGATGAACACGTGCTCGGCGTCATCGCCCTGCTGGATCAACTGGTCGCCGGCGGCGAAGTGGCGGAAACCGGTCGACGGACGGATGTCCGGCTGCTTGAGGTGGGCGAGGGCGTCGGAGAGCAGCGCGGTGTGGCCGATCAGGTACTGGAGGAACTGCTCCTGGCGCTGCTCGTCGGCGTGGATGTGGCGGAACACTTCGTTGCGCGCGTAGGGGATCAGGCACAGCGGCTCTTCGCTGGTGTAGCGGCACGGCGGCAGGTCGATGCCCTGGCGCAGGCCGACCAGGTCGCCTTCCTGCAGGTAGAACAGCGGGCGCTCGTCGACCAGGGCGTGCAGCAGGCCGTTCTCGATCAGGAACAGCTGATTGTTCGGGAGTTCCGCCGCGAGGTCGTCGGTGCGTTCCAGGCGGATGGGTTCACCACAGGGGGCGAGGCCGGAAAGCAGTTGCGAGGGAATGCCCTGCAGGCGGCTTATCAGCTGATCGGCGTAAGCCGGTTGTTCACCGAGTAGGTACATGGGCCGTAATTCCTTGGACGGTCGAGGCGCACGAAGGTCCCTGAGACGATAGGGCGACTGGTACCCCGGCGTAAATCCTTTCCTTGGCGGCTTGTGAGCTAACTCTGATTCCTTGAGGGAAAAGTCTCCAGTTCGCCCAAGAGCGCGGCCTTCTGCGCTGCTGAAAGATCGTTCCAGTGCACATCGAGAAGCGCTCCCTCGATGGCGTAGAGCAGCACCTTGGAGGCGCGGAAGCCGCGCGCCCGTACCGCCCGGTAGGCGCCCACCGCCCCCAGGCGGCGCAGGTCGGACGCATTGTGGATGCCCACGGCGTGCAGCCATTGGGCGGAGGTCTTGCCGAGATTCTTCAGATGCAGCAGTTCATCATTCATCGTCGATCCTTGCGATGCGGCACTCTGGGGTGGGGTCATGCATGGCGGCGACGGCCGTGAACTGCTGGAGACGGCCCGCTCACTTGTCAGGCAAGTGTAGCGGGCTCGCGGCGGGACAATGTGGCTTTGTGATATCGGCGCGTCGGCAAGCCCGGTCGACGTGACGAACGGCAGTCCGGGCGCGATCAACGCCCGGACCGCGTGGGCCTCAAAGGCCCGGCAGGCGCTGGCGGATGCTGCTGACCAGGGTGTCGAGGCTGGCGCTGTCCTGGGTGTCGACGCGCTTGCTGTGCGCCTGCTCGTCGGCGTCCAGCGCCTCGCGGCTGGCCAGTTGCGCGCGCACCACTTCCAGGGTGGCGTCGGAGGGGTCGCCGCCTTCCGCCTGGCGCTGCGCCAGCCAGCCGGCGATCACGCTTTCCGGGGCCTGGCAGTCGAGGATCAGGAAGGGCGCGCCGGTGTCGTCGGCGACCTGGCGCGCGGCGTGGCGCTGGGCGAGCTTGAGGAAGGTCGCGTCGAGCGCTACCGGGTAGCCGGCGCGCAGCAGGTCGCCGGCCAGCGCGTTGAGGCGCTCGTAGGTGGCCGCGCTGGCTTCGTCGCTGTAGATACCGCTGCCCAGGTCGCCGGCCTGGCCCTGTTGTTCACCGAACAGGCGCTTGCGCTCCACGTCCGAGCGCAGGCGCACGGCGCCCAGGGCTTCGACCAGGCGCAGGGCCACCGAGCTCTTGCCCACCGCAGAGACGCCCATGGTGATGGCCAGGAAGCGCGACGGGATGGCGCTGTAGCTTTCCGCCAGGTTGGCGTAGTTGCGGTACTGGCGCAGGGTGGCGGCCTTTTGCACGGCGTCGGTCTGGTGGGCCAGGCTGAACAGCGCGATCTTGGCGCGCACCAGGGCGCGGTAGGCTTTGTAGAAGTTGAGGATATCCAGCGACTGGTAGTCACCGGTGGCTTCCAGGTACTGGCTGACGAAACGCCGCGAGTGGCACTTCAGGCCGCGGTCTTCCAGGTCCATGGCGAGGAAGGCGTAGTCGGCGGTGACGTCGGTGAAGCGGAACGGCTCGTTGAACTCGATGCAGTCGAACAGCACCACCTGGCCATCGATCAGCGCGGCGTTGCCCAGGTGGATGTCACCGTGGCATTCGCGGATCGAACCGTTGGTCTTGCGCGCCTGGAATACCGGCAGCAGGCGTTCGTAGGAGCTTTCCGCCCAGGCTTCGAGGGCGTCGAGCTGCTGCAGATCGGCCTTGTCGCTGAGCATCGGGCGGATCTGCTCGAAGTTCTGCCGCACCGGCGCCATCACCGCTTCCGGCGAGCCCAGCGGGTTGTCCTGCGGCACCTGCGGGGTGCGCTGGTGGAAGCTGGCGATCTGCCGGGCCAGGGCGTCGATGTGCGCCGAGGTCAGTTCGCCGCGCGCCTGCACTTCGCTGAGCAGTGCGCTCTGCGGGAACTCGCGGCATTTCAGCGCATATTCGATGGCCGGGCCGTCACCGCCCAGGCGCGGTTCGGCTTCGCTGCCGGTGATCGGCAGCACGTCCAGGTACAGGCCTTCGGTCAGGCGCTGGTTGAGGCGCAGTTCTTCCTCGCAGAAGTGCTTGCGCGCCGCCAGGTCGGTGAAGTCGAGGAAGCCGAAGTTCACCGGCTTCTTGATCTTGTAGACGTAGGGGCCGGTGAGCAGGACCCAGGAAATATGGGTTTCGATGACCCGCACCTGCTCCACCGGATGGGGGTACAGGGCAGGGTTCTGCAGGGCAGCGATCAGAGTCTGGCTCACGGGATATTGTCCTTGGCTGTCCGGAATCGGGAGGCAGGCATTATGGCGACATCGTCGGAGGGTGCAAACTCGCGCTGCCGCAGGCAACCAATCGGCCCGGCGCTGGTCGAAGCTGCGTCGCCGCGCCGGGGCTCCCGCCGCGCGCCCGCGACAGAGCCCGGACGCCGCCAGGTGCGGTGTCTGTCCCCTGTGGATAAAGTACGTATAATGCGCCGCCATGACGCGTCCCCGAACCCCCCGTTCCCGTAAGAATCAGAAGCCTTCCTCGTCGCGCAAGTGGCTGGGCTGGCTGGTCAAACTCAGCCTGGTCGGCGCCGTCGTGCTGGCCGGCTTCGCCGTGTACCTCGATGCGGTCGTGCAGGAGAAGTTCTCCGGCAAGCGCTGGACCATCCCGGCCAAGGTATACGCCCGGCCGCTGGAGCTGTTCGTCGGCCTGAAGCTGAACAAGGACGACTTCCTCCAGGAGCTCGGCGCCCTTGGCTACCGTCGCGACGGCAGCGTCAGCGGCCCCGGCGTGGTCGCGGTGTCCGGCAGCACGGTCGACCTGAATACCCGTGGCTTCCAGTTCTACGAAGGCGCCGAACCCGCGCAGCGTATCCGCGTGCGTTTCGCCGGCGACAACGTGGCCGCGCTGTCCCGCGCCGACGGCGCCGACCTGGCGGTCGCGCGCATGGAGCCGCTGCTGATCGGCGGCATGTACCCGTCGCACAACGAAGACCGCATCCTCATCAAGCTCGACGAGGTGCCGCCGTACCTGGTCGATACCCTGGTGGCGGTGGAAGACCGCGACTTCTGGACCCACCACGGCGTCTCGCTGAAGTCCATCGCCCGCGCCGTCTGGGTCAACGCCAGCGCCGGGCAGCTGCGCCAGGGCGGCAGTACCCTGACCCAGCAGTTGGTGAAGAACTTCTTCCTGACCAACGAGCGCAGCCTCAGCCGCAAGCTCACCGAAGCCATGATGGCGGTGCTGCTGGAGCTGCACTACGACAAGCGCGAAATCCTCGAGGGCTACCTCAACGAGGTGTTCCTCGGCCAGGACGGCCAGCGCTCGGTGAACGGCTTCGGCCTCGCCAGCCAGTACTTCTTCAGCCAGCCGCTGTCGGAACTGAAGCTGCCGCAGATCGCCCTCCTGGTGGGCATGGTCAAGGGCCCGTCCTACTACAACCCGCGGCGCAACCCCGAGCGCGCGCTGGAACGCCGCAACGTGGTGCTCGACGTGCTCGCCGAGCAGGGCGTGATCACCGCCGAACAGGCCTCGGCCGCGAAACAGTCGCCGCTGGGCGTGACCCGCCAGGGCAGCATGGCCAACAGTTCCTACCCGGCGTTCCTCGACCTGGTGAAGCGCCAGCTGCGTCAGGACTACCGCGAGGAAGATCTGACCGAGGAAGGCCTGCGCATCTTCACCAGCTTCGACCCGATCCTGCAGTACAAGGCCGAGAGCGCGGTCACCGACACCTTCAAGCGTTTCGCCGGGCGCAAGGGCCTCGACCAGACCGAGACGGCGATGGTCGTGACCAACCCGGAAACCGGCGAGATCCAGGCGCTGATCGGCAGCCGCGATTCGCGCTTCGCCGGCTTCAACCGCGCGGTGGACGCCACCCGGCCGATCGGCTCGCTGGTCAAGCCGGCGGTCTACCTCACCGCCCTGGAGCGCCCCAGCCAGTACACCCTGACCACCTGGATCCAGGACCAGCCGTTCTCCGTCAAGGGCAAGGACGGCCAGGTGTGGACGCCGAAGAACTACGAAGGCGACTCCAACGGCACCATCTTCCTCTACCAGGGGCTGGCGCGTTCGTTGAACCTGTCCACCGCCAAGCTGGGCCTCGATCTGGGCGTGCCGAACGTGCTCAAGACCCTCGAGCGCCTGGGCGTGCAGGTGGACTGGCCGGCCTACCCGTCGATGCTGCTGGGCGCCGGGGCGATGACCCCGATGCAGGTCGCGACCATGTACCAGACCATCGCCAGCGGCGGCTTCAATACCCCGCTGCGGAGCATCCGCAGCGTGGTCGCCGCCGACGGCCAGCCGCTCAAGCGCTACCCGTTCCAGGTCCAGCAGCGCTTCGATCCGGGCTCCATCTACCTGCTGCAGAACGCCATGCAGCGGGTGATGCGCGAGGGCACCGCGCGCTCGGCCTACAACCAGTTGCCGGCGAGCCTGACCCTGGCCGGCAAGACCGGCACCACCAACGATTCCCGCGACAGCTGGTTCTCCGGTTTCGGCCAGGACCTGCTGGCGGTGGTCTGGCTGGGCCGCGACGACAACGGCAAGACGCCCTTCACCGGGGCCACCGGCGCGCTGCAGATCTGGACCAGCTTCATGCGCAAGGCCGACCCCCTGCCGCTGGACATGCCGATGCCGGATAATGTCAGCATGGCCTGGGTCGATCCGCGCACCGGCCAGGGCAGCGAAGCCAGTTGCCCGGGCGCCGTGCAGATGCCCTATATTCGCGGAAGCGAGCCGGCGCCCGGCGCCGGCTGTGGCAACAACCAGCAGACCCCGGCCGGCGAAGTCATGGACTGGGTCCGTGGCTGGCTGAACTGAGGCGAGAGGAATCGAAGTGAGAAATGCGTGGTTTGCCGTGGCCGCCGCCGCGGCTGTGTTGTCCGGCTGCGCCTCCCCGCAGCAGGGCGCGATCCCGGTACAGGACTCCGGTACTTCCGTATCCAACCAGGAGCGTGTCGGCTACTCCAGCAATAGCCGGCAGACCTATGCCAGCGCGCCGCGCGCGGTCGCCCAGCCGTCGGGCGACTCCGGCGTGACCGTCGGTGTCCCGCAGGATTCCGGCGTGGCGCCGATCCAGACCTACCCGGCGCAGTCCGGCGCCGCGCCGCTGAGCACCGGGCCGATCACCACCAGCAGCAACGGCTACGGCAGCCCGGCGGCGCCGGTTTCCAGCGCGCCGAGCAGTATCAGCAGCACCGGTGGCTTCACCCAGCAGACCTACCAGCAGCCGGCCTACCAGCAACAATCCGGCTACCAGCAGCAGGCGCCCGCCGCGCCGGTGCAGGCGCCGTCCGGCATTCCCTCGCGCAGCGCGCCGCTGGCCGCCGACGAACAGCTCGACGGCCCGGTGCTGGCGCTGCTGACCACCGCCCAGCAACAGCAGGGCGGCGGCGACCTCAACGGCGCCTCGGCCAGCCTGGAACGTGCCCAGCGCATCGCCCCGCGCGAGCCGCAGGTGCTCTACAAGCTGGCCCAGGTGCGCCTGGCCCAGGGTGACAACGCCCAGGCCGAGCAGGTCGCCCGTCGTGGCCTGTCGCTGGCCAACGGTCGCCCGACCCTGCAGGCCAGCCTCTGGGACGTGATCGCCAAGGCCCGCGCAGCCCAGGGTGACGCCGCCGGCGCCGCCACCGCCCGGCAGAACGCCAAGGCGACCCTGTGATGGACAGCCGCCTGCCTGCCCTGGCCGATCAACTGCTGCTGATCGAGCGTGAACTGCGCGCGCTGGAGTTGTGGGCGGCGCAGCCGCCCTCGGACGAGGCGCTGGCCAGCCAGGAACCGTTCTGCGTGGATACGCTGGATCTCTCGGAATGGCTGCAGTGGATCTTCCTGCCGCGCATGAAGCTGATCATCGAGAGTGGCGCGGACCTGCCGCGCGCCTCGGGCATTCGCGAGATCGCCGAGGTGGTCTACGCCGGCGAGGGCGAGCGGATGCTCGGGCTGCTCGAGGCGCTGGGCGCGTTCGACCGCCTGATCGGCGAGGCGCCCTGAGCGTCGCGCCTCAGTTGCAGTTCTTCTGCAGGTCCTGCTCGGTCTGGGTGATGCGGGCCTGACGTTCTTCTTCCGGGATGCGGCGCATTTCGCCGTCGTCGCCGCTGACGCGGACCCGCGGATTGTTCTTCAGCTGCGCCAGGTTGGTCCGCAGCGTGTCGCAATAGCGCACGCGCTCGGCCTCCTGTTGCGCCACCTGCTCGCGCACCTTCTCGTCGGCGGCCTTCTGCTTGTCGGCGGCCGACGGCTCGAGGGCGGCCGCAGCCGCCTTGGGTGGCAGCGGGAAGCCTGACGGCGGCTGGGCGACCTTGGTGTCGACGCTGGTGGCCGTGGTGCCTTGCGGCGGCTGCGCGCCGAAGTGCGTGACGCCCTGGGCGTCGACCCATTTGTACACCTGGGCGGCCATCAGCGGAGCGCTCAGGGCGAACATCAAGGCGCCCGTCAAAATCGTCCGTCGCATGCTGTATCGGTCCTTGGATGGGGATGTTTGCGGGTAACTATAACCAAAAGCATCGACGCTTCCGCAGAGAAAGATCACAACACGCGCCCATATTCGGCTTGACTTGGCCCCTTCGAATAAGAAGAATCCAAGGTTCGCTGCAGTGGGCCGGCCGCAAGCTGGTTTTACTCGGCAGACAAGAGGCGCTACCCGCGCCGCTAATGTTTCACCCTGCTTCGCGTTACCTCGCGCTGGGTGGAGGCCCTCCGTAACACTCCAGGTGCGCCTCCAAGTTCTGTCATTCGGCAGTCGACGTAGCCGGCGATCACATTCGCCCAATTGTCTGCCGGGCAGCCATCCAAGTTTCGGTCGCCCCCCCTGGGAGGCCGTTTAGCGTTTTTAGAGGTGACAACGTGGAGCTTTTATCCGGCGCTGAAATGGTCGTCCGCTCGCTGCGTGACGAAGGCGTTAAGTACATCTATGGGTACCCGGGCGGTGCCCTCCTGCATATCTACGACGCTCTCTTCAAAGAGAACGAAGTAACCCACATCCTGGTTCGCCACGAGCAGGCCGCCACCCACATGGCCGACGGTTACGCTCGCGCCACCGGCAAGCCCGGCGTGGTCCTGGTGACCTCCGGCCCCGGCGCGACCAACGCCATCACCGGCATCGCCACCGCCTATATGGACTCCATCCCGATGGTGGTGATCTCCGGCCAGGTGTCGAGCAACATGGTCGGTACCGACGCGTTCCAGGAAACCGACATGGTCGGCATTTCCCGGCCGATCGTGAAGCACAGCTTCATCATCAAGCATCCTTCGGAAATCCCCGAGGTCATCAAGAAGGCCTTCTACATCGCCCAGTCCGGCCGTCCGGGCCCGGTGGTGATCGACATTCCGAAGGACATGGGCGATCCGACCCAGAAGTTCGAATACTCGTACCCGAAGAAGGTCAAGCTGCGCTCCTACAGCCCCGCGGTCCGTGGCCACTCCGGCCAGATCCGCAAGGCCGCCGAGATGCTGCTGGCCGCCAAGCGCCCGATCATCTATTCCGGTGGCGGCGTCATCATGGGCAACGCTGCCGAGCCGCTGACCGAAGTGGCGCGCCTGCTCAACGTCCCGGTGACCAACACCCTGATGGGCCTGGGCGGCTACCCGGGCAACGACCGCCAGTTCGTCGGCATGCTCGGCATGCACGGCAGCTACACCGCCAACCTGGCGATGCACCACGCGGACGTGATCTTCGCCGTCGGCGCGCGCTTCGATGACCGCGTCATCAACGGCGAGACCGCGGCCAAGTTCTGCCCGAACGCCAAGTTCATCCACGTCGACATCGACCCGGCCTCGATCTCCAAGACCGTCAAGGCCGACATCCCGATCGTCGGCCCGGTGGACAGCGTGCTGACCGAGATGGTCGCCATCCTCAAGGAAATCGGCGAGACCCCGAACAAGGAAGCGCTCGCCGCCTGGTGGAAGCAGATCGACGAATGGCGCGGCAGCCGCGGCCTGTTCCCCTACGACAAGGGCGACGGCAGCATCATCAAGCCGCAGAGCGTGATCGAGACCCTGTGGGAAGTGACCGGCGGCGACGCCTTCGTCGCCTCCGACGTGGGCCAGCACCAGATGTTCGCCGCGCAGTACTACCGCTTCAACAAGCCCAATCGCTGGATCAACTCCGGTGGCCTGGGCACCATGGGCTTCGGTTTCCCGGCGGCCATGGGCGTGAAGCTGAACTTCCCGGAGGCCGACGTGGCCTGCGTGACCGGCGAAGGCAGTATCCAGATGAACATCCAGGAACTGTCGACCTGCCTGCAGTACGACCTGCCGGTGAAGATCGTCAACCTGAACAACGGTGCGCTGGGCATGGTCCGCCAGTGGCAGGACATGCAGTACAGCAGCCGCTACTCGCACTCCTACATGGAATCGCTGCCTGACTTCGTCAAGCTGGCCGAGGCCTATGGTCACGTCGGTATGCGTATCACCGACCTGAAGGACCTGAAGCCGAAGATGGAAGAAGCCTTCGCGATGAAGAATCGCCTGGTCTTCCTCGACATCCAGGTCGATACCAGCGAGCACGTCTATCCGATGCAGATCCGCGGCGGTGCGATGCGCGACATGTGGCTGAGCAAGACGGAGCGTACCTGATCATGCGACACATCATTTCCCTGCTGCTGGAAAACGAACCCGGCGCGCTGTCCCGCGTGGTCGGCCTGTTCTCCCAGCGCAACTACAACATCGAAACCCTGACCGTGGCGCCGACCGAAGACCCGACCCTGTCGCGTCTGACCCTGACCACGGCCGGCCATGACGAAGTCATCGAGCAGATCACCAAGAACCTCAACAAGCTGATCGAGGTGGTGAAGCTGGTGAACCTGTCGGAAAGCGCCCACATCGAGCGCGAGCTGATGCTGGTGAAGATCAAGGCCACCGGCGCCCAGCGCGCCGAGGTCAAGCGCACCACCGACATCTTCCGCGGCCAGATCGTCGACGTCACCAGCAGCGTCTACACCGTGCAGCTGGCCGGCA
Organism: Pseudomonas citronellolis; assembly: GCF_029335315.1. Taxonomy (GTDB): domain Bacteria; phylum Pseudomonadota; class Gammaproteobacteria; order Pseudomonadales; family Pseudomonadaceae; genus Pseudomonas; species Pseudomonas citronellolis_A. Next base: position 29,872 of record NZ_JARJLT010000062.1, read on the forward strand.
CCAGCGACAAGCTCGACAGCTTCATCCAGGCCATCGGCACCGCCTCGATCATCGAGACGGTCCGCTCCGGGGTGACCGGCATCGCTCGCGGCGACAAGACTCTCAGCATCTGAATTTGAAAGACGGCCCACGAGGCCACTAGACCAGGGGATTACCCAAATGCGCGTTTTCTACGATAAAGACTGTGACCTCTCCATCATCCAGGGCAAGAAAGTTGCCATCATCGGTTACGGTTCCCAGGGCCACGCCCACGCCTGCAACCTGAAAGACTCCGGCGTCGACGTTACCGTCGGCCTGCGCCCGGGCTCGCCGTCCGCCGTCAAGGCACAGAACCACGGCCTGAAAGTGGCTGACGTGCCGAGCGCCGTCGCCGCCGCCGACCTGGTGATGATCCTGACCCCGGACGAATTCCAGGGCCGCCTGTACAAGGACGAGATCGAGCCGAACCTGAAGAAAGGCGCCACCCTGGCCTTCGCCCACGGCTTCTCGATCCACTACAACCAGGTCGTACCGCGTGCCGACCTCGACGTGATCATGATCGCGCCGAAGGCCCCGGGCCACACCGTGCGCTCCGAATTCGTCAAGGGCGGCGGCATCCCTGACCTGATCGCCATCTACCAGGACGCTTCGGGCAACGCCAAGAACGTCGCCCTGTCCTACGCCTGCGGCGTCGGCGGCGGCCGTACCGGCATCATCGAAACCACCTTCAAGGACGAGACCGAAACCGACCTGTTCGGCGAGCAGGCCGTTCTCTGCGGCGGTTGCGTCGAGCTGGTGAAAGCCGGCTTCGAAACCCTGGTCGAAGCCGGTTACGCGCCGGAAATGGCCTACTTCGAGTGCCTGCACGAACTGAAGCTGATCGTTGACCTCATGTTCGAAGGCGGCATCGCCAACATGAACTACTCGATCTCCAACAACGCCGAATACGGCGAGTACGTGACCGGCCCGGAAGTCATCAACGCCGAATCCCGTCAGGCCATGCGCAACGCTCTGAAGCGCATCCAGGACGGCGAATACGCCAAGATGTTCATCACCGAAGGCGCGGCCAACTACCCGTCGATGACCGCCTACCGCCGCAACAACGCTGCCCACGGCATCGAAGTCGTCGGCGAGAAGCTGCGCGCCATGATGCCGTGGATCGCCGCCAACAAGATCGTCGACAAGGCCAAGAACTAAGGTCCTTGCGACACTCGAAGAAACGCGGCCTCGGCCGCGTTTTTTCGTTCTTGGCCGGGGTTCTGGTATAAAGCCTGTGCGCCCGGCGTCCGCGCCCCGCGCCCGAACGTATTCCGCTGAGTTCCCTAAGGAAGTCTCCATGAGTGAAGGTCCCGAGGAGCCGAACAAGGCCTCCGAAGAAACCGAAAGCCTGTTGCCCATCGACGAGCATGTCGAAGAGGGGCATGACGCCGACGGCCGCAAGGTCCGCCACCGCGGCATCTACCTGCTGCCCAACCTGTTCACCACGGCGGCGCTGTTCACCGGCCTGTACGCCATCATCAACGCGATGAGTGGCGATTTCTCCAATGCCGCCATCGCGATCTTCGTCGCCATGGTGCTGGATGGCCTGGACGGTCGCGTCGCGCGCCTGACCAACACCCAGAGCGCGTTCGGCGCCGAGTACGACTCGCTGTCGGACATGGTCGCCTTCGGCGTGGCTCCAGCGTTGGTCGCCTTCGAGTGGGCGCTGAGCAGCCTGGGCAAGGTCGGCTGGATGGTCGCCTTCATCTATGTCGCGGGTGCCGCGCTGCGTCTGGCGCGTTTCAACACCCAGGTGGGCAAGGCCGACAAGCGCTACTTCATCGGCCTCGCCAGCCCGGCCGCCGCGGCCTTGGTCGCCGGCACCGTATGGGCCTTCGCCGACTTCGACATCCAGGGTGCCAAGGTGTCGCTGCTGGTTGCGCTGATGGTCGCCGCCGCCGGCATGCTGATGGTCAGCAACATCAAGTACTACAGCTTCAAGGATCTCGACCTGCGTGGTCGCGTGCCTTTCGTGGCGATCCTGGTGGTGGTGCTGGCGTTCGCCGTGGTCTTCACCGACCCGCCGCGCATCCTGCTGTTGCTGTTCCTCGCTTATGCTGCGTCCGGTCCGGTGCAATACTTGCTGCAACTGCGCCGCCGTCGTCGCCCGGCCTGATGTAATTTCCCCCGGGCTCCGCAGTCTATTGGCGCATACAGCCAGTCGTCGCGGAGCCCGCCATGCTCATCCGTACCGCCCGACCCTCCGATTGCCATGAATCGGAGGTCACCCCCGAAAGCCTCTACCTCTCCCGTCGCCGTTTCCTCGCCGCCGGTGTCGCGCTGGCCGGCCTCCCCGCTATGGGCGTGGCCGATCCATCCCGTTATGCGGATGTCGAGGCCGCGGCCAGCACGCCGGCCTGGTTCAGCGCCAAGCTTCCTTCGGTGAAATGGGACGCCGTGACCGTGCAAGGGGAGAGCATCACCCCCTTCAAGGACGCCACCGGCTACAACAACTTCTATGAGTTCGGTCCCGACAAGGGCGATCCGGCGGCCAACGCCGGCGCGCTGAAGACGGAACCCTGGTCGGTGGTGATCGACGGCGAAGTGGCCAAGCCCGGCAAGTACGCCCTCGAGGACTTCATCAAGCCCTACCAGCTGGAAGAGCGGATCTATCGCCTGCGCTGCGTCGAGGCCTGGTCGATGGTGATTCCCTGGATCGGTTTCCCGTTGTCCGAGCTGATCAAGCGGGTCGAGCCTACCGGGAACGCCAAGTACCTGCGCTTCGAGACGCTGGTCGACCGCGAGCGCATGCCCGGCGTGCAATCCAACTTCGCCCTGATCGACTGGCCCTATGTGGAAGGCCTGCGGATGGACGAGGCCATGCACCCGCTGGCGATTCTCGCCGTAGGCATGTATGGCCGCGTGCTGGCCAACCAGAACGGCGCGCCGCTGCGCCTGATCGTGCCCTGGAAGTACGGCTTCAAGGGCGCCAAGTCGATCATCCGCATCAGCTTCGTCGCCGAGCAGCCGAAGACCACCTGGGAGAGCCTGGCGCCGGACGAGTACGGCTTCTTCGCCAACGTCAACCCGACGGTGGACCACCCACGCTGGAGCCAGGCCCACGAGCGTCGCTTGCCCAGTGGACTATTCAGCCCGAATGTTCGTCCCACCCTCATGTTCAACGGCTACGCCGATGAAGTGGCCTCGCTGTACGCGGGGATGGACCTGAGGAAGAACTACTGATGCAGATGCGCAACCCACTGTGGCGCGCCAGCGTGTTCCTGCTGGCGCTGTCGCCGCCGCTCTACTGGCTGTACCAGGCCTGGACCTTCGCCCTGGGGCCGGACCCGGGCAAGGCGCTGGTCGACAACCTGGGGCAGGGCGGTCTGGTCCTGCTGCTGCTGACCCTGGCGATGACGCCGTTGCAGAAGCTCACGCGCTGGAATGGCTGGATACTCGTGCGCCGGCAACTGGGGCTGTGGTGCTTCACCTATATATGCCTGCACCTGTGCGCCTACGGAGTGTTCATCCTCGGGCTGGACTGGGCGCAGCTGGGCGTGGAGCTGCGCAAGCGGCCCTACATCATTGTCGGCAGCCTGGGTTTCCTCGGCCTGCTGCCGCTGGCGCTGACCTCCAACAGGTTCAGCATGCGCAAACTGGGCTCCGGCTGGAAGAAACTGCATCGGCTGATATATGTCATCCTCGGCCTGGGCCTATTGCATATGCTGTGGGTCGTGCGCTCCGACTTCGAACGTTGGGCGCTGTACGCCACCATAGGTGTCTGCCTGCTGCTTCTGCGCTTGCCGCCGATAGCGCGGCAGCTCCCGGCGTTGAGGGCTCGCTTCGCGGCCCGCTGAAAATACTTTGAGAAAGTCGTTGACGGGGATTTTTATCTCCCTATAATGCGCACCACTCCCAGCGACGAAGCGCTGAAAGAGCTTGAAAATCAAGCACTTAAGCGAGCAGAAGTTGAGGGTGGTGGTCAGGCAGGTGATTCACTTGCCGCTTTTCGATTGGCGCTTCGGCGCTGAGTTGAAAAGAAGATCGCCGAGGTGCTTGACAGTGACTCTGGTCGCTGTAGAATGCGCCTCCCGCTGATGAGAAGGTTCGCCTTCACGGAAGCGCAAGCGGTTGAGTAGGAATGCAAAATTCTGAAAATAACGCTTGACGGAACAAGAGGTTAGCGTAGAATGCGCGCCTCGGTTGAGACGAAAGAATCA
>NZ_JARJLT010000063.1 GCF_029335315.1 Pseudomonas citronellolis
ATAGGTGTGTGAGGCGAACCAGGGGAACTGAAACATCTAAGTACCCTGAGGAAAAGAAATCAACCGAGATTCCCTTAGTAGTGGCGAGCGAACGGGGATTAGCCCTTAAGCTTCTTTGAATCTAACAGAACGCTCTGGAAAGTGCGGCCATAGTGGGTGATAGCCCCGTATGTGAAAGGTTCTTGGAAGTGAAATCGAGTAGGACGGAGCACGAGAAACTTTGTCTGAACATGGGGGGACCATCCTCCAAGGCTAAATACTACTGACTGACCGATAGTGAACCAGTACCGTGAGGGAAAGGCGAAAAGAACCCCGGAGAGGGGAGTGAAATAGAACCTGAAACCGTA
>NZ_JARJLT010000064.1 GCF_029335315.1 Pseudomonas citronellolis
ATCGCGCGCGCGGCGCGCTCCTACGGGGTGACCTCCAGGCTCATTCGACTTCCAGGCGTAGAAGCGGGCCATGCCCGCGATTCGGCCGCCAGCCATCCCGGTAGTCAGGAAAACCCCGCGCTACAGCGGCTCGCCGTGGAAGTCCTGCGCCACTGCCTGCAATCCGGCCAGGGCGAACAGTTGCAGGTGCCGCGCCAGGTCTTGCGCCGGTTGTTCGAACAGGTCGGTGAGCGGTGTGGGGATTTCCCGGCTGATCACCTGCAGGGTCAGGTAGGGCGCCATCACGCTGAACAGGCAGCGCAGCAGCGCCGGTTCGCCCGGCGGGATGCCGGTGATCTCGCCGAGCAGCGCCAGTACCAGGCTCACCTTGGGCATCACTTCCTGGTCGATCAGTTCGACCAGGAATGGCGACGGCGCCAGCAGCTCGCGGGCCCACAGGCGGGTCTGCCAGCCCTGGCCGTTGGCGACGTTGAAGGTGATGGCGCGAATCAGGCTGGCCAGCTTGTCGCGCGCCGGCAGTTCGCTGCGCGCCAGCTGTTCGAGCTGGTCGAGGCTGATCAGGTGCTTGTGCAGGGTCTTCAGCAGTTCGCGGTAGAGCGCTTCGCGGCTGCCGAAGTGGTAGTTCACCGCCGCCATGTTGCACTGCGCGCGCTCGCAGATGGCCTTGCTGGTGGTGTCGGCGTAGCCGCGCTCGGCGAACAGCTCGCCGGCTGCCTGGAGGATGCGGCGACGCGTGGCTTCGCCGTCCTGGCGCGTGGCTCTGGGCGGCTCGTGGCGGCCCTTGTGGGGTGTTTCCGGCATGACGGCGGCCTGCGGCTGGAGGTGAGTGCAGTCTAGAGTCGAGCTAGATCAAATTCAAATTTGAATTTGTCTTGTGCGCTGTCTATGCTTGCCCCTCATCGCCACCGGATAGCGGGTCGTCATCATGCGCAAGAAGCTCGTCGTCGTCCTGTTGCTGCTCGCCCTGGCGGGCCTGGGCGCCTGGTTGTACCAGCGTTCGAAGGCCGAGCAGGGCGGCGACCTGGTGCTCTACGGCAACGTCGATATCCGCCAGGTGTCGCTGGCCTTCACCGGCAGCGAGCGCATCGCCGAGATGCGCGTGGAGGAGGGCGACGCGGTCAAGGCCGGCCAGGTCGTGGCGACCCTCGACAGCCGCACCCTGCAATTGCAGATCGACCAGGCCAAGGCGCAGATCGCCGCCCAGCAGGCCAACGTGCTGCGCCTGCACAACGGCTCGCGCCCCGAGGACATCGACCGCGCCAAGGCCCAGGTGGACGGCGCCAAGGCCCAGGTCGAGCTCGCCGGCATCCAGCTGCGCCGCCTGCAGGGCGTGCGCGCCAACAGCGCCGGCGGTCGCGCGGTCAGCCAGCAGGACCTGGACAACGCCGCCGCCCAGCTGAAGGTCAACCAGGCCCAGCTGGAGGACGCGCAGAAGGCCCTGCGCCTGGCGAAGATCGGCCCGCGCGCCGAGGACATCGCCCAGGCCGAGGCCCAGCTGCAGAGCGCCCGCGCCCAGCTCGCGCTGCTCCAGCACAACCTCGACGAAACCCAGCTGCGCGCCCCGCAGGACGCCACGGTGCGCTCGCGCCTGCTGGAACCCGGCGACATGGCCTCGCCGCAGCGGGCGGTCTACGCCCTGGCCATCACCGATCCGAAGTGGGTGCGGGTGTACGTCAACGAGACCCAGCTCGGCCACATCAGGCCCGGCCTGCGCGCCAGCGTCAGCACCGACAGCCATCCGGGGCAGCCTGTGCAGGGGCGCATCGGCTTCATCTCCGACGTCGCCGAGTTCACCCCCAAGTCCGTGCAGACCGAGGAGCTGCGCACCGCGCTGGTGTATGAGGTGCGGGTGATAGTCGAGGACAAGGACAACCGCCTGCGCCTGGGCATGCCGGCCACGGTGCGCTTCGCCAAGGCCGACCAGGTGGGCGACGGGAAGACCGATTGATGGAGCTGGTGATAGACGCCCGCGCCGTCGCCAAGCAGTTCCTGGTCAAGGAATCCGGGCAGACCGTACAGGCCCTGCACGGCCTCGACCTGCAGGTGCGCAAGGGCGCGCTGACCGCGCTGGTCGGCCCCGACGGCGCCGGCAAGACCACCTTCCTGCGCCTGGTGGCCGGGCTGTTGCGCGCCGACGGCGGCGAGCTCGACGTGCTCGGCATCGACGTCAAGGCGCAGCCGCAGCGGGTGCAGGACCTGATCAGCTACATGCCGCAGCGCTTCGGCCTCTACGAGGACCTGAGCGTGCAGGAGAACCTCGACCTCTACGCCGACCTGCATGGCGTGGAGGCCGAGCAGCGCCGCCAGCGCTTCGCCCGCCTGCTGGAGATGACCGACCTGGCGCGCTTCACCGAGCGCCCGGCGGGCAAGCTCTCCGGGGGCATGAAGCAGAAGCTCGGCCTGGCCTGCACCCTGGTGCGCTCGCCGCAGTTGCTGCTGCTCGACGAGCCGACCGTGGGCGTCGACCCGCTGTCGCGCCGCGAGCTATGGGAAATCGTCCAGCAACTGGTGGAGGAGGAGAGCCTCAGCGTGCTGCTGACCACCTCCTACATGGACGAAGCCGAGCGCTGCGCCGAGGTCTACCTGTTGCACCAGGGCCAGTTGCTGGCCCAGGGCGTGCCCGAGGACATCCGCCGCCACGCCGACGGCCTCTGCCGCATCGCCGTGCCGCCGGCCGGCGAACCCGCGCGCAAGCTGCAGGCACGGCTGCTGGACGATACGCACAACATCATCGACGCGGTGCCCCAGGGCGGTGAGGTGCGCTTCATCCGCCAGCGCGACGCCGACGACAAGCGCCTGGGCGAATTGCTCGAAGGCGCGCCGGTGCGCGAGGTGGACGCGCGCCTGGAAGACGGCTTCATGGTCCTGCTGCGGGCCAAGAGCGGCGCCGAGGCGGTGGACACCGAGGCGCTCCAGGCCGCCGCGCCGGGCAGCGCCTCGAACAACGGCGATGCGGTGATCGAGGTGAAGGACCTGGTGCGCAAGTTCGGCGACTTCACCGCGGTGGACCGCACCAGTTTCAGCGTCGCCCGTGGCGAGATATTCGGCCTGCTGGGGCCCAACGGCGCCGGCAAGACCACCACCTTCCGCATGCTCTGCGGATTGCTTCCGGCGTCTTCCGGCAGCCTCCAGGTGGCCGGGGTCAACCTGCGCCACGCGCGCGCCCAGGCGCGCCGGCGGATCGGCTACGTGTCGCAGAAGTTCTCGCTGTACGGCAACCTCTCGGTGCGCGAGAACCTGCGCTTCTTCGGCGGCGCCTATGGCTTGTCCGGCAAGCGGCTCGGGCAGCGCATGGACGAGGTGTCGCGGCAGTTCGACCTGGCCGGCCACGAGGGCGAGCCCAGCGGCCAGCTGCCCGGCGGCTACAAGCAGCGCCTGGCGATGGCCGTGGGCCTGCTCCACGAGCCGGAAATCCTCTTCCTCGACGAACCCACCAGCGGTGCCGACCCCCTGGCGCGGCGCGGCTTCTGGCAGCGCATCACGGCGCTGGCCGCCGGCGGCACCACCATCATCATCACCACCCACTTCATGGAAGAAGCCGAGTACTGCGATCGCATCGTTATCCAGGACGCCGGGCGCATCCTCGCCATGGGCACGCCGCAACAGGTGCGCGAGCAGGCCGGCGGCAAGGACAGTTCGCTGAACATGGAGCAGGCCTTCATCGAGATCGTCGAGCTGGCCCGCCAGCACCCGCAGGAGGCCCTGGCATGAGCGGCTCGTTCTGGCGGCGCCTGCTGTCGCTGACGCGCAAGGAGGTGCGCCAGCTGCTGCGCGACCGCAGCAACCTGATGATCGGCATCGGCCTGCCCATCGCGCTGATCCTGATCTTCGGTTATGGCCTGTCGCTGGACGTGCGCCACAGCCTGGTGGCGGTGGTGCAGGACGACCCGGCGCCCCAGGCCCGCGACCTGCTGGCCAGCATCAGCCGCTCGGAGTACCTGGAGCCGTTGCCGCAGAAATCCTTCGAGGACGGCCGGCGCCTGCTCGACGCGCGAGAGGTCGACGCCCTGGTGTACCTGCCCGGCGACTTCAGCCGGCGCCTGCAGGACGGCGACGCCGAAGTGCTGGTGCTGGTGCAGGGTTCCGACGCCACCCGTGCCTCGGGCGTCAGCAACTACCTGAACCAGGCCCTGGCGCTGTGGGGCGAGAAGCAGGCGGCGCGCAACGCCGGGGCGCAGTCCGGTGGCGTGCGCATCGAGCAGCGCATGTGGTTCAACGCCGCCAACACCAGCACCTGGTACCTGGTGCCGGGGCTGATCGTCCTCATCATGACCCTGGTCGGCGCCTTCCTCACCGCGCTGGTGATGGCCCGCGAGTGGGAGCGCGGCACCCTGGAGGCGCTGTTCGTCACCCCGGTGCGCTCGGTGGAAATCCTCCTGGCGAAGATCATCCCGTGCTTCCTGGTCGGCCTGCTGGGCCTGGCGCTGTGTCTGCTGGCGGCGCGTTTCCTGTTCCACGTGCCGATCTACGGCTCGCTGCTGGCGCTGCTGGTCAGCTCCATGCTGTACCTGTTCGTCGCCCTGGGCATCGGCCTGCTGATCTCGGCGGTCACCAAGAACCAGTTCCTCGCCAGCCAGATTTCCCTGCTCGCCAGTTTCCTCCCGGCGATGATGCTCTCCGGCTTCATCTTCGACCTGCGCAACGTGCCCACCGCCGTGCGGGTGATCGGCAACCTGCTGCCGGCGACCTACTTCATGGAACTGGTGAAGTCGCTGTTCCTGGCCGGCGACTTCTGGCCGCTGATCATCCGCAACTGCCTGATCCTCGCCGGCTACGCCGCGGTCCTGCTGGGCCTGGCGCGCCTGGCCACGCGCAAGAGGCTCGACTGAGATGGGCGCCTTCGCCGAATTCTTCCGCCGCCTGGCCAACCTCTGGCGCAAGGAGCTGCTGGTGATCCTCAAGGATCCGGCCAACCGCATCGTGCTGCTGGCGCCGGTGCTGATGCAGAGCCTGCTGTTCGGCTACGCGGTGACCTTCGACCTCAACGACGCGCCCTACGCGCTGCTCGACCAGAGCCACAGCGAGTCCTCGCAGCGCCTGGCCAACCGCCTGGATGGCACCGGCATCTTCCGCCGCGTGGCGACCCTCGGTGCGCCGCGCGACATCGCCAGCGTGATCGACGCCGAGAAGGCGCTGCTGGTGATCCAGATTCCCAGCGACTTCGAGACCCGCCTGACTCGCGGCGAGCCGGCGCCGCTGCAGGTGATCCTCGACGGGCGCAACTCCAGCACCGCCGGCGCCGCGGCGGCCGGGCTGGCCAGCGTGATCGCCGACTTCAACCGCGAGCGCGGCCTGGCCCGGGCGCCGGTCAACGTGGTCACCCGCGCCTGGTACAACCCCAACCTGGAGACGCGCTGGCCGCTGATTCCGGCGCTGATCGCTTCCCTGAGCATGCTCCAGACCCTGCTGCTGACCGCGCTATCGGTGGCCCGCGAGCGCGAGCAGGGGACCTTCGACCAGCTGCTGGTCACGCCCTATTCGCCGCTGGAAATCATGCTCGGCAAGGCCCTGCCGCCGATCCTCATCGGCCTGGTGCAGGCGTCGCTGGTGCTGCTGATGGCGCTGTACTGGTTCCGCATCCCCATGGCCGGCTCGCTGCTCGACCTCTACGGCGGGCTGCTGGTGTTCATGGTGTCCTGCGTTGGCCTCGGCATGTCGATCTCGGCGGTGTCTCTGAACATGCAGCAGGCGATGCTCTACACCTTCGTCCTGATCATGCCGCTGATGCTGCTCTCGGGCCTGGCCACGCCGGTGCGCAACATGCCCGAGGCGCTGCAGATCGCCACCTGGATCAACCCGCTGCGCTTCGCCATCGACCTGATCCAGCGCATCTACCTGGAAGGCGTGGGCCTGGCCGAGGTGTCCCATGACCTGTTGCCGATGCTGGTGGTGGCGGTCGTGACCCTGCCGCTGTCCGCCTGGCTGTTCCGCAACCGACTCGCCTGACCGGAGACCACCATGAAGCCGTCGCCCACTCCCTACCTTCTCCTGCCGCTGCTGCTGGCGCTGGGCGCCTGCGCGGTGGGGCCGGACTACCAGGCGCCGCAATCCAAGGCCCCGGCCGACTGGGGCGCCGCCCACGCCGGCGATCCCACTCTGCTGGCGGCGGGGCAGGGCAGCCAGGCCATCCCGGCGCAGTGGTGGACGCAGTTCTCCGACCCCACGCTGAACTACCTGCAGCGCCGCGCCACGGCGGCCAGCCCGGACCTGCAGAGCGCCGCGCTGCGCTTCGCCCAGGCGCGCATGCAGCGGCAGATGGTCGCCGCCCAGCGCGGGGTCAACGTCGACGGCAGCGCCGACATCCAGCGCCAGCGCCAGAGCGAGCGCGGCGCCAGCGCGCGGATGATCTCCAGCCTGGCGCCGGGCAACAGCGACGAGCTGGTGAAGACCCTGGCCGAGCCCTTCACCCTCTACGAAGCCGGCTTCGACGCTTCCTGGGAAATCGACTTCTGGGGCCGTGTGCGCCGTTCCATCGAGGCCGCCGACGCCCGCGTCGAGCAGCAGCGCGCGCTGCTGGAGCAGGCGCGGCTGCTGGTCGCCAGCGAAGTCTCGCGCGGCTACTTCGAGCTGCGCCGGGTGCAGCAGCAGATCGCAGTGACCGAGGAAGACCTGCGCGCCACCGAGGAATCCCTGGATCTGGTGCAAGCCCGCGCCGACGGCGGCCTGGTGGACGACTTCGACCTGGTGCGCCAGCGCGGCCAACTGGAAGACCTGCGCTCGCGCCTGCCGCAGTTGCGCGCCGCGCAAAGCCAGGCGATCAACCAGCTCGGCGTGCTGGTCGGCGCCCAGCCGGGCGAGCTGCAGGCGCAACTGCTGGCGCCGCCGGCCAAACCCTCCGCGCTACCCGACCTGAGCCCCGGCCTGCCCTCGGAAGTGGCGCGGCGGCGCCCGGACATCCGCGCCGCCGAGGCCCAGCTGCACGCGGCCACGGCCGACATCGGGGTGGCGGTGGCCGAGCTGTACCCGAGCATCCGCCTGGGCGCCAGCTTCGGCTATTCCTCCTTCGAAAGCGGCAAGACCAGCGACTGGGGCAGCCGCCAGTGGGCGGTGGGGCCGAGCCTGAGCGTGCCGATCTTCGACAATGGCCGGCGCCGCTCCCAGGTGACCCTGCGCAAGCTGGAGCAGCAGGAGGCCGCGGTGAACTTCCAGCAGACCGTGCTCAAGGCCTGGCAGGAGGTCGACGACGCCCTCAGCGGCTACGGTGCCGAGCGCCAGCGCAACGCCCAGCTACAGGCGCGGCTGAACAGCGCCGGGCAGGCCTACGACATGGCCAAGGCGCGCTATGCCGGCGGCATGACCGATTTCCTCGTCGAGCTGGACGCCCAGCGCAATTACCTGCAGGCGCGCCGCGACCTGGTCGACAGCGACGGCCAGCTGCGCCAGGACCTGGTGGCGCTGTACAAGGCCGTGGGCGGCGGCGCGCCGGTAGACGGCGAGCGCGGGGTTGAATGAGCGGCGAAGCTTTCATGAGCAACGACGCTTTCGTGAGCAATGAACCTTTACCGCCTGGGCAACAGTAAGCGCCGCCGTTTCCGGTAGAATGTCCGCCGCCCGTGCCTGGGCGGGGAATGGAGGTGGCGTGTTGCGTGGCATCTGGCTGTGCGTGGGGCTGTTGGCGTTGGCCGGTTGCGGCGAGCGTATCGAGCGCTTCGGCGGCCCGACCATGGGCAGCAGCTACTCCGTGCAATACCTGCCCACCGCGCAGAGCCCCGCGCCGCAGCGCCTGCAGGCGGAAGTGGAGGACATCCTCGGCGAGCTCGACCGGCAGTTCTCCACCTACCGTGACGACTCCGAGGTCTCGCGCTTCAACGCCCTGCCGGCCGGCGCCTGCCAGGCCATGCCGACCGAGCTGATCGAGCTGCTGCGCTACGGCGACGAACTGTCCGAGGCCAGCGCCGGCGCCTTCGACCTCAGCGTCGAGCCGCTGATGAACCTCTGGGGCTTCGGCCCGCAGTCGCGCGGCGAGCAGGTGCCGGATGCCACGGCGCTGGCGCGGGAGAAGGCGCGCGTCGGCTACCGCCACCTGCGGATCGACGGCAGCCTGGTGTGCAAGGACGTGGCCGCGCAGCTGGACTTCGACAGCATCGTCGCCGGCTACGCGGTGGATCGGGTCAGCCAGCGCCTGGCCGAGCTGGGCGTGAAGGACTACCTGGTGGAAATCACCGGCGAGCTCAAGGCCGTGGGTCACAAGGCCGACGGCTCGCCCTGGCGGGTGGCCCTGGAGGTCCCCAGCGGCGAACGCGAGCGCACGGTGGAGCGTTCGCTGGAGGTGGATGGCTACGGGGTCTCGACTTCGGGCGACTACCGCAACTATTTCGAGGAAGGTGGGCAGCGCTATTCGCACACCTTCGACGCGCGCACCGGTACGCCGGTGCGGCATACGCTGGCGGCGGTGACCGTGGTCGACCGCTCCACGCTGCACGCCGACGGGTTGTCGACCCTGCTCATGGTGCTGGGCCCCGACGAGGGTCTGCGCTACGCCGAGCAGCACGGGCTGGCGGCCTATTTCGTCGTGCACCAGGGGCAGGGCTTCGCCACGCGCGCCTCGGCGCGTTTCAGCGAGCTCTTCCCCGACCCGGCGCGGCCGTGAAAGCCGCATGAAATGTAGTGATGGCAAAATTCGCCTACGACGCGACCAAGCGCTAATGTGCAGCAATTTGTCGCGCGGCTAAGCTGCCATCATCGATTCGATCGTTCCCGACGCCCGGCGCGTCGGGACTTCGCCGGGTGCGCCACAGGGGCGCCCCGGCCTGTTCTGAAGGAGTACGCATGGCTGTCTACAACTACGACGTGGTGATTCTCGGCACGGGTCCGGCGGGCGAGGGGGCGGCGATGAACGCCTCCAAGTACGGACGCAAGCTGGCGGTGGTGGACAGCCGTCGCGTGGTCGGCGGCAACTGCACGCACCTGGGCACCATCCCGTCGAAGGCGCTGCGCCACTCGGTGAAGCAGATCATCGAGTTCAACACCAACCCGATGTTCCGCCAGATCGGCGAGCCGCGCTGGTTCTCCTTCCCCGACGTGCTCAAGAGCGCCGAGAAGGTGATCAACAAGCAGGTGTCCTCGCGCACCGGCTACTACGCGCGCAACCGCATCGACATGTTCAACGGCACCGCCAGCTTCGTCGATGAGCGCACCGTCGAGGTGGTCACCCCCAGCGGCGCCGTGGAGCGCCTGGTCGCCGACCAGTTCGTCATCGCCACCGGCTCGCGCCCGTACCGCCCGGCGGATATCAACTTCAACCACCCGCGCGTCTACGACAGCGACACCATCCTTTCGCTGAGCCACACCCCGCGCCGACTGATCATCTACGGAGCCGGGGTCATCGGCTGCGAGTACGCGTCGATCTTCAGCGGCCTGGGCGTGATGGTCGACCTGATCGACACCCGCGACCAGTTGCTCAGCTTCCTCGACGACGAAATCTCCGACGCCCTCAGCTACCACCTGCGCAACAACAACGTGCTGGTGCGCCACAACGAGGAATACGAGCGTGTCGAGGGCCTGGACAACGGGGTGATCCTGCACCTGAAGTCGGGCAAGAAGATCAAGGCCGACGCCCTGCTGTGGTGCAACGGCCGTACCGGCAACACCGACCGCCTGGGCCTGGAGAACGTCGGCATCAAGGTCAACAGCCGTGGCCAGATCGAGGTGGACGAGAACTACCGCACCTCGGTGTCCAACGTCTACGCCGCCGGCGACGTCATCGGCTGGCCGAGCCTGGCCAGCGCCGCCTACGACCAGGGCCGCTCGGCCGCCGGGAACATCGTCGAGCATGACGGCTGGCGCTTCGTCAACGACGTGCCGACCGGCATCTACACCATCCCGGAGATCAGCTCCATCGGCCGCAACGAAAGCGAGCTGACCGCGGCGAAGATCCCCTACGAGGTGGGCAAGGCGTTCTTCAAGGGCATGGCCCGCGCGCAGATCTCCAACGAACCGGTGGGCATGCTGAAGATCCTGTTCCACCGCGAGACCCTGGAAATCCTCGGCGTGCACTGCTTCGGCGACCAGGCCTCGGAGATCGTCCACATCGGCCAGGCGATCATGAACCAGCCGGGCGAGCAGAACACCCTGAAGTACTTCGTCAACACCACCTTCAACTATCCGACCATGGCCGAAGCCTACCGCGTAGCGGCGTTCGACGGCCTGAACCGGCTTTTCTGAAATACCCCGACCGGCGGCCTGAGCCGGCCGGGGGCGACCCGCTCAGCGATTCCCGAGCGTGGCAGTGGCCAAACCGGGAAAGTCTGTAATCAGGCTATCCACACCGAAGTCGGCGAGCCGGCGCATCAGCGCCGGTTCGTTGACCGTCCACACCGACACGTGCAGCCCCTGCTTTTGCGCCTTGAGCAGCCGCTCCGGGGTGCACAGCATCCAGTTCAGCGCCAGCAGCTCGCAGCCGTAGCTCGCCGCTACCTTCAGCGGGTCGAGCCAGGCGTACTCCGCCACCAGCCCCCGCGAGAGTTCCGGCGTCAGCTGCTGCAGCGCGCGCAGCACGGTGCGCGAGCTGGAGGTCACGGTGACGCGGTCGCGCAGGCCGAAGCGCCCGACCAGCTGGTGGATGGCCTGCACGGTGCGCGCCGCGCGGTCGCGCGAGGCGCTCTTGACCTCCAGTTGCCAATGCTCGAACTCGCAGCGCTCGAACAGCTCGGCCAGCCGCGGGATCGGGCATGGCCGCACCCAGCCGGGGCCGCCCTGGCGCGCGTCGTAGCCGACCAGGTCCTCGGCCAGTTGCTCGGAGACCTTGCCGCGTCGCCCGGTAGTGCGTTTCAGGGTCGGGTCGTGGATCACCATCAACTCGCCGTCGCGGGACAGGTGCAGGTCGAGTTCGCAGCGTTTGACGCCGTGTTCGAGGCAGCGCTGGAAGCTGCTCAGGGTGTTTTCCGGGGCTTCGCCCTTGGCGCCGCGATGGCCGTAGATGAGAGTCACTGAGGCTCCTTGGGAGGCGGGGAAATCGGGTTCTGCGGGCGATGCGCGCGAACCGCGTCGACCACGTGATCGTATTCGAAATAGACACTGAATTCGCGGTAGTCCCAGCGGGTGATCGGCGGGTTGCCGACGCTGGGGTGCTCGACGTCCGGCAGGCCGAAGCGCTCCAGCACCGCGCGGCGGCTCTCGCCGCGCGCGGGTAGGGCGACGCCGGGCTCGCCCTGGGCGCCGATGGGGATTTCCAGGTTGTCGGCCATGGCCGGCAGGGCGGGGGCCAGTCCGGCCAGCAGGAATAGCGCCAGGGTGAACGCCTTCATGGCTCGTCGCGGACCTTGGCCTGGCGCCGTTCGGCCGCCTGTTTCTGCAGGATGTGCCGGGCCAGCAGCTGGCGCTGCGGCTCCTCGAGGTTCTCGAACAGGGTGCCGATCTCGAATTCGCCGAGCCCGCGCGACTCGCAGTGGGTGACCCGCGCGCGCAGGCTCAGGCCCAGCGCCTGCGGCAGCAGCACCAGCTTCAGCGCCAGCAGTTGGCCGGGCACCAGGTGGGTGGGCGCGGTGAAGGCGATGCCGCCCTCGGAGAGGATCACCGGCTGCGCCGGGCCGACCTCCTGCAGCAGGCCCTGGGCGAGGGCGCCGGCGACCAGGTCGAGGCGCTTGTCGAGCAGCTTCAGGTAGCCGGCGACGGCGCGATCGCGCTCGCCGATCTGGCGCAGCAGGTGCTGCTGCTCGACCTCCAGCAGGTGCAGGTCACCGAGCAGGTTGAACAGCGGCGAATCATCCTGTAACGCTTGCGCCGCCTGCTCCGCGTCCTCCGGCAGAGGGCGAAATTCCAGTGCGAGGCGGTCTTCGATACGGTAGTATTCGCGGCGGTCATCCGCGTCTGGAGTGGACATGGCGAACCCACGGCGGCAGTGATGGTCTGAGTGTAAAGCCGCCTGTCGCAGCCCGCCACCAAGGCCTGCGCATTCGCCGCCCGCGGCCACGGACGCCGGCCGCACCGACGCCCCAATCCCCTGACAACGGCCCCACATGTTCAGACCACTTTCCGTCTATATCGGGACGCGCTACACCCGCGCCAAGCGCCGCAGCCATTTCGTTTCCTTCATCTCGCTGACCTCCATGATCGGCCTGGCCCTCGGGGTCATGGTGATGATCGTGGTGCTCTCGGTGATGAACGGCTTCGACCACGAGATGCGTACCCGGGTGCTGGGCATGGTGCCGCACGCCACCGTCGAGTCCTACCAGCCGATCGGCGACTGGCGCGGCCTCGCCGGGCAGATCAAGGCGCAGCACCCGAACGTGCTGGAAGTGGCGCCCTTCATCCAGATGCAGGGCCTGCTGAGCAACAATGGGGTAGTGCAGAAAGTCCTGATCAACGCGGTGGACCCGGCCGAGGAAGGCAAGGTCTCGATCATCTCCCAGTTCTTCCAGCAGGGCAGCCTGGCCAGCCTCAAGGCCGGCGAGTTCGGCTTGATCATCGGCGACAAGGCCGCGGCCAACCTGGGGGTGAAGGTCGGCGACAAGGTCACCTTCGTCGCCCCCGAGGTCTCGGTGACCCCCGCCGGCATCTTCCCGCGCATGAAGCGCTTCACCGTGGCCGGCATCTTCCATGTCGGCGCCGGCGAGCTGGATGGCTACGTGGCCCTGGCCAACGTCGAGGACGCCGCGCGCATGCAGCGCTACAAGGACGGCGAGGTGCAAGGCCTGCGCCTGAAGCTCGACGACCTGTTCCAGGCGCCGCGCACCGCCTGGGAAATCGCCCACGACCTGAAGGGCAACGACTTCTACGCCCGCGACTGGACGCGCAGCCACGGCAACCTGTACCAGGCGATCCAGATGGAGAAGTCCATGATCGGCCTGCTGTTGCTGCTGATCGTCGCGGTGGCGGCCTTCAACATCATTTCCACGCTGGTGATGGTGGTCACCGACAAGAAGTCGGACATCGCCATCCTCCGCACCCTCGGCGCCACGCCGGGGCAGATCATGGCCATCTTCATGGTCCAGGGCAGCGTGATCGGGGTGATCGGCACCCTCATCGGCGGCCTGCTCGGGGTGCTCGCGGCGCTCAAGGTGAGCGACGCCATCGCCTTGCTGGAGCGCCTGATCGGCCACAAGTTCCTCAGCTCGGACGTCTACTTCATCGATTACCTGCCCTCGCAGCTGATGCGCGAGGACGTGATCCTGGTGTGCGCCGCCGCGCTGATCCTGAGTTTCTTCGCCACCCTGTATCCGGCCTGGCGTGCCGCGCGCACCCAGCCCGCGGAGGCCCTGCGTTATGAGTGACAAGTCCGTCCTGAGCTGCCGCAACCTGCGCAAGAGCTACGACGAGGGCCCGCAATCGGTCGAAGTGCTGGTCGACGTGCAGCTGGAGCTGTTCCCCGGCGAGCGCGTGGCCATCGTCGGCAGCTCCGGCTCCGGCAAGAGCACCCTGCTGAATATGCTCGGCGGCCTCGACATCCCCAGCAAGGGCAGCGTCTGGCTGGCCGGCGAGGAGTTGTCGGCGCTCAACGAGAAGCAGCGCGGCCTGCTGCGCAACCGCGCGCTGGGCTTCGTCTACCAGTTCCACCACCTGCTGCCGGAGTTCACCGCCCTGGAGAACGTCTGCATGCCGCTGCTGATCGGCCGCACGCCGATCCCCGAGGCCCGCGAGCGCGCCGCCGCGCTGCTGGAGCGGGTGGGCCTGAAGCACCGCCTGCAGCACAAGCCGGCCGAGCTCTCCGGCGGCGAGCGCCAACGCGTGGCCATCGCCCGCGCACTGGTCAACCGCCCGCAGCTGGTGCTGCTCGACGAACCCACCGGCAACCTCGACCAGCACACCGCGCACTCCATCCAGGACCTGATGCTCGAACTGTCGCAGTCGCTGCAGACGGCCTTCCTGGTGGTGACCCACGATCGCAACCTGGCGCAGCAGATGGACCGCGTGCTGAGCCTCGAGGACGGCCGCCTGGTCGCCGCCTGACGCCATGTTCAGACCCTTATCGATCTTCATCGGCACCCGCTACACCCGGGCCAAGAAGCGCAACCACTACATCTCCTTCATCTCCCTGACCTCGATGATCGGCCTGACCCTCGGGGTGCTGGCGATGATCGTGGTGCTCTCGGTGATGAACGGCTTCCAGAAGGAAATGCGCTCGCGCATCCTCGGCATGGTGCCCCATGCGGTGCTGCAGAACGCCAACGGCCAGCCGCTGGCCGACTGGCAGGCGGTGGCCGCCAGCGCGTCGAAGCAGCGCGAGGTGGTCGGCGCGGTGCCTTACACCGAGCTGGACGGCATGCTCTCGTTCAAGGGCATGATGCAACCGATCGAGGTGGACGGCGTCGACCCGCAGCTGGAGCCCAAGGTCTCGATCATCGGCTCGCACATGGTCCAGGGCAGCCTGGAGGCGCTGAAATCCGGCGAGTCCGGGGTGGTGATCGGCGAGATCACCGCGCGCCGCTTCCGCGTCAACGTCGGCGACAGCCTGCTGCTGATCGTCCCCGAGTCCACTTCCGCCGCCGGTGGCGTCACGCCACGCATGCAGCGGCTGAACGTGGTCGGGGTGTTCAAGGTCGGCGCCGAGCTGGACGGCACCCTGGCGCTGGTCCATGTCGACGACGCGGCGCACCTGTTGCGCTGGCAGCCGGGCCAGGTGCAGAGCGTGCGCATCGCCCTGAAGGACCTGTTCCAGGCCCCCGAGGTCGGCCAGCGCATCGCCGCCGACCTGGGCCCGGGCTTCCGCTCGGTGGACTGGACCCACACCCAGGGCAGCCTGTTCGGCGCCATGAAGATGGAAAAGACCATGATCGGCCTGCTGTTGCTGCTGATCGTCGCGGTGGCGGCGTTCAACATCATCGCCACTTTGATCATGGTGGTCGCCGACAAGCGCACCGACATCGCCATCCTGCGCACCCTGGGCGCCACGCCGGGGCAGATCATGACGGTGTTCATGGTCCAGGGCACGGTGATCGGGGTGATCGGCACCCTGGTCGGCGGCACCCTGGGCGTGCTGGCGGCGTTCAACGTCACCGCCATCGTCACGGCCCTGGAGAAGGCGCTGGGCACCCACGTGTTCAGCTCGGATGTCTACTTCATCAACTACCTGCCGTCCGACGTGCAGGTGACCGACGTCGTGCTGGTGTGCTGCGCGGCTCTGCTGATGAGCTTCCTCGCCACGCTCTACCCGGCCTGGCGAGCGGCCCAGACCCAGCCGGCCGAAGCGCTGCGCTACGAATGAACGAAGCCGCCCCCAGGGGCGGCTTCTTCGTTATGTGCTCCTGCGGACGAACAAAATGCCAGGTGGCATGTTCCCGTAGGGCGGATAACCGTTCGCGGTTATCCGCCGAAGCCCCGGGTGTGGGCACCGACGGCGGATAACGCTTGGGGCGTTATGCGCCCTACGGGTATCAGAGCCCACCCTGCAGGTTGCGCAAGACCTGGCGGCGGCGCCAGCTGCGGCCGATCCACCAGCGCCAGTAGGCGTCGGTGGCCAGGTAGCCGAGCAGGCCGACCAGCACCCCGCAGATCAGCGAGCCGAGCAGGAACGGCTGCCAGAGCAGCGCCAGCTCGCCGCTGATCCACTCCCAGGTGAGGTTCTCCGGCAGCGTGCGCGCCGGCACGCCCATGACCCAGGCGCCCATCTTGTAGGTGCAATAGAACACCGGCGGCATGGTGATGGGGTTGGTCAGCCAGACCAGGCCCACCGAGATCGGCAGGTTGGCCCGCGCCCACACGGCCAGGGCGGCGGCCAGCAGCATTTGCAGCGGCATGGGCACGAAGGCGGCGAACAGGCCCATGCCCATGGCGCGCGATACCGAGCGGCGGTTCAGGTGCCAGAGGTTCGGCGCGTGCAGCAGCGGGCCGAGGAAACGCAGGGACTTGTGGTTCCTGATCAGCTCCGGGTCGGGCATGTAGCGCTGGAAAAGTCGGCGCGGCATGGGGGAAATCTCTGGCAGACGAGCACTGGCCATTATGCCTAGCTAGATGACAGCCTCTGGCTGGCAACTATGTCCATGTGTAACCGCCGGCCATTTCTCAGCCCATGCCCAGGGAGGGATCGTCGATGCGCGCAGGGATGCTGGCCTTGGCCTGCGGGCTTCTGCTGCCGCGTGGGTTGGCCGAGTTGCCGCCGGCGTGGAGCTGGGGGCCGCTGGTCGGAATCCTCCTGCTGTGCCTGTGGCGGCGCTGGTTCGTCGCGGCGCTGCTGTTGGCCGGGTTCGCCTGGGCCTGCCTGCACGGCCACTGGGCGCTGGCCCAGCGCCTGGCCCCGGAGCTGGACGGCCGCACGCTCTGGCTGGAGGGGAGGGTGGTTGGCCTGCCGGCGTGGCGCGACGGCAACGCGCGCTTCGAGCTGGAAGCGGTCGACGCGCGCGTGGACCTGCCGAAGCGGCTGCGCCTGTCCTGGTACGCGGCGCCCGAGCTGCGCGCCGGCGAGCGCTGGCGCCTGGCGGTGACCCTGCGCCGCCCCCACGGCCTGGCCAATGCCTTCGGCTTCGATTACGAGGCCTGGCTGACCGCCGATGCCATCGGCGCCACCGGCAGCGTCAAGGACGGCCAGCGCCTGGCCGCCGCCCGCGGCCCCGAGGCCTGGCGCGAGGACTGGAAGCGGCGCCTGCTGGCGGTCGACGCCCAGGGCCGCAACGCCTACCTGGTGGCGTTGATCCTCGGCGACGGCAGCGGCTTGCAGCGACGCGACTGGGACGTCCTGGAGGACACCGGCACCCTGCACCTGATGGTGATCTCCGGCTCGCACATCTCCCTGCTCGGCGGCCTGCTCTACGGCCTGGTGGCCGGGCTGGCGCGCCTCGGCGCCTGGGCGGCGCGGTTGCCCTGGCTGCCCTGCGCCTGCGCCGCCGGCTTGTGCGGCGCCTGGGGCTACGGCTGGGTCGCCGGCCTGGAGGTGCCGGCGCTCAGGGCCTGCCTGATGCTGAGCATGGTGCTGCTGTGGCGCCTGTGGCTGCGCCGCCAGGGCGTGTGGATGCCGGTGCTCGGCGCCGTGCTGGCGGTGCTGCTGGTCGATCCGCTGGTCAGCCTGAGCCCCGGCTTCTGGCTGTCCTTCGCCGCCGTCGGGTTGCTGGTCTACGGCTTCGCCGGGCGCCTGGGGCGCTGGCCCTGGTGGTTGACCTGGGGCCGTGCGCAGGTGCTGATGGCCATCGGCCTGGCGCCGCTGCTCATGGCCCTGGGCCTGCCGCTGAGCCCCGCGGGCGCCCTGGCCAACCTGCTGGCGGTGCCCTGGGTGGAGCTGCTGGTGGTGCCGCTGGCGCTGATCGGCAGCCTGCTGCTGTGGTTGCCGGGCCTGGGGGAGGGGCTGCTGTGGCTGGCCGGCGGCCTGCTCGACGGGCTGTTGCAGGCGCTCGCCTGGCTGGCCCGCCATTCGCCGGCCTGGTATCCGCAGGCGCCGCCGGCCTGGGCGATCGCCTTGGCGCTGCTCGGCGTTCCGCTGTGCCTGGCACCCGCCGGGGTGCCACTGCGCGCTCCGGGCCTGGCGCTGCTGCTGCCGCTATTCTGGCCGCACTCGCTGGCCCCGGCTCCCGGCTATGCGGAGGTGCGCGTGATCGACGTCGGCCAGGGCCTGTCGGTGCTGATCCGCACCCACGGCCACGCCTGGCTGTACGATGCCGGGCCGCGCCGGGGCGATTTCGACCTCGGCGAAGTGGCGGTGCTGCCGACCCTGCGCGGCCTGGGGGTGAAGCGGGTCGATACGCTGCTGCTCAGCCATGCCGACAACGATCACGCCGGTGGCGCCCGCGCGCTGCTCGACGCCTTGCCGGTGACGCGGATCATCAGCGGCGAGCCCGAGCGCCTGCCCGCCAGGTGGCGCGCCGAGCCCTGCGCCGAGCGCGAGTGGCTGGTCGATGGCGTGCGCTTTTCCACCTGGAGCTGGGCGGCGGCGACCGAAAGCAACGCCCGCTCCTGCGTGCTGCGCGTCGAGGCCTTCGGCGAAAGCCTGCTGCTGACCGGCGACCTGCCCGCCGAGGGCGAGGCGGCCTGGCTGGCCGCTCAGTCACGCCCCTACGCCGATTGGCTGATGGCCGGCCACCATGGCAGCCGTACCTCGACCTCGGCGGCCTTCGTCGCGGGCCTGGCACCGCGCGCGGCGCTGATTTCGCGCTCGCGCTACAACGCCTACGGGCATCCGTCGGCCGAAGTGCTGGCGCGTTTCGCCGCGCGACGGGTGGCGGTTCACGACGTGGCGAGGGAGGGCGCCTTGCGCCTGCTGCTGGGGCGTCGCGGCGCTGTCCAGGGCGTGCGTGAAAAGGCCGGATTCTGGAGGGAAAAATGAGAACGGCGACGGTCGGCGGGGCTGGGGGGCTGTGCTAGAGTGTGGCCACTTTTTTTCAGGGGATTCGCCACTGTGTGGGAACTGGTTCAAGCGGGCGGCTGGATGATGCTGCCGATCATTCTGAGCTCCATCGCCGCCACCGCCATCGTCGCCGAGCGGCTCTGGACCCTGCGCCGCAGCCGCATCGCCCCGCCGCAGCTGCTCGGCCAGGTGTGGAAGCAGATCAAGGACAAGAAGATGAACAGCCAGGCCCTCAAGGACCTCAAGGCGTCTTCTCCGCTGGGCGAAATCCTCGCCGCCGGCCTGGTCAACTCCAAGCACGGTCGCGAGATCATGAAGGAGTGCATCGAGGAGTCCGCCGGGCGGGTGATCCACGAGATGGAGCGCTACCTCAACGCCCTCGGCACCATCGCCGCCATGGCCCCGCTGCTGGGCCTGCTGGGCACGGTGTTCGGCATGATCCAGATATTCAGCGCCTTCATGGGCGACGGCATGGCCAACGCCCCGCAGCTCGCCGGCGGCATCTCCAAGGCCCTGGTGACCACCGCTTCCGGCCTGATCGTGGCGATTCCCGCGGTGTTCTTCCACCGCTACCTGCTGCGCCGCGTCGATGAGCTGGTGGTGGCCATGGAGCAGGAAGCCATCAAGCTGGTGGAGATGGTCCAGGGCGACCGCGAAGTCGACCTTTCCGAGGATGGCAAAGCGTGAAATTCCGCCGCAGAAGTGGTGGCGCCGCCCGCGATGACGTGTTCATCAACCTGGCGTCGCTGATCGACGTGATCTTCGTCCTGCTGCTGTTCTTCGTGGTCACCACCACCTTCAGCCGGCCGACCCAGCTGAAGGTCGAGCTGCCCGAGGCGGTCAGCGGCACGCCGCCGGAAGCCACCGACGTCAAGCCGCTGGAGCTGGATATCGACGCCGCTGGCCACTACGCGCTGAACGGCCAGACCCTGGTGAACAGTGACCTCGCCACCCTGATGGCGGCGATGCAGAAGGAATCCGCCGGCGACAGCAACCTGCCGCTGGTGATCACCGCCGACGGCAAGGCCACCCACCAGGCGGTGGTCACCGCCATGGACGCGGCCGGCAAGCTCGGCTTCAGCCACCTGCGCATCACCACCGTCGAGGCGCAGGCCAAGCCCTGATGGCATTCTCCGACCGCCTGCTGCAGGCCTGGTACCAGGGCCACCCGGCCCTCGGCCTGCTGCGTCCGCTGGAGGCGCTGTACCGCCGCGTGGCGCTGCGCAAGCGCACCGACTACCTGCAGGGCCGCCGCGAGGCCTATCGCGCTCCGGTGCCGGTGATCGTGGTCGGCAATATCACCGTCGGCGGCACCGGCAAGACGCCGATGATCCTCTGGCTGATCGAACACTGCCGCGCCCGTGGCCTCAAGGTCGGCGTGGTCAGCCGCGGCTACGGCGCCAAGCCGCCGAGCCTGCCGTGGCGGGTTCGCGCCGAACAGCGCGCGGACCAGGCCGGCGACGAACCCCTGATGATCGTCCAGCGCAGCGGCGTGCCCCTGGTGATCGACCCGGATCGCCCGGCCGCGGTGCGCGCGCTGCTGGCGGAGGAGCCGGTCGACCTGATCCTCTGCGACGACGGCCTGCAGCACTACCGCCTGGCCCGTGACCTGGAACTGGTGCTGATCGACGCCGCGCGCGGCCTGGGCAATCGCCGCTGCCTGCCGGCCGGCCCCCTGCGCGAGCCGGTGGAGCGCCTGGAATCGGTGGACGCGGTGCTCTACAACGGTGCCAGCGCCGATCCCCAGGGCGCCTTCTCCTTCACCCTGCGACCATCGGCCCTGGTCAACCTGCGCAGTGGCCAGCGCGTGGGGCCGGAGCATTTCCCGGCGGGCCAGCAGGTCCACGCCCTGGCCGGCATCGGCAACCCGCAGCGTTTCTTCGCGACGCTCGAGGCGCTACACTGGCGGCCTGTTCCGCACGCCTTCCCGGACCACGCGGCCTACAGCGCCGAGCAACTGAACTTCAGCCCGCCGCTGCCGCTGCTGATGACCGAGAAGGACGCGGTGAAATGCCGGGCCTTCGCCGCCGCCGACTGGTGGTACCTCGCGGTCGACGCGCAGCCTTCCCCGGCCTTCGTCGCCTGGTTCGACGCCCAGCTCGAGCGCCTGACCGCGCGCTGACCGGTGGCACGGCCGCCCCACTCGCCTTCCAAGGATTCCCCCATGGACCCGAAACTCCTCGACATCCTCGCCTGCCCGCTGTGCAAGGGCCCGCTGAAGCTCACCGACGACAAGTCCGAACTGATCTGCAAGGCCGATGGCCTGGCCTACCCGGTGCGCGACGGCATCCCGGTGATGCTCGAGGGCGAGGCCCGCACCCTGAACGTCGACGAACGCCTGGACAAGTGACAACGAGCCGAGACCCAGCGATGAGCCAGAAATTCACCGTCGTCATCCCGGCCCGTTTCGCCTCCACCCGCCTGCCCGGCAAGCCGCTGCAGGACATCGCCGGCAAGCCCATGGTCCAGCATGTCTGGGAGCAGGCGCGCAAGAGCGCCGCGTCGCGGGTGGTGATCGCCACCGATGATGCGCGCATCCTCGAAGCGGCCAACGTCTTCGGTGCCGAAGCGCTGCTGACCCGCGTCGATCACAACTCCGGCACCGACCGCCTGGCCGAAGTGGCCGACGCCCTGGGCCTGGTGGACGACGACATCGTGGTCAACGTGCAGGGCGACGAGCCACTGATCCCGCCGGCCATCATCGACCAGGTGGCGGCCAACCTCGCGGCGCACGCGGAAGCCGGTATCGCCACCCTGGCCGAGCCGATCCACGAGCTGGCCGCGCTGTTCAACCCGAACGTGGTCAAGGTCGTCACCGACCTGAACGGCCTGGCCCTGACCTTCAGCCGCGCGCCCCTGCCCTGGGCCCGCGACGCCCTGGCCAAGGACCCGGACAGCCTGCCGCAAGGCGTGCCGTTCCGCCGCCACATCGGCATCTACGCCTACCGCGCGCGCTTCCTCCGCGACTTCGTCGCCTGGGGCCCGTGCTGGCTGGAAGACACCGAGTGCCTGGAGCAGCTGCGCGCGCTCTGGCACGGCGTGCGCATCCACGTGGCCGACGCCCTCGAGGCGCCGCAGGCCGGCGTGGACACCGCCGAGGACCTGGAGCGCGTCAGGCGCCTGCTGGGGGCCTGATGCGCGTCCTCTTCGTCTGCCTGGGCAACATCTGCCGTTCACCCACCGCCGAGGGAGTGTTCCGCCACAAGCTGCGCGAGGCCGGCCTCGAGTCGCGGGTGACAGTGGACTCCGCCGGCACCGGCGACTGGCACGTGGGCAAGGCGCCGGACGCCCGCACCCGCGTGGCGGCTATGCGTCGTGGCTACGACCTGTCGGCGCTGCGTGCGCGCCAGGTCGAGCGTGGCGATTTCCGCGACTTCGACCTGATCCTGGCGATGGACCTGAACAACCTGGCCGACCTCCAGCGGCTCGGCCGCGACGCCGGCCCCGCCGAACTGGACCTGTTCCTGCGCCGCTACGCCGGCGAGCTGGACGAGGTGCCGGACCCCTATTACGGCGGCGAAGCCGGTTTCGAGCGGGTGCTGGACCTGGTCGAGCGCGCCTGCGACGCCCTGTTGCTGGAAGTGAAGGGACGCCTGTGAGCCTGAACCTGGAAAAAGACGTATCCCTGAAAGCCTTCAACACCTTCGGCATCGAAGCGCGCGCTCGGCTGTTCGCCGAGGCGCACGACGACCAGGAAGTGATGCAGGGCCTCGCCCTGGCCGTGGAACACGACCTGCCGCTGCTGGTGCTCGGCGGCGGCAGCAACCTGCTGCTGACCCGTGACGTCGAGGCTTTGGTGCTGCGCATGGCCAGTCGTGGTGTGCGGATCCTCGACGACGATGGCGTTGCCGTGCGCATCGAGGCCGAGGCTGGCGAGACCTGGGACGACCTGGTGCGCTGGAGTCTGGAACAGGGCTTCGGCGGCCTGGAGAATCTCAGCCTGATCCCCGGCACGGTCGGCGCCGCGCCCATGCAGAACATCGGCGCCTACGGCGTGGAGCTGAAGGACGTGTTCGACAGCCTGGTCGCGCTCGACCGCCACAGCGGCGGCCTGCGCGAATTCCAGCTGGGCGACTGCGCCTTCGCCTACCGCGAAAGTCTGTTCAAGCGCGAGCCGGGGCGCTGGGTGATCCTGCGCGTGCGCCTGAAACTGTCGCGCCAGGCAGCCCTGCACCTGGACTACGGTCCGGTGCGCCAGCGCCTGGTGGAGCAGGGCGTGACACAGCCGAGCCCGGCCGACGTGGCGCGGGTGATCTGCGCGATCCGCCGTGAGAAGCTGCCCGACCCGGCGCAACTGGGCAACGCCGGCAGCTTTTTCAAGAACCCCCTGGTGCCCGCCGCCGTCGTCGAGCGCCTGCGCGGTGAGTACCCGGACCTGGTCGCCTATCCCCAGGCCGATGGGCAGTTCAAGCTGGCCGCCGGCTGGCTGATCGACAAGGCCGGCTGGAAAGGCTTCCGTGACGGCGCCGCCGGCGTCCACGCGCAGCAGGCGCTGGTGCTGGTCAACTACGGCGGTGCCAGCGGCGCGCAGATCCAGGCGCTGGCCGAGCGGATCCGCACGGATATCCACGAGCGCTTCGGCGTGGAGCTGGAAATGGAGCCCAACCTCTACTGAGGGTGGGCTGAAAGAGGAGGGCGCTGACCGGCAACGGCAGCGCCTTTTTCTTTGCCTGAGGACCGGGCCCCTGCGAAATACCCCTGAGGCGACTTTCGTAGGATGGGTTGAGTTTACGAAACCCATGCGGTCGTGGTGATGGGTGCCATGTTTGCGGAGGGGGTAGGGATGGGTTCCGTCCACTATGGCCTCCGGCGCGACGCGGATCGCGGATGAATCCGCGCCTGCAAGGTGCCCGGTCATGTCTGTGGCGGCGGTAAATCGCGGGCGAAAAAAAAGGGGATGCCCAGGCATCCCCTTTTTTCAGCGCTCGGCCAATCAGCTGTGGTGTTTTTCCACGGCTTCGTGGTGCTGCTCGGCTTTCTCGGCTTCGGCTTCGGCTTCGACCGGCGCCTCGACAGCGGCGGACTCGGCCTCGACAGCCACGGTTTCCACAGCCTGCTCGGCTTCGGCTACCGGCGCTTCGGCGACGACGGCTTCAACCTCGACGCTCTGCTCGACCGCGGCGGCTTCGACCACTGCGGGCGCAGCGGCGGCGGCCTCGGCGGCTTCGCGGGCCAGACGCTCGGCTTCGCGCTGCTGGCGACGGCGCTCGCGCGGGTCGTTCAGGGCGCGGCCGGTGGTGTTGGCTGCCGGGGCATCGGCTTGCGCTTCAGCGGCGGGCTCGATGGCGGCAGGGGCTTCGACCACGGCTTCGACGGCCGGGGTTTCGACTGCTGCTGCTTCGACCTGCGGAGCCTCGACGGCCACCGGGGCGGCTTCGGCGACGGTTTCCACGACCGGCTGGGCCGCTTCTTCAGCGATGAAGGCTGCGGATTCGCTCGGTTGCAGGCTGAACTCGACGGCCTGTTCCTCGGCGCTTTCCTCGCGGGTTTCGGTCACGACGACGCTTTCCGCGGCGGCTTCGACGGCAACGGCTGCCGGCTCGGCCGATTGTTCGGCAGCGGACTCGGCTACGTGCTCGACAACCTGCTCGGCGACCACGGCAGCGGCTACGCCTGCCACGGCCAGGGACGACTCGGCACCCGCTTGCGGCTCTTCGCCTTCGACGCC
The DNA here is from genome assembly GCF_029335315.1 of Pseudomonas citronellolis. GTDB lineage: Bacteria > Pseudomonadota > Gammaproteobacteria > Pseudomonadales > Pseudomonadaceae > Pseudomonas > Pseudomonas citronellolis_A. The sequence continues at coordinate 23,877 of NZ_JARJLT010000064.1, forward strand.
TTCGACGCCATCGGCACCGGCTTCACGCTGACGCTCGCGGCGGTTGCTGCGGCGGCGCTGGCCACGGGAGCGGCGGCGCGGACGTTCGTCATCGCTGCCTTCCTGATCGTCCTGCTCCAGCAGTTCCTCGTTGTTCGGCAGCTCTTCGGCTTCCAGGGCAACGGCTTCGCGGGCCTGGCGCTCCTCGCGCGGCGGACGCTCGCCACGTTCACGGCGCTCGCCACGCTCTTCGCGCGGTTGACGCTCTTCACGGGGCTGGCGCTCTTCGCGCGGCTGACGTTCGGCACGTTCTTCACGCGGTTGGCGTTCTTCGCGAGGCTGACGCTCGGCGCGTTCTTCACGCGGCTGGCGTTCTTCACGCGGTTGACGCTCGGTGCGCTCTTCACGCGGCTGGCGCTCTTCGCGCGGCTGACGTTCGGCACGCTCTTCGCGCGGCTGGCGTTCCTCGCGCGGCTGACGCTCGGCGCGTTCTTCACGCGGCTGACGGTCCTCGCGGGGCTGGCGCTCTTCACGCGGTTGACGCTCGGCACGCTCTTCGCGCGGCTGGCGCTCTTCGCGGGCAGGACGCTCGGCGCGTTCTTCGCGACGACGCTCGTTGCGCTCGCCGCGCTCTTCGCGAGGCTTGCGCTCTTCGTCACGACGACCGCCTTCGCGGCGACGGTTCTGCTGGCGGCCGTTGCGACGCTCTTCCGGCGAGGCGCTGCGCTCGCTGGCAGGCTTCTCGGCGCTGACGGCCGGCTTGACCTCTTCTTCCTTGCCGGCGAACAGGCTCACCAGCGACTTGACCAGGCCCTGGAACAGGCTCGGTTGCGGCATCGGCTTGGCGGCTTCCACCGGTTGCGGCGCGGCGGCCTGTTCGGCCTGCTGCGGAGCGGGGGTCTGCGGGGAAACGGTCTTCACCGCGGCTTCCTGGCGAACCAGGGTGCGGGTGGCGCTGACCGGCTGGACTTCCTCGTGCTCGATCTGGGCCATCTCGTAGCTGGTGTGGCCGACCAGCAGGTCCGGGTTGTCGTCACGCAGGCGCTGGACTTCGAAGTGCGGGGTTTCCAGGTGCTCGTCCGGCAGGATGAAGATGCGCGCGCGGGTGCGCAGCTCGATCTTGGTGATGGCGTTGCGCTTCTCGTTGAGCAGGAAGGCGGCGACCTGGAAGGGCACGCGAGCGCGGACTTCCGCGGTGCGGTCCTTCAGCGCTTCTTCCTCGATCAGGCGCAGGATGGCCAGCGACAGGGACTCGACGTCGCGGATGATGCCCTGGCCGTTGCAGCGCGGGCAGACGATGCCGCTGGTCTCGCCGAGGGACGGACGCAGGCGCTGACGGGACATCTCCAGCAGGCCGAAGCGCGAGATGCGCCCGACCTGGACGCGCGCGCGGTCGGCCTCGAGGGCTTCGCGAACGCGCTCTTCCACGGCGCGCTGGTTCTTCGCCGGGGTCATGTCGATGAAGTCGATGACGATCAGGCCGCCGATGTCACGCAGACGCAGCTGGCGGGCGATTTCCTCGGCCGCTTCCAGGTTGGTCTGCAGCGCGGTCTCCTCGATGTCGCCGCCCTTGGTGGCGCGCGCCGAGTTGATGTCGATGGAAACCAGGGCTTCGGTCGGGTCGATGACGATGGAGCCGCCGGAGGGCAGCTTCACTTCGCGCTGGAAGGCGGTCTCGATCTGGCTCTCGATCTGGAAGCGGTTGAACAGCGGAACGCTGTCCTGGTACAGCTTGACCTTGCTGGCGTACTGCGGCATCACCTGGCGGATGAAGTTCAGGGCTTCTTCCTGGGCGTCGATGCTGTCGATCAGTACTTCGCCGATGTCCTGGCGCAGGTAGTCGCGGATGGCGCGGATGATGACGTTGCTTTCCTGGTAGATCAGGAAGGGCGCGCCACGCTCGCCGGAGGCTTCCTTGATGGCGCCCCACAGCTGCAGCAGGTAGTCCAGGTCCCATTGCAGCTCTTCGGAGCTGCGGCCCAGGCCGGCGGTGCGGACGATCAGGCCCATGTCGGCGGGGGCGTTGAGGCCGTTCAGCGCTTCACGCAGTTCGTTGCGCTCTTCGCCTTCGATGCGGCGGGAGATGCCACCGGCACGCGGGTTGTTCGGCATCAGCACGAGGTAGCGGCCGGCGAGGCTGATGAAGGTGGTCAGGGCCGCGCCCTTGTTGCCACGTTCTTCCTTCTCGACCTGGACGATGACTTCCTGACCCTCGCTCAGCACATCCTTGATATTGATGCGGCCGTCGGGGTTCTTCTTGAAGTACTCGCGGGAAATTTCCTTGAGGGGGAGGAAACCGTGGCGCTCGGCGCCGAAGTCGACGAAGGCGGCTTCCAGGCTGGGCTCGATGCGGGTGATGCGGCCCTTGTAGATGTTGGCCTTCTTCTGTTCGCGCGCACCGGATTCGATATCCAGGTCGAACAGACGCTGGCCATCTACCAGCGCTACACGCAACTCTTCGGGTTGAGTCGCGTTGATCAGCATTCTTTTCATGTAGTACCAATGGTTTCCGGGCCACCGGAAACGGCAATCGGCACCCACGACTCTTACGGTCGGTGCTCGGGCGCGTACTCGGGAATGGCGGACCATTCCCGTGTCCAGCGACGGTCGGCTAGCTACGAGCCGATATCGCGACTACGTCTCCTGCTTGTCGTGATCGAACAAGCAATCAACAGGAGGAGGAATCAACTGTCGGAGGCGGACGATAGAATGCGTCTTGCAACTCAGGCGGTGCCAGCTACGCGGTCCGACGGTTGTGCATCTCCACCCTGCACGTTTCCTTTAGAAGAAGCGGGTGCCGCTCGCAGAATCCGGGAGCGGGTTGGCTTTTCACGGCTACCGAGGCTGCCGTGCGTCATGTCTCAAGGCTTGGGTTCCGAGTCGTTGCGGTGGGGATAACTGATCCTCCGCGGCAACGCTTCGCAGGACTGCCTCACGTCCGTTCAATGTGTTTTGCAGGCAGTGGGGATGGCGATTTCGCTGACATCCGCGGGCCTGGCCACTTTTGGCGGCCTCCCGACTATAGCAGCAATGATTAAGTGCTTCAATTGAATGAAAAATTGCTATGATGGGCGTATGACGAATCCCACCTCTCCGACTTCCGGCGTACAGCTGCTTGAAGTCGCGCCGGAATATGCCGGTCAGCGCATCGACAATTTCCTCAGAACCCAGCTCAAAGGCGTACCCAAGACCCTGATCTATCGCATCCTGCGCAAGGGCGAGGTGCGCGTGAACAAGGGGCGGATCAAGCCCGAGTACAAGCTGCAGGCCGGCGACGTGGTTCGTGTGCCGCCACTGCGCCTGGCCGAGCGCGACGAGCCGGCCCCGCTGGCCCAGGGACTGCTGGAGCGCCTGGAGGCGTCGATCGTCTTCGAGGACAAGGCGCTGATCGTGATCAACAAGCCGGCCGGCATCGCCGTGCATGGCGGCAGCGGCCTCAACTACGGGGTGATCGAGGCCTTCCGCCAGCTGCGCCCGGACGCCAAGGACATCGAGCTGGTCCACCGCCTGGATCGCGACACCTCGGGCCTGCTGATGATCGCCAAGAAGCGCAGCATGCTGCGCCATCTGCACGATGCGCTGCGCAACGAGCACGCGGTGGACAAGCGCTACCACGCCCTGGTGCGCGGCAACTGGCCCGCCGCCAAGAAGCAGGTTCGCGCGCCGCTGATGAAGAACAACCTGCGTTCCGGCGAGCGCATGGTCGAGGTCAACGTCGAAGGCAAGGATGCGCTCACCGAGTTCAAGGTGCTGCGCCGCTTCGGTGACTTCGCCACCCTGGTGGAGGCCCGTCCGATCACCGGCCGGACCCACCAGATCCGCGTCCACGCCAAGCACGCCGGGCACGCCATCGCCGGCGACCCCAAGTACGGCGACGACGAATTCTCCCGCGAGATCCGCGAGCTGGGCGGCAAGCGCCTGTTCCTGCACTCGGCGCAGTTGCGCGTGCCGATGCCCGACGGCTTGACCCTGGAGCTCGAGGCGGAAGTCGACGACATGTGGCGTGGCACGTTGGAGCGCCTGGATGCCTGATTACGCGCTGCTGGTCTTCGACTGGGATGGCACGCTGGTGGACTCGGTGGGCCGTATCGTCGAATCCATGCGCGTGGCCGCCGAGCGCTCCGGGCTGCCTGTGCGTAGCGATGAGGCGATCAAGGGCATCATCGGCCTCGGCCTGCCCGAGGCGATCCAGTCGCTGTACCCGGAAGTCGATGACGAAGCGGCGCTGACGGTTTTTCGTGGCGACTACGTCGAGCACTATCTGAAGCTGGAAGTCGAACCTTCTCCGCTGTTTCCCGGCGTGGCCGAGGCGCTGGAGCATTTCCGCCGGTCCGGCTACCGTCTGGCGGTCGCCACCGGCAAGAATCGCCGGGGCCTGGATCGCGTGCTCAAGGGGCGGGGTTGGGAGAGCTTCTTCGATATCACCCGTGCCGCCGACGAGTCGGCGAGCAAGCCCGATCCGCGCATGCTCCACGAGATTCTCGCGCACTGCCGGGTCGACCCCGGTCGCGCGCTGATGGTCGGCGATGCGCCCTTCGACCTAGACATGGCGCGTCGCGCCGGCATGGACTCGGTGGCGGTGTCCTATGGTGCGCAGCCGCTGTCGGTGCTGCGCGAGTATGGTCCGCGCCTGGAGATCGGGCATTTCAACGAATTGCGCGCCTGGCTGGATGGCTGGGTGCAGAACCCACGGATCGAGGTGAACGAGCATGTCGGATGAGTGGAAGGCCGAGGAGTCCGCAAAGGACGACGCGAAGAGCTGGAAGCTGCTGGAGAAGGCCGTGCTGGCCGGCGTGCAGGAACAGCGCCGGGCGCGTCGCTGGGGGATCTTCTTCAAGCTGCTGACCTTCGTCTACCTGTTCCTCGCCATCGCCCTGTTCACGCCGTTCAGCGGGCTGTCCAAGTCCGCGTCGCGCAGTGGCAGCCATACCGCGCTGGTCGAGGTGAAGGGCATGATCGCCGACGACGAGCCGGCCAGCGCCGACAATGTCGTCGGAGCGCTGAAGGCGGCCTTCGAGGACTCCGGCACCAAGGCTGTGGTCCTGCGCATCAACAGCCCGGGCGGCAGCCCGGTGCAGTCCGGCTATATATATGACGAGATCAAGCGCCTGCGCGGCCTGCACCCGGAGGTGAAGGTCTACGCGGTGATCAGTGATCTCGGAGCCTCCGGCGCCTACTACATCGCCAGCGCGGCGGACGAGATCTATGCCGACAAGGCCAGCCTGGTCGGCTCCATCGGCGTGACCGCGGCCACCTTCGGCTTCGTCGGCACCATGGAGAAGCTCGGTGTCGACCGTCGCGTCTACACCTCCGGCGAGCACAAGGCTTTCCTCGATCCGTTCCAGCCGCCCAAGGCGGAGGAGACCCAGTTCTGGCAGGGTGTGCTCGACACCACCCACAAGCAGTTCATCGACAGCGTGAAGAAAGGGCGGGGCGATCGCCTGAAGGACAAGGATCATCCCGAGCTGTTCTCCGGATTGATCTGGTCCGGCGAACAGGCGCTGCAACTCGGCCTCATCGATGGCCTGGGCAGCACCAGCTACGTGGCGCGGGAAGTGATCAAGGAAAAGGAAATCGTCGACTACACCGTGCAGGAGACGCCCTTCGATCGCTTCGCCAAGAAGCTCGGCACCAGCGTCGCCGAGCGCCTGGCGCTGTGGATGGGTTGGCAGGGGCCGGCGCTGCGCTGAGTCGCCGCTGTCCCATGAGAAAGCCGCTTCCTTCTATAGGGGCGGCTTTTTGCTTTCGTAGGAGCGAGCTTGCTCGCGAACATCGCTCCCGTTTGCGCGGTGGTGATTCGGCTCAGGGAACCTGGATGCCCTCGGCCAGCAGCATGTCCACCAGTCGGATCAGTGGCAGGCCGACCAGGCTGGTGGCGTCCTCGCCCTCGGTGGCGCGGAACAGGCTGACGCCCAGACCTTCGGCCTTGAAGCTGCCGGCGCAGTCGAAGGGCTGCTCGGCCTGCAGGTAGCGCAGGATGGTGGCGTCCTCGAGTTCGCGGAAGTGCACGCGGAACGGTACGCAGTCCACCTGGCAGCGCCCGCTGGCGGCGTCCAGTACGGCCAGGCCGGTGAGGAAGCTGACGGTGCCGCCGCTGGAAGCCTTGAGTTGTTCGTGGGCGCGTTCGAGCGTGTGCGGTTTGCCGAGGATCGCCTGGCCCTGGACGGCGGCCTGGTCGGAGCCGATGATCAGGTGGTTCGGAAAGCGCTCGGCCAGGGCGCGGGCCTTGTGCTCGGCCAGGCGGCGCACCAGTTGCTCGGCGCTTTCGCCGGGCAGCGGGCTTTCATCTATATCCGGGCTGGCGCATTCGAAGGGCAGGCGCAGCCGTTGCAGCAGCTCGCGGCGGTAGGGCGAGCTGGAGGCGAGGAGCAGTGGGCGCATCGGGGGTCTCCTGGGTAGGCTCGCCGATTCTAGCGAAAAGGGCTGTCCATACAGCGGTTTATGGCTAATTTCCTTTGACAGGCACGGGTGCATCCCTATAATGGCGCGCTTATGTTGAATGGGCCGATACCACCTCACGTCGATCCGCGCAAATTGGTAGAGCGCGAAGTCACCCTCGAGGGTGAGCTTCCACTCGCCAGTATGCCGCGGGTCTGCGAACAGCTGACCAGCAGTGACGGCAACGTCCGGGCGAAGTTTTCCTTCCACCGTGACGAGCAGAAACTGGCGGTCATGCATGTTCACGTCGACGCGCAGGTGAGCATGGTATGCCAACGCTGCCTCGAGCCGGCGACCTTCCGGGTCACCGGTGATTCAGACTTCGCCATCCTCTGGGAAGGCCAGTCTACCGAGGGGCTGCCGAAGGGGTACGATGCGCTGGAAGTGGGGGAGGAACCCCTCGACCTGCCACCTCTGGTCGAGGATGAGCTGTTGCTCGCCTTGCCCATCGTTCCGGCCCATGACCCTGAGGAATGCCAGCATCCGGCGGGATTTGCAGCAGCGCCCGAGCCGAGCGAGAACGTGGAAGAACGTCCCAACCCGTTCAGCGTACTGGCGCAGTTGAAGCGTGACCCAAACGTTTAGGAGTTAATCAATCATGGCTGTTCAGCAGAACAAAAAATCCCGTTCCGCTCGTGACATGCGTCGTTCGCACGACGCCCTCGAAGCGAACGCTCTGTCCGTAGAAAAGAGCACTGGCGAAGTTCACCTGCGCCACCACGTCTCCCCGGACGGTTTCTATCGCGGCCGTAAGGTCGTAGACAAGGGCTCTGACGAGTAATCCTTGTCCGCACCAATCATCGCGATTGATGCAATGGGTGGGGACTTCGGTCCCCACTGCATTGTTCCGGCCAGTATTGCCTTTCTGGCTGAGCACCCCTCGCTACAACTGGTCCTCGTCGGCCAAGCTCCCCTCCTCGAATCCCTTTGCGCCCGCGTTTCCGCGATCGACCGCCCGCGTCTGCACATCCAGCACGCCAGCGAAGTCATCGGTATGGACGAGCGTCCGTCCCAGGCGCTGCGCAGCAAGCCCGACTCCTCCATGCGTGTCGCCCTCGAACTGGTTCGCGACGGCGCGGCCCATGCCTGCGTGAGTGCCGGCAATACCGGGGCGCTGATGGCCTTGTCGCGCTACCTGCTCAAGACCCTGCCGGGTATCGACCGGCCCGCCATGGTGACCGCCGTGCCGACCCAGGCCGGGCATTGCCACCTGCTGGACCTGGGCGCCAACGTCGATTGCAGTGCCGAGCATCTTTACCAGTTCGCGGTGATGGGTGCGGTGGCGGCCGAGGCGCTGGGCAAGGCCAATCCACGGGTGGCGCTGCTCAACGTCGGCACCGAGGAAATCAAGGGCAACCAGCAGGTCAAGCTGGCCTCGACCCTGCTGGAGCAGGCGCGCGGCATCAACTACATCGGCTACATAGAAGGTGACGGCCTGTACCGTGGCCTCGCCGACGTGGTGGTGTGCGACGGCTTCGTCGGCAATATCCTGCTGAAGTCCAGCGAGGGTCTGGCGGCCATGGTGGTCAGCCGGCTCGAAGAGCTGTTCGCCTCCAGTCTCTCGGCCAAGGCCGTCGGCCTAGTGGCCATGCCGCTGCTGCGACGCCTGCGCGCCGACCTGACCCCTGCCCGGCACAATGGCGCGAGCTTCCTCGGCCTGCAGGGCATCGTGGTGAAGAGTCACGGCAGCGCGGCGGAGGAGGGTATTCAGAGCGCTCTGCGTCGGGCCCTGGCGGAGATTCGCGAGAACCTGCCGCAGCGCCTTCATGGGCGGCTCGAGAGCCTGCTCTAAGTGACTGAATAGAAAGGAATTAGAGATTTCTGGCGGGGAATGGGGGTATGCTTGCGCGGCGCGCGCTCAGGGCTGGCCGGCAGGCTGGGTCCGAATCGCTCGCCGATGTGACCGCGAGGTCGAGGCCGTCATCCAACTGTCAGTTCCATGCGCCAGGCTGCTGCTGGCGTTATCCCTAGACGAAACAGACACAAGGGACCCGTTGCAATGTCCGCATCCCTCGCATTCGTTTTCCCCGGCCAGGGCTCTCAGTCCCTCGGCATGCTCGCCGAACTGGGCGCGCAGCCATCGGTGCGCGATACCTTCGCCGAAGCCTCCGCGGCCCTGGGCTACGACCTCTGGGCGCTGGTCCAGGAAGGCCCGGAAGAGCGCCTGAACCAGACCGACAAGACCCAGCCCGCGATTCTCACCGCCTCCATCGCCCTGTGGCGCCAGTGGCAGGCCGAGGGTGGCGCGCAGCCGGCCTATGTCGCCGGCCACAGCCTGGGTGAGTACTCGGCGCTGGTCGCCGCCGGCAGCCTGGGCTTCGCCGACGCGGTCAAGCTGGTCGAGCGCCGCGGCCAATTGATGCAGGAAGCGGTGCCCGCCGGTACCGGTGGCATGGCCGCCATTCTCGGCCTGGAAGATGCCGACGTGCTGGCCGCCTGCGCCGAAGCCGCGCAGGGTGAAGTGGTCAGCGCGGTCAACTTCAACGCTCCCGGCCAGGTCGTGATCGCCGGCGCCGCCGCCGCGGTCGAGCGCGCCATCGAGGCCTGCAAGGCTCGCGGTGCCAAGCGTGCCGTAGCGCTGCCGGTCAGCGTGCCGTCGCACTGCGCGCTGATGCGCCCGGCTGCCGAGCGTTTCGCCGAAGCGGTGGAAGCCATCGCCTGGCAGGTGCCGCAGATCGCCCTGGTGCAGAACGTCAGCGCCCAGGTGCCGGCGGACCTCGCCACCCTCAAGCGCGACCTGCTGGCGCAGCTGTACAGCCCGGTGCGCTGGGTCGAGACCGTGCAACTGCTGGCCGCCAATGGCGTGACCGATCTGGTAGAGTGCGGCCCGGGCAAGGTCCTGGCCGGCTTGAACAAGCGCTGCGCCAAGGGCGTGAGCACCCACAACCTGGATTCGACGGACGCCTTCGCGGCGGCTCGTGCGGCTCTGGCTTGAACAGGAGATAAGAGCATGAGTTTGCAAGGTAAGGTTGCCCTGGTCACCGGCGCCAGTCGTGGCATCGGCCAGGCCATCGCCCTCGAGCTGGGCCGCCTGGGCGCCACCGTGATCGGCACCGCGACCACCGAGTCCGGCGCACAGAAGATTTCCGAGTACCTCAAGGCCAACGGCATCGAGGGTTCGGGCAAGGTTCTCGACGTCGCCAACGACGAATCCGTCGCCAGCACCCTGGAAGCCATCCAGAAGGAAGCCGGCCAGCCGCTGATCGTTGTCAACAACGCCGGCATCACCCGCGACAACCTGCTGATGCGGATGAAGGACGACGAGTGGTTCGACGTGGTCAACACCAACCTCAACAGCCTCTACCGTCTGTCGAAAGCCGTGCTGCGCGGCATGACCAAGGCGCGCTGGGGCCGCATCATCAGCATCGGCTCGGTGGTCGGCGCCATGGGCAACGCCGGGCAGACCAACTATGCTGCTGCGAAGGCCGGCCTAGAGGGCTTCACCCGCGCGCTGGCGCGCGAAGTGGGCTCCCGCTCCATCACCGTGAACGCGGTGGCGCCGGGCTTCATCGACACCGACATGACCCGTGAACTGCCCGAAGCCCAGCGTGAAGCGCTGCTCGGCCAGATTCCGCTGGGTCGTCTCGGCCAAGCCGAAGAGATCGCCAAGGTGGTAGGATTCCTCGCCTCCGATGGCGCCGCTTATGTGACCGGCGCCACGGTACCGGTGAATGGCGGAATGTACATGAGCTGAATGTGACCTTACTCTTCGCGGAGGTGTCATATGCGCTGTCTAAAATCCGTTATAAAGATGCAACTGGGTTATAGACAGAACATCGTGGTAGTCGCGAAGGGGTGTCAGCGTTCAGCTTGAAATGCGGAAAACCCTTTCTATACACTTACCCGCAGCCCAGCTGCACGGATTGTCCATAGGAGTGAAAACAAGGTATGAGCACCATCGAAGAACGCGTCAAGAAGATCGTTGCTGAGCAACTCGGCGTTAAGGAAGAAGAAGTCACCAACAGCGCTTCCTTCGTTGAAGACCTGGGCGCCGACTCCCTTGACACCGTTGAGCTGGTGATGGCTCTGGAAGAGGAATTCGAGACCGAAATCCCCGACGAGCAAGCCGAAAAGATCACCACCGTTCAGGAAGCCATCGACTACATCGTTGCCCACCAGCAATAAGTAGCCGTTTCCCGACGGAAGAAGCCGCACGGCCTGCGAAGGCGTGCGGCTTTTCTTTAAGCGTAGCGCTGGACAGCCCTGGTCGCGGTCCGGCGTATATGCCGTGTATTCGCAAAATGAGGAAGTCGTAGTGTCGCGCAGACGCGTCGTCATCACTGGCCTGGGTATGCTCTCGCCGCTGGGCGTGGACGTGCCGAGCACCTGGCAGGGTATTCTCGCCGGCCGCAGCGGTATCGCCCCGATCGAGCACATGGACCTTTCCGCCTACTCCACCCGTTTCGGTGGTTCGGTGAAAGGGTTCGACGTCGAGCAATACATGTCCGTCAAGGAAGCCCGCAAACTCGACCTGTTCATCCAGTACGGCCTGGCGGCCGGCTACCAGGCGGTGCGCGATTCCGGCCTGGAAGTCACCGACGCCAACCGCGAGCGCATCGGCGTCGCCGTCGGCTCCGGCATCGGCGGCCTGACCAACATCGAAAACACCTGCCGTTCGCTGTTCGAGCAGGGCCCGCGGCGCATCTCGCCGTTCTTCGTGCCCGGCTCGGTCATCAACATGGTTTCCGGGTTCCTGTCGATCAACCTCGGTCTGCAGGGTCCCAACTACGCCATCACCACCGCCTGCACCACCGGCACCCACAACATCGGCATGGCCGCGCGGAACATCGCCTATGGCGAGGCCGACGTGATGATCGCCGGCGGTTCCGAGATGGCCACCTGCGGCCTGGGCATGGGCGGCTTCGGCGCGGCCCGCGCGCTGTCCACCCGCAACGACGAGCCGACCAAGGCCAGCCGTCCGTGGGACAAGGATCGCGATGGCTTCGTGCTCTCCGACGGCGCCGGTGCGCTGGTCCTGGAGGAGCTGGAGCACGCCAAGGCCCGTGGCGCGCATATCTACGCCGAGCTGGTCGGTTTCGGCATGAGCGGCGACGCCTACCACATGACCGCGCCGCCGGAAGATGGCGCCGGCGCGGCCCGTTGCATGAAGAACGCCCTGCGCGACGCCGGCCTGGACCCGCAGCAGGTCGACTACATCAACGCCCACGGCACCTCCACCCCGGCCGGCGACATTGCCGAAGTGTCCGCGGTGAAGTCGATCTTCGGCGACCACGCCTACCAGCTGTCGATGAGCTCGACCAAGTCGATGACCGGCCACCTGCTCGGTGCCACCGGTGCGGTGGAAGCGATCTTCAGCGTCCTGGCCCTGCGCGACCAGGTAGCGCCGCCGACCATCAACCTGGAAAACCCCGACGAAGGCTGCGACCTCGACCTGGTGCCGCACCAGGCCAAGGAGCGTCCCATCGACGTGGTGCTGTCGAACTCCTTCGGCTTCGGCGGCACCAACGGTTCCCTGGTGTTCCGCCGGTTCCACGGCTGATGCTCGCCTGGGTCGACGGCCGGCCCGCCGAGGCCCTGTCCGTGCGTGATCGCGGGCTGGCCTACGGCGATGGCCTGTTCGAGACCATCGCCGTGTCCGCCGGCAGGCCGCGCCTGCTGGCGCGGCACCTGGCGCGGCTGCGGGAAGGCGCGCGGCGCCTGTACCTGCCGCTGTCGCTGGAAGTCGTCGAGGCCGAGCTGCTCGCCTTCTGCGCCGAGCTGGGCGACGGCGTGGCCAAGCTGCTGCTGACCCGTGGCGAAGGCTTGCGCGGTTACGCCGCGCCGGCCGACGCGCAATGCCGGCGCGTCCTTCTCGGCTCGCCGGCCCCCGCCTATCCGGCGGCCAATTTCGACGAGGGCGTGGCCCTCTACCCCTGCGTCACCCGCCTGGCCGAGCAACCGCTGCTGGCCGGCCTCAAGCATCTCAACCGCCTGGAACAGGTCCTGGCGCGCAGCGAGTGGAGCGACCCCGCCTGCGCCGAAGGGCTGATGCGCGACCAGAGTGGCCGGGTGATCGAGGGGGTGTTCAGCAACCTGTTCCTGGTCCTCGACGGTCAGTTGCTCACCCCCGAGCTCAGCCGTTGCGGCGTGGCCGGGGTGATGCGCGCCGAATTGCTGGAATGGGCGGCGGGGCAGGGCATCGCCACCCAGGTGCGGGATGTCTCGCTCGACGAACTGTTGCGCGCCGATGAGGTCTTCCTCTGCAACAGCCTCTACGGCATCTGGCCGGTGCGCCGGCTCGAGGCGCACGCCTGGCCGGTGGGGGCGATCACCCGTAAACTGCAAACCCATTTTCGCGAACTGCTGGATTCCTGACCTGTGAAGCGCAAATTGCTGGTGCTGCTGGAAAGCGGCCTGCTGTTGGCCGGGCTGCTGCTCGGTCTGGCCGGCTGGGAGCAGCACCGCGCCCTGCAGCAACCACTGCAGCTCACCGAGGAGCGCCTGCTGGACGTTCCCTCCGGCTCCACGCCTGGTGCCCTGCTGGCCCGCCTGCAGGACGAGGAAGTGCTGCACGGCGCCTTCTGGCTGCGCCTGTACTGGCGCTTCAACCTGGCCGGCCAGGCCCTGCACAGTGGCGAGTACCGCCTCAAGCCGGGCATGAACGCCAACGAGCTGCTGGAACTGTGGCGCGAAGGCGACGTGGTGCAATACAGCCTGACCCTGGTGGAAGGCTGGACCTTCCACCAGTTCCGCGAACTGCTCGCGCGCCAGCCGAAGCTGGAGGCGACCCTGGCCGACCTCAGCGACGAACAGGTGATGAAGCGCCTCGGCAGCGAAGGCCTGGCGCCGGAAGGGCAGTTCTTCCCGGATACCTACCGTTACGTGCGCGGCATGCGCGACATCGACCTGCTCAAGCAGGCCCACCAGCGCATGGAGCGCATCCTCAAGGAGGAGTGGGAGGCGCGCAGCGGCGACCTGCCGTACGGCGACGCCTACCAGGCGCTGATCATGGCCTCGCTGATCGAGAAGGAAACCGGCGTGCCGCAGGAGCGCCAGCAGATCGCCGGGGTGTTCGTGCGCCGCCTGCAGAAGAACATGCTGCTGCAGACCGACCCCACGGTGATCTACGGCATGGGCGCACGCTACGCCGGCAAGATCAGCCGCGCCGACCTGCGCGAGCCGACCCCCTACAACACCTACGTGATCGCCGGCCTGCCGCCGACGCCGATCGCCATGCCAGGTCGCGAGGCGATCCACGCCGCGCTCAACCCGGCCGATGGCCAGAGCCTGTATTTCGTCGCTCGTGGCGATGGCAGCCACGTGTTTTCCGACAATCTCGACGACCACAACAAGGCGGTGCAGGAGTACCAGCTGAAGCGGCGCGCGGACTACCGTTCCAGCCCCGCCCCGGCGACTCCCGCAGCGGCGCCGGCGGCCGGTGACACGCCGCCCGCGGCGCAGCCGTAATCGACAGAAGGAGAGCCGAGTGAGCGGCCTGTTCGTCACCCTGGAAGGCCCCGAAGGCGCGGGCAAGAGCACCAACCGCGAGTACCTGGCCGCGCGCCTGCGTGAGCGTGGCGTGGAGGTGCAACTGACCCGCGAGCCTGGCGGCACGCCGCTGGCCGAGCGCATCCGCGACCTGCTGCTGACCCCCAGCGACGAACCCATGGCGGTGGATACGGAGCTGCTGCTGATGTTCGCCGCGCGCGCCCAGCACATCGCCCAGGTCATCCGTCCGGCCCTGGCGCGCGGCGCCGTGGTGCTCTGCGACCGTTTCACCGACGCCACCTACGCCTACCAGGGCGGCGGCCGCGGCCTGCCGGAAGGGCGCATCGCCGAGCTGGAGCGCTTCGTCCAGGGCGAGTTGCGCCCGGACCTGACCCTGGTCTTCGACCTGCCGGTGGAAGTCGGCCTGGCCCGCGCCGCCGCCCGCGGCCGCCTGGACCGTTTCGAGCAGGAAGGCCGAGGCTTCTTCGAGGCGGTGCGGCAGACCTACCTGGCGCGCGCCGCGGCCGCTCCGGAGCGCTACCGCGTGCTCGACGCCGCGCAGTCGCTGGAGCGCGTGCAGGCCGACCTGGATGCCTTGCTGCCGGCTTTGCTGGAGCGCGTGCATGCGTGACATCTACCCCTGGCAGGCGGCGCTCTGGCAGCAACTCAGCGGCCGCCCGCGGCACGCCCACGCCTACCTGCTGCACGGCCCCGCCGGCATCGGCAAGCGCGCCCTGGCCGACAACCTGGTGGCCCTGTTGCTCTGCCAGCGCCCCGGCGAGGGGCACGCCTGCGGCCAGTGCAAGGCCTGCCTGCTGCTGGCCGCCGGTACCCACCCGGACTACTTCCAGCTGGAGCCGGAAGAGCCGGAGAAGCCGATTCGTGTCGACCAGGTCCGTGAGCTGGTGGGCTTCGTGGTGCAGACCGCGCAGTTGGGCGGGCGCAAGGTGGTCCTGCTGGAGCCGGCCGAGGCGATGAACCTGAACTCGGCCAACGCCCTGCTGAAGAGCCTGGAAGAGCCCTCGGGCGACACCGTGCTGCTGCTCATCAGCCACCAGCCCAGCCGCTTGCTGCCGACCATCAAGAGCCGCTGCGTGCAGCAGGCCTGCCCGCAACCGTCGGCGCAGCAGAGTCGCGCCTTCCTGGTTGCGGAACTGCCCGGCGAGGAGCCGGCGGCGCTCGACGAACTGCTGGTGCTGGCTGGCGGTTCGCCGCTGACCGCCCTGCGCCTGCATGGCCAGGGCGTACGCGAGCAACGCGCGCTGGTGGTGGAAGGGGTGAAGAAGTTGCTCAAGCAGCAGGTCGCCCCCGGCCAGCTGGCGGAAAGCTGGAACGCCGTGCCGCTGCCGCTGCTGTTCGACTGGTTCTGCGACTGGGCGCTGGGCGTCCTGCGCTACCAGCTGACCCGCGACGAAGAGGGTCTCGGCCTGGCCGACATGCGCAAGGTGGTGCAATACCTGGCGGAGAAATCGGCGCAGCCCAAGGTGCTGGCGATCCAGGACTGGCTGCTGGAGCACCGGCAGAAGGTGCTGAACAAGGCCAACCTCAACCGTGCCCTGCTTCTCGAAGCCTTGCTGGCGCAGTGGGCAAGCCTGCCGGGAGCGGGCTAGAATCGGCCAAATCGGATCATCGCTAGGACAGCCGCATGAGCTTGCCACCGAACCTGGGACCGCGTAACGGTATCCTGTCCCTGACCATCAAGGACAAGTCCGTTCTGTACGCCGCGTACATGCCGTTCATTCGCAACGGCGGGCTGTTCATCCCGACCAACAAGACCTACAAGCTGGGCGACGAGGTCTTCATGCTGCTCAACCTGATGGACGAGCCGGAGAAGATCCCGGTGGCCGGCAAGGTGGTCTGGATCACCCCCAAGGGCGCCCAGGGCAACCGCGCCGCCGGTATCGGCGTGCAGTTCAACGACGGTGACAACACCGCGCGCAACAAGATCGAGACGTACCTGGCCGGGGCGCTGAAGTCCGACAGGCCGACCCATACCATGTGAGCCGCGACGCGGCGCGCAGCGACAGATCGCAGGAGGCGCCCGCAGGGGCGCTTCGTCATTTCCGGAGTACCGATTAGATGCTGGTCGATTCCCATTGCCACCTCGACCGCCTGGACCTGGCGGCCCACGACGGCTCGCTGGACGCCGCCCTGGACACCGCGCGTGCGCGAGGCGTCGGGCAGTTCCTCTGCATCGGCGTCAGCGCCGACAACGCCAGGGCGGTCAAGGACCTGGCCGAGCGCTACACCGACGTGCACTGTTCGGTGGGCGTCCACCCGCTGGACCTGGAGCCCGGCGCCGCGCCGGCGCTGGACTGGCTGCTGGGCGAGCTGAACCACCCGCGCGTGGTCGCCATCGGCGAGACCGGCCTGGACTACCACTACGAGCCCGAGGCCGCCGAACTGCAACAGCAAGCCTTCCGCCTGCACCTGGAAGCGGCCAATGTCACCGGCAAGCCGGTCATCGTCCACACCCGCGAAGCCCGCGCCGACACCCTGGCGCTGCTGCGCGAGGCGGCATTGCCGCAGGCCGGCGTGCTGCACTGCTTCACCGAGGACTGGGAGATGGCCAGGGCGGCGCTGGACATCGGCTTCTACATCTCGCTGTCGGGCATCGTCACCTTCCGCAACGCCGAAGCGCTGCGCGACGTGGCGCGCCAGGTCCCGGCCGACCGCCTGCTGGTGGAGACCGACTCGCCGTACCTGGCCCCGGTGCCGCATCGGGGCAAGCCGAACCTGCCGGAGTACGTGCGCGAGGTGGCCGAGTACCTGGCGGTGCTGCGCGGGGTCAGCTTCGAGACCCTGGCCGAGCAGACCACCGCGAACTTCCGCCGGTTGTTCCCGCTGGCGGTCTGACTTACCCGAGCGCGCTGCCTTTCCTGCAGGAGCGCGCCATGCGCGCGATCGCGGGCATGGCCTGCTCCTGCGGGGCGGGCAGGAGCTTTTCGCGCGCATAAAAAAAACCCGGGTTCTGGGGGATGAATCCGGGTCAAGACCATTAGGAGTGTAACAATAAGGTACGCGATCCTCGGTACCTTCACTGACGGGGCACTTGGGGGGAGATGCCGCACGCCAGTAACTTGAAGTATTGGCCAAGTTGGCGGAGCTTCCACAGCCGGCCGGCGATTTTTTAAACGGATTTGGAATACGCCTTAGCGCGCGATGGCCCATTTGCCCCTCGCGGGTCGGGGCGGGGCCGCTGGCGCGCGGCCTGGCGGCTTATTCCCGGGCCAGCGCCGCGACTACCCCCAATGTGTCCTCTATCACGCTTTGCGGGGTATAGAAGTGCGGCGAGAAGCGCACCCCCGCACCACGCTGGATACACACCACCTGTTCGGCCCTCAGGCGCTCGTGCAGCCGGGCGTTGTCCCAGCCGTCGAGGCTGAAGGTCAGGATGCCGGCGCGGCGCTCGGCGTGCAGCGGGCTGTGCAGGCGCACGCCGGGAATGCGTTGCAGGCCGTCCTGCAGGCTTTGCACGCGTTCGGCCAGGGCCGCGCCGACCGCCGGCATGCCGACTTCCTCCAGCAATCCCAGGCTGGCCTCCAGGGCCACGGCGCCGAGCATGTTCGGGCTACCGCACTCGAAGCGTTTCGCGCTGCGCGCCGGCTGCCAGTCCGCCTGGTTGTAGTTGCCGGCGTTCTCCAGCATGTGCCAGCCGTATTCCTGCAGGGCCAGTTGCTCGCGTTCGGCGGCGCGGCAGTAGAACACCCCGAGGCCTTCCGGGCCGAGCATCCACTTGTGCCCGTCGGCCATGGCGAAGGCGCAGTCGTAGGCCTGGGCGTCGAAGGGCAGGGCGCCGATCTGCTGGATGGCGTCGATGCAGAACAGCACGCCGCGCTGGCGGCAGCCGGCGCCGAGGCGCTCCAGGTCCATGCGCAGGCCGCTGGCGTACTGCACGGCGCTGATCGACAGCAGGCGCGTGCGCGGGCCGCAGGCGGCGAGCAGGTCGGCTTCGGGATCGGTGCCGTCCAGACTCACCTGAATGACCTCCACGCCGCGCGGCTTCAGCGCCTCCCAGACGACACGGTTGGAGGGGAACTCCTGGTCGCTGATGACCACCTGGTCGCCGGCCCGCCAGTCGAGGCCGAAGGCGACGAAGGACAGCGCCTCGGAAGTGTTCTTCACCAGGGCGATATCGCCGCTGGTGGCGGCGCCGACCATGCGCGTCAGGCGTTGCCGCAGGCTGTTTTCCAGCAGCAGCCACTGTGGGTAGTCGCGCGCGCCCAGGCGGATGTTCTCGTTGGCGAAGGCGGCCACGGCCTCGGCGCTGCGCTTGGGCCAGGGCGCCACGGCGGCGTGGTTCAGGTAGCGCAGGCCGGGTTCCTGCGGAAACTCAAGAGAAAGCGGATTCATGGCGGATGTTCCGTGCATTTTGTCGCTGAATAGGCATAATACGCGGCTTCGGATTTTGACTATTTTTGACTGAACAGTCTTTTTATGCAGAAAGAGCCGCGCAAGGTTCGCGAATTCCGTCGTCGCGAGCAGGAGATTCTCGACACCGCCCTCAAGCTGTTCCTGGAGCAGGGCGAAGACAGTGTCACGGTCGAGATGATCGCCGATGCCGTGGGTATCGGCAAAGGCACCATCTACAAGCACTTCAAGTCGAAGGCGGAGATCTATCTGCGCCTGATGCTCGACTACGAGCGCGACCTGGCGGCGCTGTTCCACTCCGAGGACGTGGCCCGCGACAAGGAGCGCCTGTCGCGCGCGTACTTCGAGTTCCGCATGCGCGACCCGCAGCGCTACCGCCTGTTCGACCGCCTGGAAGAGAAGGTGGTGAAGAACAGCCAGGTGCCGGAGATGGTCGAGGAACTGCACAAGATCCGCGAATCCAACTTCGAGCGCCTCAGCCAGCTGATCAAGGAGCGCATCGCCGCCGGCAAGCTGGAGGACGTTCCCGCGTACTTCCACTACTGCGCGGCCTGGGCCCTGGTGCATGGCGCCGTGGCGCTGTACCACTCGCCGTTCTGGCGTGACGTGCTCGAGGACCAGGAAGGCTTCTTCCAGTTCCTCATGGACATCGGCGTGCGCATGGGCAACAAGCGCAAGCGCGAGGGCGATTCGCCCGCCGCCTGAACCGCTGTCGCTGTCGGGCATTCATCCCGGCCGCGGCGGAGATATACTGCTAGGACACTCTCCGCCGGAGCCGATCGATGATCGTCGACCGCCAGGGCAGGCGCTTCCGCAATTTGCGCGTCAGCCTCACCGCCGCCTGCAACTACGCCTGCACCTACTGCGTGCCGGACGGCAAGCGCCTGGTGGCGGCGCAGGACGAGCTTTCCGCCGAGAGCCTGGTGCGCGGCGTGGCCTACCTGATGGAGGCCGCCGGCATCGAACGCCTGCGCGTCACCGGCGGCGAACCCCTGGTCAGCCCCAAGCTCGACGCCTTCCTGCATGGCGTCAGCCGCCTGGGCCTGCGCGACATCAGCCTGACCAGCAACGGCCAGCTGCTCTCACGCAAGTTGCCGCTGCTGCTCGATTGCGGCATCCGCCGGCTGAATATCTCCCTCGACACCCTGGACGCCGCGGCCTTCCGCGGCATCGCCCGTGGCGGCGACCTGGCCACTGTGCTCAAGGGCCTGGACGAGGCCCACACCGCCGGCCTGAAGATCAAGGTCAACATGGTGCCGCTGCGCGGACAGAACCTCGACCAGGTGGTGCCGCTTCTGGACTACTGCCTGGAGCGCGGCTTCGAGCTGCGCTTCATCGAGCTGATGCGCATGGGCCACCTGGCCCGCGACGGCAACGCCTTCGCCAGCCAGTTCGTCGGCTTGCCGGAGCTGCTCGAACTGATCGGCCGCGACCATCCCTACGTCCAGGCCAACGCGCCGGTGGACGCCACCGCGCTGCGCTATGAAGTGCCGGGTCGTGGCTTCTTCGGGGTGATCGCCAACGAAAGCGTGCCCTTCTGCCGCACCTGCTCGCGCCTGCGCCTGTCGTCGACCGGCTGGCTGCACGGCTGCCTGTCCTCCAGTAACCGCCACTACGTCGGCGACCTCCTCGACAAGCCCCGCCACCAGGCCCTGCCGGCCCTCCAGCGGTTGCTGGTGCGGGCCCTGGCGGACAAGCAGGAAGTGGCTTTCTCCGGCGGCGTCACGGTGATGAAGATCATCGGTGGCTGAATCCGAACTCCCTGACCCAAGCGATCCATGCACGAATTCCCCATTGCCTATATCGAACCCGTGTTCCGCCCGCCGAGCGAAGCGAACTCGCTGATCCTGCCAGTGACCAACGGCTGCTCGTGGAACCAGTGCGGCTTCTGCGAGATGTACACGCAGCCGCAGAAGAAATTCCGCGCCCGCGATGAAGCCGAGGTGCTGGAGGAAATCCGCCGTTGCGGCGAAAGCCTGATCGTCCAGCGGGTGTTCCTCGCCGATGGCGACGCCCTGGTGCTACCGACGCGGCGCTTGCTGAACATCCTGCGGGCGATCCGTGAACACCTGCCGGAAGTGGAGCGGGTGTCCAGCTATTGCCTGCCGCGCAACCTGCGCAAGAAGTCGCTGGCGGAGCTGCGCGAGTTGGCCGACGCCGGGCTGCGCATGGCCTATGTCGGCGCCGAGTCGGGTGACGACGAGGTGCTGGCGCGGGTGAACAAGGGTGAGACCTACGCCTCGACCCTGGACGCGCTGGAGAAGCTCGGCCAGGCCGGCATCACCCGCTCGGTGATGATCCTCAACGGTCTCGGCGGACAAGGCCTGAGCGAGCAGCACGCGGACAACTCGGCGCGGCTGATGAACGCCGCTCAGCCGGAATTCCTCTCCACCCTGGTGGTCAGCTTCCCTACCGGCGAACAGCGTTTCCGCGAAGGCTTCCCTGACTTCCAGGCGCTGGGCCAGGCCCAGCTGTTCGTCGAGGTCGAGCGCCTGTTGAGCGGCCTGGAGCTGCGCGACACTGTGTTCCGCAGCGACCACGCGTCCAACTACCTGGTGCTCAAGGGCGTGTTGGGGGCCGACAAGCCGCGCCTGCTGGCCCAGGTGCGCGAGGCCATCGAGCGGCCGCAGCAGGCGCGCCTGCGCCAGGAATGGCAGCGCGGGCTGTGATGGCGCGGAAGCTGCATCACAGCGGCGAACGCCGGCTTTCCGTCGCCGGCCGCGGAGAGATCGCATGCGTTATCTGTTGTTGACCCTGGCCCTGGCGGCCCTGGCCGGGTGCATGAAGCCCAGCGACATGGCCGAGCGCACCGGCTACTACATGGGCGACGCCGGCTTCCTCGACCACAGCCAGACCCGGCGTACCGGGAACTGGCGGTTGCAGCCGGACTCCTTCATCTACATCGCCCAGGGCCCCTTCGTGCCGCCCGGGCACCCCTACGCGCGACCCAACGTGGTGGCCGAGGAGGCCTTCGACGGCTTCGTCCAGTACTTCCCGCAGGTGCGTCGCGCCAAGGGCCCCGAGGGGCTCGACGCGGCCATGCAGGAAGCGCGCTCCGCCGGCGCCGACTACCTGCTCTATACGCGCTTCGCCCATGGCGAGGACAATGCCGGCAACTGGGAGGAATACCAGGACACCGACAACGCCGTCGGCCGCGACCGCAGCGTGATCCAGGTGATGCTGATCGAGACCGGCAACCGCTATCTGGTGGACAGCGCCACCATCCGCAGCCGCGGCGGTTTCCTGACGTTCTACGACGCCAGCCCCGACGACCTGCTCGGCGCGCCGCTGCAAGACTACGCCCGCAGCCTGCTCGGGGTGAGGGCGACCGAGGAGTTCCAATGACCGATCCAGGCAAGGCCGGCGACCTGCTGGCGCAGATTCCCGCCAGCAAGGGCCTGCCGCCCGTGCACCTGTGGAACCCGCCGTTCTGCGGCGACATCGACATGCGCATCGCCCGCGACGGCACCTGGTACTACCTGGGCACGCCGATCGGGCGCAAGCCGATGGTGAAGCTGTTCTCCAGCATCATCCGCCGCGACGGCGACGACTATTTCCTCGTCACCCCGGTGGAGAAGTGCGGCATCCGCGTCGACGACGCGCCGTTCGTCGCCGTGACCCTGGCGGTGGAGGGGGAGGGCGAGGCCCAGCAGCTGCGCTTCACCAGCAACGTCGAGGAGGAGTTCGTCGCCGGGCCCGAGCACCCGATCCGCGTCGACATCGACCCGCAGACCGAGGAGCCGGCGCCCTACGTGCTGGCGCGCGGGAACCTGGAGGCGCTGATCCATCGCAACGTCTTCTACCAACTGGTCGAGCTGGCCGTGCCGCGCCTGGTCGACGGTGAGGAGTGGCTGGGCGTGTGGAGCGGCGGTGAGTTCTTCGCCATCGGCCCGCAGCCGTGACCGGCGGGGCCGGATCTGCCCGGTAGTTTCCGCCTGGTGGCGCTACAGCGGTTGTGGCCTCGGGCTCTCGCCGTGTTCCTTGTAGGAGCGCGCTTTGCGCGCGATTCGCGGGCAGGGCCCGCCCCTACAATTGTGCCCCTGTAGGAGCGGACTCTGTCCGCGATTGCCCCCCCCCGACCGCGCCAGTCCCGCGATTCTACGAGCATAAAAAAACGCCGCTTCCCGTCAGGGAAGCGGCGTTTTTTCTACGCGAGGGCCTTACATGTTGGGGTAGTTCGGCCCGCCGGTGCCTTCCGGGGCGACCCAGGTGATGTTCTGCGCCGGGTCCTTGATGTCGCAGGTCTTGCAGTGCACGCAGTTCTGCGCGTTGATCTGGAAGCGCTTGCTGCCGTCGTCGTTGCTCACCACTTCGTACACGCCGGCCGGGCAGTAGCGCTGCGCGGGCTCGTCGTAGAGCGGCAGGTTCTTGCCGATCGGCACGCCCGCGTCGGTGAGCTTGAGGTGGATCGGCTGGTCTTCCTCGTGGTTGGTGTTGGAGAGGAATACCGAGGACAGCTTGTCGAAGCTGAGTTTGCCGTCGGGTTTCGGGTAGTCGATCTTCGGCGCTTCGCTGGCCTTCTTCAGGGTCGCGTAGTCCGGGGTGGTGTCGTGCAGGGTGACCGGAATCTTGCCGCCGAAGAGGTTCTGGTCGATGAAGTTGAACGCGCCGCCGCCGATGGCGCCGAACTTGTGCATCGCCGGGCCGAAGTTGCGGCTGCGGAACAGTTCGTCGTACAGCCAGCTGCCCTTGAAGGCATCGACATAGCTGGTCAGCTCGTCGCCGCCTTCACGGCCGGCGAACAGGGCTTCGGCGACCGACTCGGCGGCCAGCATGCCGGACTTCATCGCGGTGTGGCTGCCCTTGATCTTGGCGAAGTTCAGGGTGCCCAGGTCGCAGCCGATCAGCGCGCCGCCGGGGAAGACCATCTTCGGCAGCGAGTTCAGGCCGCCCTTGCAGATGGCGCGGGCGCCGTAGGCCACGCGCTTGCCGCCTTCCAGGTACTGCTTGATCACCGGGTGGTGCTTGTAGCGCTGGAATTCGTCGAACGGCGACAGGTGCGGGTTGGTGTAGGACAGGTCGATGATCAGGCCGACCACCACCTGGTTGTTTTCCAGGTGATAGAGGAAGGAGCCGCCCGGGTTGTCGTCGTTCAGCGGCCAGCCGGCGGTGTGCACCACCAGGCCCTGGTCGTGCTTGGCCGGGTCGATGTCCCAGATTTCCTTGATGCCGATGCCGTAGTGCTGGGCGTCGGCGTCGCTGTCGAGCTTGTACTTCTTGATCAACTGCTTGCCGATGTGGCCACGGCAGCCTTCGGCGAACAGGGTGTACTTGGCGCGCAGCTCCATGCCCGGGGTGTAGTAACCCTCTTTCGGGTTGCCTTCGCGGTCGACGCCCAGGTCACCGGTGACGATGCCGCGAACCACGCCGTTCTCGTCGATCAGCGCTTCCTGGGCGGCGAAGCCCGGGTAGATCTCGACGCCCAGGCCCTCGGCCTGCTGGGCCAGCCAGCGGCACAGGTTGCCCAGGGAGATGATGTAGTTGCCCTCGTTGTGCATGGTCTTGGGCACGAAGAAGTTCGGCACCTTGGTGGCGGCCTGGTCGTTCTTCAGGACGTAGATGTCGTCACGCTTGACCGGGGTGTTCAGCGGGGCTTCGAGTTCCTTCCAGTTGGGGAACAGTTCGTTCAGCGCACGCGGCTCGAACACGGCGCCAGAGAGAATGTGGGCGCCTACTTCGGAACCCTTCTCGACCACGCAGACGCTGATTTCCTGACCCGCGTCGGCGGCCTTCTGTTTCAGTCGGCACGCGGCGGACAGGCCGGCAGGGCCGGCGCCGACGATGACGACGTCGAATTCCATGTATTCGCGTTCCACTTCTCGATCTCTCCTAACTCAAGGCTCTACAGGCTATTTGTTGGTATGGGGCCGGGGGGGCTACCCCGGACAGAGCGGGGCGCAATTATAGCGACAGGGGGCAGCATAGTTATACCCCCCGTTTAGGGCAATACAAACGTTTGTTTGAAATGCATGAAACCCTGATGGAATCGGCTTCCGCGCCTTATAAAGGGGCATTCACGCGTATTGACCGGACAGGGCGATGCGGTCAAGATAGCCACGGTTTTGCGGTCGCGGTCTCGCTGGATGTAGTCGCAGATGGCGTGCACTACCGGCCAGGCCTGTCTGGCGACATTCCTATTCACCGGAGAAAAACGAGGAATCCATGAAGGTTCTTGTAGCTGTCAAACGAGTGGTTGACTATAACGTCAAGGTCCGCGTCAAGGCGGACAACTCCGGCGTCGATCTCGCCAACGTGAAAATGTCCATGAACCCCTTCTGCGAAATCGCCGTGGAAGAGGCCGTACGCCTGAAGGAAAAAGGCGTTGCCAGCGAAATCGTCGTGGTTTCGGTCGGCCCGAGCACCGCTCAGGAACAACTGCGCACCGCCCTGGCCCTGGGCGCCGATCGCGCCATCCTGGTCGAAAGCAACGAAGATCTGAGCTCCCTGGCCATCGCCAAGGCGCTGAAAGCCGTGGTCGATAAAGAGCAGCCACAACTGGTCATCCTCGGCAAGCAAGCCATCGACAGCGACAACAACCAGACCGGCCAGATGCTGGCTGCCCTGACCGGCTACGCCCAGGGCACCTTCGCCTCCAAGGTCGAAGTCGCAGGCGACAAGGTCAACGTCACCCGTGAGATCGATGGCGGCCTGCAGACCGTCGCGCTGAACCTGCCGGCGATCGTCACCACCGACCTGCGTCTGAACGAGCCGCGCTACGCCTCGCTGCCGAACATCATGAAAGCGAAGAAGAAGCCGCTGGACGTGGTCACCCCGGACGCCCTGGGCGTTTCCACCGCTTCCACCGTCAAGACCCTGAAAGTGGAAGCTCCGGCTGCCCGCAGCGCCGGCATCAAGGTCAAGTCCGTAGCTGAACTGGTCGAGAAACTGAAGAACGAGGCGAAAGTAATCTGATGGCTATCCTGGTAATCGCTGAGCACAACAACGGCGTCCTGGGCGCTGCCACCCTGAACACCGTCGCTGCCGCACAGAAGATCGGCGGTGATATCGCCGTGCTGGTCGCAGGCCAGAACGTTGGCGCCGTGGCCGAAGCCGCTGCCAAGATCGCCGGTGTCGCCAAGGTGCTGGTCGCCGACAACGCCGCCTACGCCCATCAGCTGCCGGAAAACGTCGCGCCGCTGATCGCCGAGCTCGGCAAGGGCTACAGCCACATCCTGGCCGCCGCCACCACCAACGGCAAGAACTACCTGCCGCGCGTCGCCGCGCTGCTGGACGTCGACCAGATCTCCGAGATCATCGACGTGGTCAGCGCCGACACCTTCAAGCGCCCGATCTACGCCGGTAACGCCATCGCTACCGTACAGTCCTCGGCCGCCGTGAAAGTGATCACCGTACGTGGCACCGGCTTCGACGCCGTCGCCGCCGAAGGTGGTTCCGCTTCCGTTGAAGCCGTTTCCGGCCCGGCCGACGCCGGCAAGTCCGCCTTCGTCGGCGAAGAGCTGGCCAAGTCCGACCGTCCGGAACTGACCGCCGCCAAGATCGTGGTTTCCGGTGGCCGCGGCATGGGCAACGGCGACAACTTCAAGATCCTCTACGCCCTGGCCGACAAGCTGGGCGCCGCCGTCGGCGCTTCCCGCGCCGCGGTCGACGCCGGCTTCGTGCCGAACGACATGCAGGTCGGCCAGACCGGCAAGATCGTCGCCCCGCAGCTGTACATCGCCGTGGGCATCTCCGGTGCCATCCAGCACCTGGCGGGCATGAAGGACTCCAAGGTCATCGTGGCCATCAACAAGGACGAAGAGGCGCCGATCTTCCAGGTCGCCGACTACGGCCTGGTTGGCGATCTGTTCGAGATCGTTCCGCAGCTGGAACAGGCCGTCTGAGGCTGATCCGCTGACGAAGGAACCCGCTCCCAGGAGCGGGTTCTTTCATTTCCGGCCCCTGAATCGCGCGCGCGATGGCGCGTTCGCCGTGGCGCATGACCCATTGGTCACGAATCTTCCGCCCGGCGCGCCCAACAGAAGGTGTCTCATCTACAATGCGCGACGTCTCCAGTACCTGAACGTGTTCTAACGGCACCTAGCAACCGAGGTTTTCATGATCATCAAACCGCGCGTGCGTGGCTTCATTTGCGTCACTACCCATCCGACCGGCTGCGAGGCCAACGTCAAGGAACAGATCGAGTACGTCGAGGCGAATGGCCCCATTGCCAACGGTCCGAAGAAGGTCCTGGTGATCGGCTCGTCCACCGGTTACGGCCTGGCCGCGCGCATCAGCGCCGCCTTCGGCGCCGGCGCCGGCACCCTGGGCGTGTTCTTCGAGCGTCCGGGCAGCGAGACCAAGGCCGGCACCGCTGGCTGGTACAACTCCGCCGCCTTCGAGAAGTTCGCCAAGGCCAAGGGTCTGTACGCCCGCAGCATCAACGGCGACGCCTTCTCCGACGCGGTCAAGCAGAAGACCATCGAAACCATCAAGGCCGACCTGGGCAAGGTCGACCTGGTGGTCTACAGCCTGGCCGCCCCGCGCCGCACCCACCCGAAAACCGGTGAAGTGTTCAACTCGGTGCTCAAGCCGGTCGGCAAGGCCGTGAACTTCCGTGGTCTGGACACCGACAAGGAAGTGATCAAGGAAAGCGTGATGGAGCCGGCCACTGCCGAGGAAATCGCCAACACCGTCGCGGTGATGGGTGGCGAAGACTGGCAGATGTGGATCGACGCGCTGCAGGAAGCCGGTGTGCTGGCCGATGGCGCCAAGACCACCGCCTTCACCTACCTGGGCGAAGAGATCACCCACGACCTGTACTGGAACGGCTCCATCGGCGCGGCCAAGAAGGACCTCGACCAGAAGGTCCTGGGCATTCGCGAGAAGCTCGCCGCCAGCGGTGGCGACGCCCGCGTCTCGGTGCTGAAGGCCGTGGTCACCCAGGCCAGCTCGGCTATCCCGATGATGCCGCTGTACCTGTCGCTGCTGTTCAAGGTGATGAAGGAGAAGGGCACCCACGAAGGTTGCATCGAGCAGGTCGACGGCCTGTTCCGCGACAGCCTCTACGGTAGCCAACCGATCCTGGACGCCGACGGCCGCCTGCGTGCCGACTACAAGGAACTGCAACCCGACGTGCAGGACACCGTGAAATCGCTGTGGAACCAGGTGACCAACGAGAACCTGTACCAGCTGACCGACTTCACCGGCTACAAGACCGAGTTCCTGCGCCTGTTCGGCTTCGAGATCGCCGGGGTCGACTACGAGCAGGACGTCAACCCGGACGTGCAGATCCCCAATCTGATCCAGATGTGAGGTCCGGCGCCGCTCGCGGCGCCTGCGTCCCCAGCAGAACCGGCGCCCAGGCGCCGGTTCTGCTTTTTGGGCTTCAGCGCGCCGCGGTGCGCTGGGCGTTGGCCTGGCCGAGGAAGTCCAGGTAGTGGCTGGCGGTCTCCTCCGGACGCTCGATCATCGGCACGTGGCCGCAGTCGCGCAGGATGACCACGCTGGGGTGCTTGAGCAGCGGTTTCATCACCTCGATGCTGGAAACGTCCAGCACCCGGTCGCGGTCGCCCCACAGCAGCAGGGTGGGCGCGCTGATCTTCGGCAGCTCCGGCTCCAGCGGGACGTAGCGCTCGCGCAGCTGGCCGAAGATGTAGGCGTTGAGCGGGCCGCGCTGCACGCCGCGTTCGCCCAGGTACAGTTGCAGGCGCTCGGGCATCGGCGGGCGCTGGTAGAAGACGAAGTCCATCAGCCCGGCGAAGTCTTCGGCGCGGGTCAGCACCAGCGGGTTCGGCTCGCCGGCGAGCAGGCGCTTGAACAGTTCGCTCTGCTGCGGGGCCATTACCCCGGCGTTGTCGAACAGCGCCACGGAGAAGGCCATGTCCGGGTGCCGCGCCGCCATCAGCGCGACTATCTGCCCGCCCATGGAGTTGCCCACCAGGTGCAGGCGGCCGATGCCCAGGGCCTTGGCGAAATCCACCAGACGTTCGGCCTGGGTGCCGACGTCGTAGCTGATGGCCTGCGGCTGGCTGCTTTCGCCGAACCCGGGCAGGTCGGGGATGAGCACGTGGTAGCGCTGGGTCAGGTGGCGGGCGAAGCTCGGCCAGTTGTCCTTGTCGGCGCCGAAGCCGTGGACCAGCAGCACCGTGTCCGCTTCGGCCGGGCCGCCTTCGTAGTAGCGGATGTCCAGGCCGTCGACGCGGACGCTCTTCACCGTCAGCCCGGCGCGGCTGCGTTCGACGAACTGGACGCCGGCCAGCAGGGTGGAAGGGATGGCGTAGAGCACGCCGGCGCCGACGGCCAGCAGCAGGAGCAGGGCGAGCAGGGCTTTTTTCATCGGGAGTCCTTGTGACCCAGGGATATCGGTGGTCGCGAGTGAAACGCTGTGGTTCTCGTCATGGCGCGGGCGGGGCAACAGTGACATGCTGCATCGGCGTCCGAATTCGCCTAGTCTGACCTCTTGCTCAGAAACTTTTCTTACAGAAGCTAGCATGCCGTCGCAATACGCAATGCCGATCCTTTCGCCAGTCCGCCGGGCCCGACCATGAGGCGCCGTGGCTCCCTGCTGTTGATGCTGGGTGGGCTGCTGACGCTCGACGCCGGCGCCGCCAGCAACCAGTGCTCGCTGCTGGTGGCCACCGGCAACCCGGAATACCCGCCGTTCCTCTGGCGCGACCCGCAGCACCCCGACCGCCTGATCGGCGCCAGCGCCGAGCTGCTGGAGCAGTTGGGCAAGGCCATGGGCCTGAGCATCCGCGTGCGCTACACCGGTTCCTGGGCGCGGGCCCAGGAAGAGGCGCGGCTGGGGCGCGTGGACCTGATCGCCGGGGCCTTCCTGACCCCGGAGCGCGAACAGCTGATGGACTACATCCGCCCGGCCTTCCTCACTACCGACAACGTGGTCTGGGTGCACAAGGGCGACGCCTTCCCCTACCGGCGCTGGGACGACCTGCGCGGGCACAAGGGCGGCACCCTGGTGAACAACAGCTTCGGCGCCGCCTTCGACGACTACGCCCGGCAGAACCTGGCCCTGGAAGAGGTGCCGAGCGTGGCCCAGGCCTTCCAGAAGCTGGCCCTGGGGCGCACCGACTACGTGCTCTACGAGCGTTTCCCGGGCTTGGCCAGCGCCAGCAGCCTGGGCCTGCAACAGCGCCTGCAGGCGCTGGAACCGCCGGTCTCCAGCGAAGGTCTGTTCCTCACCCTGGCGCACGCTTCGCCATGCTACGGGCCGGAACTGCGCGGACAACTGCAGGAAAAGATGACAGAATTGATCGCCGCCGGCGTCCCGCAGCGCCTGCTGCAGAGCAATCTGCAGCGCTGGCAGGCCCAGCAGGCGCGGACCGCCGCCTCACCCACGCAGTAGAGAAGATTTCGTGAGCAAGCGAAGGATGACCCTCACGGGCCTGTTGTTGTGCGCCCTGGCGGGTTGCGCCAACGACCCGGTTCCCAACGAACAGATGCGTCTCACCGAGCAGGCCCTGGACCAGGCCCGGGCGGTGGGTGCCACCGACGAGGTGGCCGAGTTCAAGCTGGCCGAGGACAAGTACCAGGCCGCCCGCACGGCGATGGCCGATACCGCCAACAAACGCGCGCGCCAGCTGGCCGAACAGGCCGAGCTGGACGCACGCCTGGCCGAGGCCAAGGTGCTGACCCGCAAGAGCACCGAGCAGCTGGCCGAGCAGGGCAAGAGCATCCAGCGCCTGCGCCGGCAACTGGGAGACGTGAAATGACTCGCCACCCCTGGCTGCCGCTCGCCGCCCTGGCGGCGCTCCTCGGCCTGGCCGGCTGCGCCCATGGGCCGGTCGCCGAGCAATCCCTGGAGCGCGCGCACAGCGAGTTCCAGGCGGTCAAGGACGACACCGGCGTGCTGCACAGCGCGCCGCGCGACGTGATCCGCGCCGGCGAATCGCTGGCCCGCGCCGAGCGCCTGTCCAGCTACTGGGGCAGCAACGATGACGTGCTGCAGTACGCCTACCTCAGCCAGCGCTACAGCGAGATCGCCCGCGAGCGCAGCAACCTGGCGCTGAACCAGGAGCGCCTGGCGCGCCAGCAGCTCGATCGCGAGCGCCTGCAACTGGCCCTGCGCGAGGCCAAGCTGGCCAGCGTGCAGGAGCAGGGCAAGTGGCTGGAGGAACAGATGGTCAGCCTGGCCACCGACCAGACCGAGCGCGGCCTGGTGCTGACCCTGGGCGACGTGCTGTTCGACAGCGGCGAGTCGGACCTCAAGCCGGCGGCCAACCGCACGGTGCTCAAGCTGGTGCAGTTCCTCCAGCTCAACCCGCGGCGGGTGATCCGCATCGAGGGCTACACCGACAACCAGGGCGACGAGCAGGAGAACCAGCAACTCTCCCAGGACCGCGCCCAGGCGGTGGCCGACGTGCTCACCGACCTCGGCGTGGACGCCAAGCGCATCCAGGTCCAGGGCTACGGCGAGGCCTACCCGGTGGCGGACAACGCCTCCTCCCTAGGCCGCGCGCAGAACCGCCGCGTGGAGATCGTCTTCTCCGACGACAAGGGCCAGCTCGGCGCCCAGCGCTGAGCCCCGCGCCGGGCGGCTACGCCCGGCGCTGCTAACCTGCTGCAGGGGATCTCGAAAAAATTCGAGGCCCGCCTTGGCGAAAATACGCCATGGGACCACCCCACACCGGGGCGTCCGCCAGCAGGAAATTCACATGTCTTCGAAACCGCAAACCCTCCAGGTGCTGGTGGCCGACGCCCAGCCGATGATCGGCTGGGGGCTGCGGCACTACCTGGCCGAACACTGCCACGCGCAGGTGGCGGAGTGGGTGCAGGACACCGACGCGCTGCTGCAACAGCTCGAGCAACGCCCCGAACTCGACGTGCTCATCCTCGAAATGGCCTTGCCCGGATCGCGAGGGCGCGACGGGGTGCACATGATCGAATGGCTACAGCGCAACTACCCGAACCTCAAGGTGCTGGTCTACTCGATCATGGGCGCGCCGCTGATGGCCCGCGCCACGCTCAAGTGCGGTGCCAGCGCCTACGTGTGCAAGCGCAGCCCGCTGGGCGCCCTCGAAGAAGCCCTGGCGCGCATCCGCGACGGGCATACCTACATCGACGCCAACCTGCGCCCGCAGCGCCACACCGGGCGACCGCTGAGCCCCACGGAAATCGACATCCTGCGCCGCCTGTCGCATGGCGCCACGGTCGGCGAGATCGCCGAGCGCACCAACCGCAGCGTCTCGACCATCAGCACGCACAAGCGCAACGCCATGCAGAAGCTCGGCGTGACCAATGACGCGCAACTGGTGATCGCCGGCATGCTGGACTGGCTCGGGGAGTTCTGACCCGGGGTGATCGCAAGGCTCTGGCGCGCGCCTTCGCCGGCCATCGGCGGCAGGCTGTATCGGCATGTTTCGCTGCTACTGTTCTGGAACAGTTTCGTGTTTTTGGCTACTGTTTCGGTTCAATGCCCGAGGGACCGCCGTCATGAGCAATCTGCTTCTGTACCAACGCATCGCCCAGCAACTCGCCGAAGACATCCGTCGCGGCGTCTACCAGCCGGGCGAACGCGTGCCCTCGGTGCGCAAACTGAGCACCCAGCTCAACGTCAGCCACGCCACCGTACTGCAGGCCTACGCCACCCTGGAGGACCAGGGGTTGATCCGCGCGCGCCCGCAGTCCGGCTTCTACGTGCACCACACCCCGGCGCTGACGGCCTCCACCCCGGACATCGCGCGGGTCGAGCGGCCGGGCCTGGTTACCCGCAGCAGCATCATCAACCAGGTACTCGCCGAGGCGCGCCGCGAGGGCGTGTTCCCGCTGGGCGCGGCGGTGCCGCACGTGGACTACCTGCCGGTGCGCGCGTTGCACCAGCAATTGGCCAAGGTCACCCGTTTCTCCAGTCCGCGCGCCTTCAGCTACATGTTCAGTCCCGGCTACGAGCCGCTGCGCAGGCAGGTGGCGATCCGCATGCGCGACGCCGGCGTGGTGGTCGACCCCAGCCAGGTGACCATCACCCACGGCTGCGTGGACGCCATCCACATGGCGTTGCGGGTGATGACCCGGCCGGGCGACCTGATCGCCACCGAGTCGCCGAGCTACTACGGGCTGCTGCAACTGGCCGACATCCTCGGCCTGAAGGTCATCGAGATTCCCAGCGACCCGCTCACCGGGATCAGCCTGGAGGCCCTGCAGCTGGCCGCCAACCAGTGGCCGATCAAGGCCCTGGTGCTGACCGCGCGGCTGTCCAACCCGCTGGGCGGGACCATTCCCGAGGAGCGCCAGAAGCAACTGCTGCGGCTGACCTCGGAGCACAACATCGGGGTGATCGAGGACGACATCTACGGCGAACTGATGTTCGACGAAGGCCAGACCAAGGCGCTCAAGGCCCACGACCGCGAAGGCCGGGTGGTGTACTGCTCGAGCTTCTCCAAGACCATCTCGCCGGGGGTGCGCATCGGCTGGATCATCGCCGAGCGCTACCAGGAGGAAATCCGCCGCCTGCAGACCTTCACCACCCACTCGGCGTGCACCGTGACGCAGATGGGCGTGGCCGCCTACCTGGAGAACGGCGGCTACGACCGCCACCTGCGCTACATCCGCCAGGAGTACCGGAAGAACATGACCGCCTACCAGCTGGCGGTGCAGCAGTACTTCCCGGAAGGCACGCAGATGACCCGGCCCAAGGGCGGCTTCATCCTCTGGGTGAGCCTGCCGGCCAAGGTCAACACCAAGGAACTGCACGTGCGCGCGCTGGAGCAGGGCATCAGCATCGCCCCGGGGCTGATCTTCAGTAACACCGAGCAGTTCAACAACTGCCTGCGCCTGACCTGCGGCAT
This sequence comes from Pseudomonas citronellolis, assembly GCF_029335315.1. GTDB lineage: Bacteria > Pseudomonadota > Gammaproteobacteria > Pseudomonadales > Pseudomonadaceae > Pseudomonas > Pseudomonas citronellolis_A. The sequence goes on from NZ_JARJLT010000064.1 coordinate 56,834, forward strand.
CCCCTGGGACCGCGAGGCGGAGCGGGCGATCATGACCCTCGGCATGCTGGCCTGCCAGCTGTGCCAGGAGGAGCAGATCGCGGCCTGATGCGCTGCCTTGCGGGCTGCGCTGATGTGCTCTTTGTAGGAGCGAGCTTGCTCGCGAACAGGCTCCGCTGCGGGCCTCATTCGCGAGCAAGAACTAGGCGTCCCCCTCGCTCCTACGAAAAGCGGTTTAACCCGTTTCGGCTGACGGCCTCGTCTGAAGGTTTGACTCCTTCACCGAGGCCGCCGCCATGTCGCTTCCCGCATTCGCCTTCCGTCCCGTCGCCATCGGCCTGCTGCTGGCCATCGCCGGCTGCGACCCGTCCACCCCCCCGCAGGAGCGCCAGGCCGCCCAGCCGGCGCTGAGCAAGCAGGCGCCGCTCGCCGATATTGCCGCCAGGGCCGAGTATCGCCGTGTCGCGCCGGCCGCCGCGCCCCTGCAGGAAAGCTACGCGCAACCGACGGCGGCGGAGCCGTTGCCGCCCGGCTACCGCGACCAGGATCGCGAGCGCTACCAGACGCTGGCGCAGAACCCGGTGCACAGCGTCGCCGAGGCGCCGGTCTCCACCTTCAGCATCGACGTCGATACCGGCGCCTACGCCAACGTCCGGCGTCTGCTCAACGAGGGCCGCTTGCCGCCGGAAGGCGCGGTGCGCCTGGAGGAGATGGTCAACTACTTCCCCTACGGCTACGCGCCGCCCGGCGCCGACGGCCCGTTCGGCGTCACCACCGAGCTGGCGCCGACGCCGTGGAACCCGCACACGCGCCTGCTGCGCATCGGCATCAAGGCTTCCGAGCGCGACGTCGCGCAGTTGCCGCCGGCCAACCTGGTGTTCCTGGTGGACGTCTCCGGCTCCATGGACCGCCGCGAGGGCCTGCCGATGGTGAAAGGCACCCTGAAGCTGCTGGTGGACCAGCTGCGCCCGCAGGACAAGGTGTCGCTGGTGGTCTACGCCGGCGAATCGCGGGTGGTGCTGGAGCCCACCTCGGGGCGCGACAAGGCGAAGATCCGCGACGCCATCGAGCAGCTCCAGGCCGGCGGCTCCACGGCCGGCGCGGCGGGCATCGAGCTGGCCTACCGGATGGCGCGGCAGGGCTTCATCGACAAGGGCATCAACCGCATCCTGCTGGCCACCGACGGTGACTTCAATGTCGGCGTCAGCGACTTCGACAGCCTCAAGGCCATGGCCGCCGAGAAGCGCCGCGGCGGGGTGTCGCTGACCACCCTGGGCTTCGGCGTGGACAACTACAACGAGCGCCTGATGGAGCAACTGGCCGACGCCGGCGACGGCAACTACGCGTACATCGACAACCTGCGCGAGGCGCGCAAGGTGCTGGTCGAGCAGCTCGGCTCGACCCTCTCGGTGCTGGCGAAGAACGTCAAGCTGCAGCTCGAATTCAACCCGGCGCAGGTCAGCGAATACCGCCTGCTGGGCTACGAGAACCGCGCGCTGAAACGCGAGGACTTCAACAACGACCAGGTCGACGCCGGCGAGATCGGCGCCGGGCACACGGTCACCGCGCTCTACGAGATCGTCCCACGGGGCGAGAAAGGCTGGCTCGATCCGCTGCGTTACCAGGCGACCGAGAAGCCGAGCGGCAAGGGCGACGAGCTGGCCTGGCTGCGGGTGCGCTGGCAGGCGCCGGAAGGCGGGCCCAGCCAACTGCTGGAGCGCCCGATAGCCGCCAGCACGGCCGCCGGTGACCTGGCGGCGGCCAGCGACGACCTGCGCTTCGCCGCCGCGGTGGCGGCCTTCGCCCAGCAGTTGCAGGGCGCGCGCTACACCGGCGGCTTCGATATGGGCGATACTCTGGCCCTGGCGCGAGGCGCGCGCGGCGCGGACCCCTTCGGCCTGCGCGGCGAGTTCGTCCAGCTCGTCGAGCTGGCGCGCAGCCTGCAAACCCCTCTGGCACGGAACCCCTGACTTGACCACGGACGAAGACGACGTCGCGCTGCTGCGGCGTTACCGCAAGGGCGACGCCGAGGCCTTCGCCGCGCTCTACGCGCGCCATCGCCTGGGCCTCTACCGCTTCCTCTGCGGCCTGGGCGGCGACCCCGCGCAGGCCGAGGAAGTGTTCCAGGAAACCTGGCTGAGCCTGATCCGCAGCGACAGCCAGCCCGAGGGCCGGGCGAGCTTCCGCACCTGGCTGTACCAGATCGGCCGCAACCGCCTGATCGACCACTGGCGGCGCAACGGCAAGCGCCAGGCGCAGTACGAGGCGTTCGACGAGCAACTGCACGGCGACGCGCTGCCCGGCGAGGCCGAGGACCCGCTGCACCAGCTGAGCCTGAGCCGCGACCGCGAGCGTTTGCAGCAGGCTTTGCAGGCGCTGCCCGGCGACCAGCGCGAGGTGTTCCTGCTGCGCGCCCACGGCGACCTGGAGTTGCAGGAAATCGCCGAACTGACCCGCACGCCCGCCGAGACGGTGAAGAGCCGCCTGCGCTACGCGTTGCAGAAATTACGCCGGTTGCTCGCCGACCCGGCGGCGACCGAGGAGGTGTCCCCATGAAGCGTGATCCGCAACGGCCGGACGCCGAGGAAGCCGAGCTGCTCGAACATTTCCGCCGGCACAGCGACGAGCAGCCGTCGGCGCAACTGGACGCGCGCATCCTGGCGGCGGCCCGCGCCGCCGCGCGTCCGTCGCAGAGCCCCTGGGCGCGGCTGGGCCACTGGCTGTTCGGCCGGCCGCAGCGCTGGCCGGTGGCGCTGGCCGGGGTGGCGACCCTGGGCGTTGGCCTGAGCCTGGCCCTGCGCACCTTCGAACAGGCGCCGCGCTACGATGCGCCGGTTCCGGCCATGGCCCCGGCGCCCCAGGCCGAGGCCCTGTCGCGCGCGGCGCAGCAGGCCGCGCCGGCGTTGTATTCGGCCCCGGCTGCGCCCGCCGCCGCGCCGGAACAGCCCAGGGCCCTGGCGGAAAGCGCGTCCATGGCCGACGAAGCGGCGCCCATGGCCAAGCGCAGCGCCAAGGTGGCCGAGGCGCCGGCGGAGCCGGAAACCAGCCTGCGGCGTCTGGCCGAGCTGCAGCGGCAGGGCGACCAGGCGGCCGCCGCGCGTTTGCGTGACGAGCTGCGGCGGCGCTACCCGCAACTCGATGTGGAGGGTGAGCTGCGGCGCCTGGAGGCCCGGCCTTGAGCATCCGGGCGCGTCTGTCGGAATTGCCTTCAGCTTGATCTGAGCCTCTTGTCTTACAGATCAACTAAGGCGAGGATGGCGCGCTTCTGGCCAATTGCCTGTTCCGTGATGTTGCGACGCTGCCTACTGCTGACCCTCCTGCCGCTGCTGCTGAGCGCCTGCGGCGACGCCGACAAGGCGCCGCCGACCAAGCCCGCCACCACCGCGCCGGCGCCTGTCGCGGCTGCGCCCGCCACGCCGGTCGAGGCGCCCAAGCCGGCCGAACCGCCGAAGCCCGTCGCCACCGCGCCGGCGAAACCCGCCGCGAGCAAGGCCGCGCTGGGCAAGCCGCTGGCGCCGGAGCACCTGCCGGTGGCCGACGCCAAGCCGAAGAAGGCGGCGGAGCCCGAACCCAGCGTCAACAAGCCGCTGCCGCACGCCAAGCTCGACCTGCGCCTGCCCAAGGACGTGTTGCATGGCCTGGAGCCGGGCAGCGCGCTGCGCGAGGACACGGACAAGCCGCTGCTGCCGCCGATGTTCGAGGAGAAGGAAAGCCCGTTCCAGGTCGGCGGCCGGCTGATCCAGCGCGAACGCGGCGAGCGCGCCGACCCCAACGACGACAGCTGGCATTCGGACATCCGCGGCGCCGAGCTGCAGTTCCAGTTCCGCAACTGATCCGCGCTGGCGCGCTTCGATCCTACGAAAAGCCGTTCAGAAGCGGTGCACGCCGCCCTGGATCGCCTCGAACAGCCCCGCGTCCAGTTCCCGGTACACGGCCTCGCCCGGCAAGCGCACGAATAGCGCTTCGCCCACCTTCTGCGGGTCGAAGGCCGCGTTCTTCAGATCGGCTTTCTTGTATTTGAAGGTCCCGGTGGTCTCCACCTGTTGCAGCAGGCGCACGAACAGCGGCACCGCGTAGGCCGGCAGCTCGCGGTCGAGGTGCTCGGCCAGGGCCGTGCCGTCCAGCTGGCAGTCGCTGGCCAGGCGCAGCGCGGCCATGCCGCAGCGGCCGTCGGTGCCGGGGATCTCCACGCCGTAGACCACCGCGTCTTCCACGCCGGCGAAGGCGCCGAGGACGTTCTCCACCTCGGTGGTCGAGACGTTCTCGCCCTTCCAGCGGAAGGTGTCGCCCAGGCGGTCGACGAACTGGGTGTGCTTGAAGCCCAGGTCGCGCATCAGGTCGCCGGTGTTGAACCAGGCGTCGCCGGCCTTGAACACGTCGCGGAAGATCACCGCCTGGGTCTTCGCCGGGTCGGTGTAGCCGTCGAACGGCCACTTGTCGCTGATCTCGCTGATCAGCAGGCCCGACTCGCCCTTGCCGACCTTTTCCATGAAGCCCTTGGCGTCGCGCAGCGGCCGGTCGTTCTCCAGGTCGTAGCGGACGATGGCGTAGGTGGCCGGCGAGAAGCCCACGGTATTGTCGAAGTTGAACACGTTGGTGAAGCCGATGTTGCCTTCGCTGGCGGCGTAGAACTCGGTGATCCGCTCGATGCCGAAGCGCGTCTTGAACTCGCCCCAGATCGATGGGCGCAGGCCGTTGCCGATCATGCAGGTCAGGCTGTTGTCGCGTTCGTCCTCGCAGGCCGGCTGGTTGAGCAGGTAGCGGCACAGTTCGCCGATATAGCCGAAACAGGTCGCGTTGTAATGGCGCACGTCCTTCCAGAACGCCTTGGCGGAGAACTTGCGGCGCAGGGCGATGGCCGCGCCACCGGCCAGCACCGCGCTCCAGCACACGGTGACGGCGTTGTTGTGGTAGCAGGGCAGGGTCAGGTAGAGCACGTCGTCGCCGGCCAGGCCCAGGCCGGAGTGGCCGAAGCCGCCATAGGCCTTGATCCAGCGGCCGTGGCTCATGATCGAGGCCTTGGGCAGGCCGGTGGTGCCGGAGGTGTAGATGTAGAAGCAGGCGTCCTTCAGGCGCACCTGGGCGGTTTCCGCCAGGTTGTCGGAGGCCTGGGCCTGTGCCAGGCGCATCAGGTTGGCCCAGCCTTCCGGGGCCTGGCCGGGGTCGCGCAGGGTGTCGTCGTCGGCCACCCAGTACAGGCGTTCGGCGCCGCCCTGGAGGCTTTCGCGCACTTCGTCGAAGGCCTCGCGCAGTTCCTCGCCGACCACGAAGTGACCGGGGCCGACCAGATTCAGGCTGTGGCTGAGCACCTGGCCGCGCTGGGTGGTGTTGATCAGCGCGCCGACGGCGCCGAGCTTGGCCAGGGCGGCGAGGGTCACCAGCAGTTCGGCGCGGTTCTCCAGCATCACCGCGACCACGCTGCCGTGCTTCACGCCCTCGGCCTGGAAGGTGTGTGCCAGGCGGTTGGCCCAGCCGTTGAAGAGGGCATAGGACAGTCGCCGCTGGCCTTCCAGCAACGCCGGGTTGTCCGGGTACAGGCGTGCGGCGCGCTCCAGCGCCCAGCCCAGCGACAGGTTCTTCTCGCGGTTGCGGATGCCGGTGTAGTAGAGCCCGCGCAACATGCGCGGCACGCGCCCGAGGGTGGCGGGCAGGCGGGCGATGAGGCGGGACGGGGTGATCAGATCGGCATGGCTCATTGACGCGGGCCCTTGTTGTCGTTGTTGTCTGGCGTGTGCACGCCCGTTCGACTCTAGGACGCTGGCGAGGCTGGGGCTATGACCTTGGCGCGCGCGCTGCCGGGCAGTTCGGCAAACCGGGCAGCGCTTTTCGTAGGGGCGGCATGCAGCCTCAATCCAGGAACAGATCGGGCACCAGCGGCCCGCCCTGGGGATCGAAGCGGTACTGCTCGAAGTCGCTCTGGCCCTGTTCGCGGAGGATGTCTTCGTCGATCAGCAGGCGCCCGCTGATGGCGCGGCCGGTGCTTGCGAGGATGGCATGGGCGGCGTCGGCCATGATCGCCGGGGTGCGCGCGCGCTTGAAGGCGTCGCGGCTGCCCAGTTCGAACTCGATGGCGGCGGTGGCGATCATGGTCTTCGGCCACAGGGCGTTGACGCTGATGCCGTACTTCTTGAATTCCTCGTGCATGCCGACGGTGAGCATGCTCATGCCGTACTTGGTGACGGTGTAGGGGCCGTGCTGGGCGAACCACTTGCCGGCCAGGTTCAGCGGCGGCGACAGGCTGAGGATGTGGCCCTGGCTCTGCTTGAGGTAAGGCAGGGCGGCCTGGCTGCAGACCATCACCGCGCGGGTGTTGATCTGGTACATCAGGTCGAAGCGCTTGGGTTCGAGCTTCTCCACGCCGACCAGCTTGATGGCGCCGGCGTTGTTGACCAATGCGTCGATGCCGCCGAAGCGTTCGGCGGCCTGGGCCATGGCTTCGCGCACGGCGTTCTCGTCGCGCACGTCCAGTTGCAGGGCCAGGGCCTGGCCGCCGGCGGCCTCGACTTCCTCGGCGACGCTGAAAATGGTGCCGGCCAGCTTCGGATGGGGCTCGGCGCTCTTCGCCGCGATGACGATGTTGGCGCCGTCGCGCGCGGCGCGCAGGGCGATCTCGCGGCCGATGCCACGGCTGGCGCCGGTGATGAACAGGGTCTTGGCTTTCAGGGACATGCTTGGCTCCGTGTTCTTGTTGTCTTGTTCTGCCGGATGGGGTGCTTGAGGGAACTGTAGGAGCGAGCTTGCTCGCGAACAAACCCCGCTGCGGGA
>NZ_JARJLT010000065.1 GCF_029335315.1 Pseudomonas citronellolis
ATCGGTTTCACCCTCGGCTCCAGCAGCCTCAAGGCGACCCAGACCAGCCACAGCGAGGAAACCCGCGCCAGCACCATCGGCAGCGTGCTTGGCAACGTCGACATCCAGGCCGGCAAGGACCTGACCATTCGTGGTTCGGACGTGGTCGCCGGCCAGGACATCAACCTTATCGGGCAGAACGTCAACATCCTCGCCGCGCAGAACGAGAACCGCAGCGAGCAGACCTACAAGAGCAAGACCAGCGGCCTGACCCTGGCGCTCTCCGGTAGCGTCGGCAGCGCCCTGGATGCCGGTTACCAGACCGCCAAGCAGGCGCATGACGAGGACGACAGCCGGCTTTCCGCGCTGCAGGGCATCAAGGCCGGGCTCACCGGCGTGCAGGCCTGGCAGGCGTCGCAGCAGGGCACCGAGGGCGGCGGCGCCAGCCAGTTCTTCGGCATCAGCGCCTCGCTCGGCTCGCAGCAGTCCAGCTCGAAACAGACCCAGCAGCAGAGCGTCAGCCAGGGCAGCAGCCTGACCGCGGGGAACAACCTCAGCATCCTCGCCACCGGCAGCGGCGCGGTGGGCCAGGACGGCGACATCCATGTGCAGGGCAGTCAGCTCAAGGCCGCCAACGACCTGCTGCTGGCGGCCAACCGCGACATCACCCTGGAAGCGGCCGCCAACACCCAGAAGCTCGACGGCAAGAACAAGAGCAGCGGTGGCGCCATCGGTGTCAGTCTCGGCTTTGACGGGGAGGGCCACGGAGGCCTGAGCATCTTCGCCAACGCCAACCAGGGCGCGGGCAAGGAGAAGGGCAGCGGCACCACCTGGAGCGAAACCACGCTCGACGCGGGCAGCCAGGTCAAGCTGGTCAGCGGCCGCGACACGGCGCTCAAGGGCGCCCAGGTCAACGGCGAGCAGATCGTCGCCAACGTCGGCCGCGACCTGACCCTGCAGAGCCTGCAGGACAGCGACTACTACGACTCGAAGCAGAAGAACGTCTCCGCCGGGGCCAGCGTCGCCATCTTCGGCACGGGCGGCAGCGCCAACTTCAGCGCCAGCCAGAGCAAGATCGACTCCAACTACCAGAGCGTGCAGGAGCAGACCGGGCTCTACGCCGGCAAGGGCGGCTTCCAGATCGACGTGGGCAACCACACGCAACTGGACGGCAGCGTCATCGCCAGCACCGCCGACGCCGACCAGAACCGCCTGAGCACTGGCACCCTGGGCTGGAGCAGCCTCGACAACAAGGCCGACTACAAGAGCCAGCAGCAGAGCGTCAGCCTCAGCAGTGGCAGCGACGGCAAGGGCCAGTTCATCAGCAACATGCCCAGCGGCATGCTGGTGGCCTACAACCACGGCGACAGCGCCAGCGGCACCACCGGTTCGGCCATCTCCAACGGCACTATCGAAGTTCGCGATACGGCCCACCAGCAACAGGACGTGGCCAGCCTGAGCCGCGACGTGGAACACGCCAACGGCAGCATCAGCCCGATCTTCGACAAGGAGAAGGAACAGAACCGGCTGCAGCAGGTGCAGTTGATCGCCGAGATCGGC
>NZ_JARJLT010000066.1 GCF_029335315.1 Pseudomonas citronellolis
ATGAATGGGGGGCGCAGCGGGCGGAGGTGCGGCGCGGCCAGCCTGGTGGCTGCGCGCCATGCGACCCACCCGGTGGTGGCCAACAGCAGACAGACCGCCCCGGTGCGCCCTGAGTTCCGGAACCCGGCGAAACCGGGATGGACGGTCGCACGCCGCGCCGGCTGCGGCCTGGCGCGCGGACAGCAGAAAAAAAGATCCCCCGGCGCTGGCGCGGCGGGGGATGTAAACGCCGGCGCGGGGGCGCGCCGGTCGAGGTAGACAGCGGGGGATTACAGGCGGATCAGCACCGACTTCACTTCGGTGTAATGCTCGATGGCGGCGGCGCCCATCTCGCGGCCCAGGCCGGACATCTTGTAGCCGCCGAACGGCAGCGCCGGGTCCAGGGCGCTGTGGCAGTTGACCCAGACCGAGCCGGACTTGATCTTCGGGATCATCCGGTGCACCGCGCCCAGGTCGTTGGACCAAATGCTCGCCCCCAGGCCGTAGGGGCTGTCGTTGGCCAGGCGCAGGGCGTCGTCGATGTCGTCGAAGGGCATGGCCACCAGCACCGGGCCGAAGATTTCCTCCTGCACCAGCGGGTTCTTCTGGTCGACGTCGACGATGACCGTCGGCTTGACGAAGTAGCCGGGGCCGAACTGTTCGCCGCCGCAGGCGATGGTGGCGCCTTTCTCGCGGCCCAGCTCGATGTAGTTGTGCACGCGCTGCTGCTGGCGGGCGGAGATCAGCGGGCCCATGTCCACGCTCGGGTCCAGGCCGTTGCCCAGTTTCATGCCGTTGGCGATGCCGGCGATGTCGGCCACCACGTTGTCGAAGTGCTTGCGCTGCACGTACAGGCGCGAGCCGGCGCAGCACACCTGGCCCTGGTTGAAGAAGATGGCCTGGGCGGCGCCGGCGGCGGCGCTGTTCAGGTCGGCGTCGGCGAGGACGATGGTCGGCGACTTGCCGCCCAGTTCCAGGGTCACGCGGGTCATGTTGTCCATGGCCGCCTTGCCGATTTCCTTGCCCACGGCGGTGGAGCCGGTGAAGGTCAGCTTGTCCACCAGCGGGTGGTGGGTGAGGGCGGCGCCGGCGGTGATGCCGGTGCCGGTGACCACGTTGAACACGCCCGCCGGGTAGCCGGCTTCCAGGGCCAGCTCGGCCAGCTTGAGGGCGCTCAGCGGGGTTTCGTCGGCCGGCTTGAGCACCACGGTGCAGCCGGTGGCCAGGGCCGGGCCGAGTTTCCAGCAGGCCAGCAGCAGCGGGAAGTTCCAGGCGACGATGGCGCCGACCACGCCCACCGCCTCGCGGCGGATGAAGCCATGGAAGTCGTCGTTGGGCATCAGCGGCATCGACACTTCGACGCTGGAGCCTTCGATCTTGGTGGCCCAGCCGGCCATGTAGCGGAGGAAGTCGATGCCCAGCTGCACGTCCATGACGCGCGCCACGGCGGCGCTCTTGCCGTTGTTCAGGCATTCCAGTTCGGCGAGCAGGTCGGCGTCGCGTTCCATCAGGTCGGCGAGCTTCCACAGCAGGTTCTGCCGCTCGCGCGGGCGCATGCGGCTCCAGGGCGAATCGTCGAAGGCCTGGCGCGCGGCGCGCACGGCGCGGTCGACGTCGGCGGCGCCGGCGGACGGCACCTGGCAGAGCACTTCGCCGGAGGCAGGGTTGCGCAGGTCCATGAGGGCGCCATCGGCGGCACCGGTCCAATCGGCGCCGATGAGCATCTTCGGCGCGCGCTGCAGGAAGGCGCGGGATTCGGGCTTGATGGGCAGGGAAGCGAGCATTGCGATTGCCTCTTGTTGAGTTGTCGAGGCGGCTATCGCAACCGCTATGCCAACGCGGTCGATATTATTTAAGTATTTGATATTTATATTAATATTCTCAGAATGGCTAGGCGTGCCCCGGCGTCACTGTCGCAGCTTGCGACACTCCTGAGACACCCGGGAGCGCGACGGCCCGCGCATGGCGGGCCGTCGTGGTCGGGGCCTGGATCAGGTGTGGCCGATGTCGCGGTCCTTGGTCTCGGGCATGAAGAAGATGCCGAGGATGGCCGTCATCACCGCGATGACGATTGGGTACCAGAGGCCGTAATAGATGTCGCCGGTGGCCGCCACCATGGCGAAGGCCACGGTGGGCAGGAAGCCGCCGAACCAGCCGTTACCGATGTGGTAGGGCAGCGACATGGAGGTGTAGCGGATGCGCGCCGGGAACAGCTCCACCAGCCAGGCGGCGATCGGGCCGTAGACCATGGTCACGTAGATCACCAGCACGGTCAGCAACAGGAGCACCGCCAGGTGGTTGATCTTCGCCGGGTCGGCCTTCTCGGGGTAGCCGGCCTCCTTGAGCGCGGCGCCCATCTGCGCGGTGAAGGCCTCGGACTGCGCCTTGAAGTCCGTGGCGGCCATGCCGGTGCCCTCGAAGCTGGCGATGACCTTGTCGCCGATGTGGATCTGCGCCACCGCGCCGGGCTCGGCCTTGAGGTTCTCGTAGGGGATGGCTTTCTTCGCCAGCAGGCTCTTGGCCAGGTCGCAGGAGCTGACGAATCTGGCCTTGCCCACCGGGTCGAACTGGAAGGAGCAGGCGCCGGGGTCGGCGACCACCGTGACCGGGTTCTTCGCCTGGGCGGCGAACACGTCGGGGTTACCGAACTCGGTCAGGCCCTTGAAGATCGGGAAGTAGGTCAGGGCGGCGAGGATGCAGCCGGCCATGATGATCTTCTTGCGCCCGATGCGGTCGGACAGGCTGCCGAAGAACACGAAGAACGGCGTGCCCAGCAGCAGCGAGCCGGCGATCAGCAGGTTGGCGGTCTGCGCGTCTATCTTCAGGGTCTGCAGCAGGAAGAACAGCGCGTAGAACTGCCCGGTGTACCAGACCACCGCCTGCCCGGCGGTGCCGCCGAGCAGCGCCATGATCACCACCTTGAGGTTGTTCCAGCGGCCGAAGGATTCGGTCAGCGGCGCCTTGGACGAGGTGCCTTCCTCCTTCATGCGCTTGAACACCGGCGACTCGGAGAGCTGCAGGCGGATGTACACCGAGATGGCCAGCAGCACGATCGACAGCAGGAACGGAATCCGCCAGCCCCAGGCCTCGAAGGCTTCGGTGCCCATGGCGGTGCGGCAAGCCATGATCACCAGCAGCGAGAGGAACAGGCCGAGGGTCGCGGTGGTCTGGATCCACGAGGTGAAGAAGCCGCGCTTCCCCTTGGGCGCGTGCTCGGCCACGTAGGTCGCCGCGCCGCCGTACTCGCCACCCAGCGCCAGGCCCTGCAGCAGGCGCAGGCTGATGAGGATGATCGGCGCCGCCACGCCTATGCTGGCGTAACTGGGCAGCATGCCGACCAGGGCGGTGGACACGCCCATGATGACGATGGTGATGAGGAAGGTGTACTTGCGCCCGACCAGATCGCCCAGCCGACCGAACACGATGGCGCCGAAGGGGCGCACCGCGAAGCCGGCGGCGAAGGCGAGCAGGGCGAAGATGAACGCCGTGGTCTCGTTGACCCCGGCGAAGAAGTGCTTCGCGATGATCGCCGCGAGCGAGCCGTACAGGTAGAAGTCGTACCACTCGAATACGGTGCCGAGGGAGGAAGCGAAGATGACCTTGCGCTCCTCCTTGGTGATGCCGCTGTGGGGCGTGTTGCCCGCGGCCGGGCTGTAGGTCTGCGCCATGTTCTTCTCCGTCTTGTTCTTGTGCTAGGCCGGAGTGCTTCACCAGTGTTGCCGTACTCGGGCCCTGGGGTTGAATCAGCGGAACACGGATTGCGCGAAGCGGGACTGCAGGCAGGCTTCGCCCTGGCCCGGCAAGGCGGGTGGGCCACCCCTAAGCATAAACGCCGCGGGACGGATATCCACTCGCCATCATCGCGGCCGCCGAGGGGCTTGTCTCAGGCCGGGCAGGGTGTCGCGATTTGCGACGATACTGTGACCGCGAGGTTTCCATTCGCGCGCGCCAAGTGCCTGTGGCGCAAGGATTTCGCGGTCCTGGCATGCAATGTGTAGCGACTCGCCGGCCGCTCCGCCCGCCGCGTCAGACGGCGTGGCGCGGAGCGGCTCCAAGGAGGCCCGAGTTGAACAAGAGGAAGTCCATTCCCGCGTTTTCCCCCGTCCCGCTGGCCCTGTGCGCGGGCGCCGTGAGCTGTCTGCTGTTATGGGGGCTGCCGTTGCTGGGCAACGCCTGGCTGTGGGCGGCGGCCGCGCTCAGCACCTTCGGCGCGCTGCGCGCCGAAACCCGCCGCTACACCTGGCCGCTGGCCCTGGGCGCGCTCTGGGGCGCCTGCCTGGCGCTGGCCCTGCACCTGTACGCCGACCACTTCCAGCTGCGCTACGCCTGGCTCTACAGCAGCGCCGCGCTGCCCGGCTACCTGAAGTTGTGCAACCTGTGGGGCGGCGACGAGGGCACGGTGCTGCTGCTGGCGACCTTCTGCCTGAGCATCGCCAGCGGCCAGGCCGGGCAGGGCGGCTGGAGCGGGCGTGTCGGTGCGCTGATGGCCGCCTGGTACGCCGCCACCTCGGCCTGGCTGGGGCCGTTCTCGGCGACCCCGGCGCAGTGGCTCGCGGCGCAGCCCAGCCAGGGCATGAACGCCCATCTGCAAACTTTCTGGATGGCTTTCCACGCGCCCCTGGTGCTGGCCGCCTACGCCTGGGCGCTGGCGCCGGCCGGGGCGGCGCTGGACGCCCTGCGCGGCAACGCCACGGCCTACAGCGCCCTGGCCCTGCGCTACGGGCGGCGCGCCTGGTTGGTGCTCAGCGCCGGCATCGGCGCCGGCATGGCCTGGGCCATGGAGGACTTCACCTTCGGCCAGCTGTGGCACTGGGACCCGGTGCAGACCTCGGCCTTCGTGGTCTGGGCGCTGCTCGGCGCGGTGCTGCACGGCGCCCGCCGCTGGCGCGCGGACGGCGCCAACCGGCGCCTGCTGCCGCTGCTCAGCCTGCTGGCGGCGGCGATGGCCTGCGGCGCCATGGCGGTGACCCGCAGCACGGTGCTGGCCAGTTCGCACCGCTACATCGGCAGCACCTCCTGGCTGGCGCACCTGGGCCTGGCCGCCGCGCTGCTGGCGCTGGCCGTCTGGGCCGCATTGCGCGGCGGTGCGGCGGCGCCGCGCAAGACCCGCTCGGACTGGACCCTGGACGTGGCCATCTACCTGTTCGCCGGCAGCGCCCTGCTGGCCCTCGGCGCGCTGCTGCAGGCGCATCTCTACGAGTGGCTGGGGCTGGAGCGGCCCGACGAGCTCAAGCCGTTCTTCGAGACCCTCGCGGCCTGGGCCGGTACCGAGGAGATGCACAGCCTGCGCCGCGCCTTCGACCAATGGGACGTGAACGGCTACGGCCTGGCGCGCTGGCTGCTACCGCTGCTCGGGCTGCTCGGCCTGGTCGGCGGCTACAGCTTCCTGCGCCGCTGCGGGCGGCCGCGCCTGGGGCTGGCGGCGACCCTGGCGATGGCCGTGGCGATGCTGCTGGTGGGTTGGCGCGGCGGCTGGCTGAGCGCCGGCTACAGCGGCGAGGGCATGCTCTCGCAGAACGTCGTGGTGGTGTTGCCCTGGCTGGACGCGGCGCTGCTGGGCGGCGTCTTCCTGCTGGCCAGCTGCGCGCTCTGGTGCGTCCTCAGCCTGTGGCGCAGCCGGCGCCTGGGCAACCTGCGCTACAGCGGCGGCGTGGCGCTGATCCACGGCGGCGCGGTGGTGGCGCTGGTCGGCGGCCTGGCGGCCACGGCGCTGAACACCTACCTGCAGGTGACCATTCCCGCCGACGCCTCCTTCGAGCAATGGCGGCCCCTGGCCAACGGCATGCAGATGCGCGTGTTGCCCGACGGCACCCAGCGCAGCTATTCCGGCTACCGCTCGCTGGCCAAGGTGGAGCTGCGCGAGGGCGGCCACGAACTGGAGGGCCACGCGCTGTTCCAGGACAGCCGCGGCAACCCGCCCGCCTACCAGGGCCCGGTGCGTCAGCTGTGCGAGATTCTCGACTACCACTACGCGCGCTTCGCCTCCGACCGTGGCTACGTGCTGCACCCCTTCATCATCCGTGGCTGGCTCGGCGACCTGCAGGTGTGGGTGCCGGCCTCGCCACGGCTGATGGGGCAGAAGGGCGAGGCGATCGAGAGCCTGGTGGTGATCCGCCGCTACCCGCTGCTCTCGTTCGTCTGGCTGGGGTTGGGTTGCATGCTGTTCGGCGCCTTGCTGCTGCCGGGCGCGGGCGCTTCTTCCAGGCGCGTCCATACTGGATCGCAGGCGCGTCTCGACGGGCTGTCTCAGAGTTAGACAGCAATCGCGAAATTAGACGCGCCAACGTGTCGCAGGGTGTGCCGGATGTTCGTCGAAAGCCTGATTCGACGGGGCTTCCAGGGTAGTGGCACACAACCTGCTAAACAGCTTGGGAGCTAGACGGAACCAGCTGTTCGCCCAGCGGTGGGCGCAGAACAATATCAACAAGAAATACCGAGGAGGCCTGATCTTGAAGCTGATACGACTTCGGCATTACCTGGGCGCCGGAACCCTCGCTGCGATGGCCATGGCCTTGCAGCAACCGGCCCACGCCGCCGATGGCCAGACCATCATCAACGCCAAGTGCATGGCGTGCCACACACCCGAAGGCAACAATTCCCTGAGCCGCATCAGCCACCAGCGCAAGACGCCGGAAGGCTGGCTGATGAGCATTGCGCGGATGCAGGTGATGTACGGCCTGAAGATCAGCGACGACGAGCGCCGCTCGGTGGTCAAGTTCCTCGCCGACAAGCAGGGCCTGGCGCCCAGCGAGACCGACGGGGTGCGCTACGCCATGGAGCGCCGGCTGAACACCGTCGAGAAATTCGATACCAACTTCGAGCAGATGTGCGCTCGCTGCCACTCGGCCGCGCGCATCGCCCTGCAACGTCGCCCGGCGGCGGAGTGGGAGAAGCTGGTGAACTTCCACCTCGGCCGCTGGCCGTCGCTGGAGTACCAGGCGCTGTCCCGCGACCGCGACTGGTTCGACCTGGCCAAGAAAGAGATGGTCCCCGAGCTGGCCAAGCGCTTCCCGCTGGACAGCCAGGCCTGGAGCGACTGGCAGAAGAACCGGCCGAAGGCCGAGACCTTGGCCGGCGAGTGGAGCTTCGCCGGGCATATGCCGGGCAAGGGCGACGTGGCCGGCAGCATGAGCGTTTCCGGCGGCGCCGACGACCAGTTCAAGGTCAGCGTCAAGGGCCAGTACGCCGACGGCACCCCGTTCAACGGCGAGGGTAGCGCGGTGCTGTACAACGGCTTTGAATGGCGCGGCAACGTCACCGTCGGCGACGTGACCATGCGCCAGGTGTTCGCCGCGCTGAAGGGCCAGATGCAGGGCCGCATGTTCGACAAGGCCCACGACGAGCGCGGCCTGGACTTCGTCGCCGCGCACAGCGGCACCAGCCATGTGCTGGGCGTGCAGCCGGCGTACCTGAAGGCCGGCAGCGAGACCGAGGTCAGCGTCATCGGCAGCGGCCTGAAGGGCAAGCCGTCGTTCGGCAAGGGCGTCGAGGTGGTCTCCGTGGTGTCGGAAACCCCCGAGCGCGTGACCGTGAAGGTCAAGGCCGACGCTTCGGCCGCCGCCGGCGAGCGCGAAGTCAGCGTCGGCAGCGTCAAGGGCGGTAGCCTGGCGGTGTACAAGGACATCGCCGAAGTGAAGGTGGTGCCGGAGTTCTCGGTGGCGCGCATCGGCGGCAACGGCGGTTCCACGCCCAAGGTCCAGGGCAGCTTCGACGCCGAGGCCTGGGGCAAGGGCGCCGACGGCAAGCCGTTCCGCATCGGGGTGTTCCCGGCCAACTGGACGGTGGAGCCCTTCGACGACCGCGCCAAGGAAGACCAGGACGTCAAGTTCGCCGGTGTGATGGACGCCGCCAGCGGCGTGTTCACCCCGGGCGACGCCGGCCCCAACCCCGCGCGCAAGATGATGACCAACAACGCCGGCAACCTGAAGGTGATCGCCGCGGTGGACGACGCCGGGCAGACCCGCACCGGCGAAGGCCACATGATCGTCACCGTGCAGCGCTGGAACAACCCGCCGATCCCGTGATTTCTCGCGAAGAATCGCGGTTCGGATGAACTGATCGCATGAACCCCCGCCTGCGGGCGGGGTGTCCCAAGCAAGTTCCGGGAGGTCGCCATGGGCGCCATCTTGAATCTGGTCGAGCGCAACCTGCATGAAGTGCAGGTGGACGCCGACCGCCTGTTGTTCCACATCCCCAGTTCCTCGCTGTTCGCCAGCGACGAGCTGACCGGCGGGATCATCGACGCGCTGCGCGGGCACGCCTGCTCGCCGGCCGAGCTGACCCAGCGTCTGAGCGGGCGCTTCGGCGCCGAGGAAATCGACGAGACCCTGCGCGAGCTGATCGCGCTGGAACTGGTCAGCGACGGCTCGCCGCTGACGCCGGAAATCGGCATCAAGAAAGTCGACCGCACCGCGCTCAACACCGTGGTGCTGAACGTCAACACCGGCTGTAACCTCAGCTGCACCTACTGCTACAAGGAAGACCTGGACAAGCCCTCGGCCGGCAAGAAGATGGGCGCGGACACCGCCGAAGCCTCGGTGGAGATGCTGCTCAAGGAATCGCCCGACGAGAAGCGCTACACCGTGGTGTTCTTCGGTGGCGAACCGCTGTCCAACCGGCCGCTGATCGAGCACATGGTGGCGTACTGCGAGCGCCGTTTCGGCGAGCTGGGCAAGCAGGTGGACTTCGTCATGACCACCAACGCCACGCTGCTCACCGAGGAGATCGCCGACTGGCTGAACGCCCACCGCTTCGGGCTTTCCATCAGCATCGACGGGCCGAAGACGGTGCACGACCGCAACCGCATCACCGTGGGCGGGCAGGGCACCTATGACGTGGTGCGGCGCAAGGCCGACATGCTGCTGTCGCGCTACAAGAGCCGTCCGGTGGGCGCGCGGGTGACCCTGACCACTGGCGTCACCGACGTCGAGACCATCTGGGATCACCTGTTCAACGAGATGGGCTTCGCCGAAGTCGGTTTCGCCCCGGTCACCTCCGGCGACATCAGCAGCTTCAACCTCACCGGCGAAGAGCTGCAGCAGGTGTTCGCCAACATGAAGGCGCTGGGCCGCCGCTACCTGGCGGAAGCGCTGGAGGGGCGCAACATCGGCTTCTCCAACCTGCACCAGTTGATCACCGACATCCACGAAGGGCAGAAGAAAGCCCTGCCGTGCGGCGCCGGGCTGAAGATGCTGGCGGTGGACCACAAGGGCGAACTGAACCTGTGCCACCGCTTCACCGGCTCCTCGCTGCCGACCTTCGGCAACGTGCACAACGGGGTGAAGCAGGCCGAGCTGAACGAGTTCCTCTCGCAACGCCTGGACCGCACCGACACCGGCTGCGCCAGCTGCCGCATCCGCAACCTGTGTTCCGGCGGCTGCTACCACGAGAGCTACGCGCGCTACGGCGACCCGGCGCACCCCACTTACCACTACTGCGAACTGATGAGGGACTGGGTGGACTTCGGCATCGAGGTCTACAGCCGGATCATGGCCTCGAACCCCAGCTTCATCGACCGCCACATCACTCCGCGGAAGGCGCACTGACATGAAGCATCTCAAAGCGATCAACAATAAGGCGCAGCAGCTGGAGCAGGCCGCCGCCGAGGACCGCATCGAGGACGTGGTGGCGATGAACTCGGTCGCCGGTTGCGCCTCCACCACCGACCCGGGCTGGGAAATCGACGTGTTCGGCGGCGTGTCGTCGCTGTGCCAGCCGATGGAAGCCGACCTCTACGGGTGCTCCGACCCCTGCTGGTGGCCGGCGCAGGTGCCGGACATGATGAGCACCTACCAGGACTGGAACAAGGACGCGCAGGCCTCCGCGGAGAACTGGCGCAACCTCGGCACCGTATTCCCGGACGACAAATGAGCGGACAGAAGAACAAGAGGAAGAACTGCATGTCCAGAAAAGCATTCGCCGCCGTCCTGGGCGGAATCATGGCCGCCGGCGCGCTGCAGGCCTACGCGGCCGACGAAGGCAAGGCCCTGGAGGCCGGCCACGAGTACCTGGTCACCACCAACTACCCGGACAACCTGCACGTCATCGACATGCAGTCCGACAAGCTCTTCAAGACCTGCAAGGTCCCCGGCGCCTATGGCCCGGGCGTGATCCAGCTGTCGCCGGACAAGAAGATCGCCTACGTCCTCAACAACCACTACGCTGACATCTACGGCGTGCAGCTGGACGACTGCAAGGCGGTGTTCCACGCCACCATCGCGCAGCAGCCGGGGGAGAACGCGCGGTCGATGTTCGCCATGACCGTGAGCCGCGATGGCAAGGAGGTCTACGCCATCGCCAACCCGACCAAGATCCTCGCCGAGCACTACGAGGTGCAGCCGCCGCGCCTGCAGGTCTACGCCGCCGACGGCGGGATGGACGCCAAGCCGATCCGCACCTTCCCGGCGCCGCGCCAGCTGACCATCATGCAGATGGCCGACGACGGCACCCTGTACGTGGCCGGCCCGGACATCTACAAGGTCGACGTGAAGACCGGCAAGTTCGACGTGGCGATTCCCAGCCGCAACTGGAAGCGCCCGAACTACTCGCCGCCGGACGTGCTCTACGTGTGGGACCAGCAGACCTACAGCCGCGACTTCCTGCTGCTGTACACCACCGCGAAGTTCAAGGACGCCAAGCAGGACCCGGCCACCGCCGATTTCCTCTACGGCTACTTCAGCGTCAACCTGGCCACCGGCAAGACCGAGACCACCGATTTCGGTCCGGTCACCGAGGTGTACTTCAGCGCCATGCGTTCGCCGAAGGACTCCAACCTGATCTACGGCGTGCTCAACCGGCTGACCAAGTACGACATCAAGGAGCAGAAGCTGCTGAGCGCGGCCAACCTCGACCACTCGTACTACTGCGTCAACCTGAACAAGGCCGGCAACAAGATCTACCTGAGCGGCACCCTGCACGACATCGCCATCTTCGATGCCGACAGCCTCAAGCCCCTGGGCAAGATCGAGCTGCCCGGCGGCGACATGGCCATCACCAACAGCCAGGCCTTCATTCGCTGAAGGCGCGTGGGCGCCGCCGCCCGGCGGCGCCCACCTGGCGCGTCAGGCGCCGGGGTCGACGACCTCCGGCTCCGCTTCCTGCTTACTCAGATAGCGCTGCGCGCCACAATGGCTGCAGCGTTGATGCAGCATCAGCGTCTCACCCACGCGGGTGAGCGCCCCCTCGCTCCACTGGCACCCCAGGAAAAAGCAGCGCAAGCGCATGTGACCTCCCGTCGGGCGTCGGCCCGAGCGTAGAACAGGCAGAGTGGGTTGGGATCGCCCCGGCTTGTTCTTGTCTGGTGACGGTCGCCGCCAGCATCCGCCGGGCCCTCTAGAATCGACAATCTAATCCTGGCCGGGGTCGATGGACGGACGTGGCGGCGCTCCCGCGCGCCGTTGGTCGTCGTTGTCGAAAGGGCGTTGACAGATAAAATTATGAGCATAATATTTCCATCAAGAAATGACGGTTGTAATTCAAAGGCCGCCATTCGGGACGCCATCCAGGCGTCCATATCCCACTCGACGCAAGGCCGGCACGGCTGGCCCACTGGAGATGACCATGAGTTCGAACAGCACGCTCGGCCGCGCCCTGATCACCGGCGCTTCCTCGGGTATCGGCGCCACCTACGCGCAACGCCTCGCCGCCCAGGGCTACGACCTGCTGCTGGTGGCCCGCGACCAGGCGCGCCTGGGGCAACTGGCCGAGCGCCTGCACGGCGAGTTCGGGGTGGACGTGGCGGTGCTGCCGGCCGACCTGACCCGCCGCGAGGACCGCGCCCGCGTCGAGGCGCGCCTGGCCCGGGACGCCGACATCAGCCTGCTGCTGAACAACGCCGGGGTGGCCATCAACGGCACCCTGGTGGACACCGACCTGGACCGCCTGGAAAGCATGATCGAGCTCAACGTGATCGCCGTGGCGCGCCTCGCCGGCGCCGCCGCCAAGGCCTTCAGCGCGCGCGGCCGGGGCACCATCATCAACGTCGCCTCGGTGCTGGCGCTGGCCCCGGAGCTGTTCAACGGCAGCTACAGCGGCACCAAGGCCTTCGTGCTCAACCTGAGCCTGTCGATGCAGCAGGAACTGGCCGCGTCCGGCGTGCGCGTGCAGGCGGTACTGCCGGGGGCGACCCGCACCGAGATCTGGGACCGCTCCGGCGCCGGCATCGAGCACCTGCCCGAAGCCATGCTGATGGAGGTCGGGCACATGGTCGACGCGGCCCTGGCCGGCCTGGCCCAGGGCGAGGCGGTGACCATCCCGGCGTTGCCGGAAGCCGCCGACTTCCAGGCCTACACCCAGGCCCGGCAGAAGCTCGGGCCAAACCTGTCGCTGCGCCTGCCGGCCGAGCGCTACGGCGTGCAGCTGGGCTGAGCCCTTCGCGCAACACGCGACGCCCCGGCCCTGGCCCTGGCCGGGGCGTCGCGTTTGTGCTTCATCGGACCTGTCGCTCCAAATGACGTCGCCATTTCGGTCGATTGACCGGCCCCGGTATATGCCTAGGATCGAACGCCCATCGAGGGTGCCTCCGCGCGTTGCGCGAGCCCCGTATTTCGAATGACAGGGCCAAGGCGGCCGGAGGATAGGCGATGAGTACGAACGACAAGAAGGGGCGCGCATTGGTGACGGGCGCTTCGGCGGGCATTGGCGCCACTTACGCGCAGCGCCTTGCCGCCCAGGGCCATGACCTGCTGCTGGTGGCCCGCGACGCGGCGCGGCTGGAGGCCCTGGCGAAGCGTTTGCACGCCGAGCATGGCGTGGATGTGGCGGTGCTGCCGGCCGATCTGACCCGCCGCGAGGACCTCGCCCGCGTCGAGGCCCGCCTGGCGGAGGATGCCAGCATCGGCATGCTGGTGAACAACGCCGGGGTGGCGGTGATGGGCGGCCTGGCGGTCACCGATCCGGACCAGCTGGAGCGGATCGTCACCCTCAACATACTGGCCACCATGCGCCTGGCCAGCGCGGCGGCGCGAGCTTTCGCCGCGCGGCGGCAGGGCACCATCGTCAACCTCGCGTCGATCCTGGCCCTGGCGCCGGACCCGAACAACGGCGTGTACAGCGGCAGCAAGGCATTCCTCCTCAACCTGACCCTGTCCATGCAGCAGGAACTGGCGCCGTTGGGCGTGCGCGTGCAGGCGGTGCTGCCCGGCGCCACCCGCACCGAGATCTGGGAGCGCTCGGGGGTCGATGTGCCGGAAGATATCCTCATGGAAGTCGGGCACATGGTCGACGCGGCCCTGGCCGGCCTGGCCCAGGGCGAGGTCGTCACCATCCCGGCGCTGCCCGACATGGAGGGTTTCGACGCCTTCACCCGCGCCCGCGAGAGCCTGGCGCCGTACCTGTCGGGCCGCGTGCCGGCGGCGCGTTATGGCGTGCGGGTGGATTGAGCCGCGCCCGCGATTGCTGGAT
>NZ_JARJLT010000067.1 GCF_029335315.1 Pseudomonas citronellolis
ATGGATGCTGATTACGCGTTGTACCAGCCCAGCTTGATGACGAACAGCACCGAGAGGATCACCAGCGCCCAGTTCAGCTCGCGGAAGCGGCCGGAGAGCAGCTTGCAGGCGGTCCAGGTGATGAAGCCGAAGGCGATGCCGTTGGCGATGGAGAAGGTCAGCGGCATGGCCAGGGCGGTGACCACCACGGGGGCGGCCACGGTCAGGTCGTCCCAGTCGATTTCGGCCAGGCCCGAGGCCATCAGCACGGCGACGAAGAACAGCGCGGGCGCGGTGGCGAAGGCCGGCACGTTGCCCGCCAGCGGGGCGAAGAACAGCGCCAGCAGGAACAGCAGGGCGACCACGATGGCGGTCAGGCCGGTACGGCCGCCGGCGGAAACGCCCGCCGCCGATTCGATGTAGCTGGTGGTGGTGGAGGTGCCCAGCAGCGAGCCGAACATGGCGGCCGAGCTGTCGGCGATCAGGGCGCGGCCCATCTTCGGCATGTGCCCGTCCTTGCCCATCAGGCCGGCGCGCTTGGCCACGCCGATCAGGGTGCCGGAGTTGTCGAACAGGTCGACGAAGAGGAAGGCGAAGATCACGCTGGTCAGGCCGATGTCCAGGGCGCCCTTGATGTCCAGCTGGAGGAAGGTCGGCGCCAGCGACGGCGGCATCGACACCACGCCGCCGAACTTGGAGACGCCCAGGGCGATGGCGATGAAGGTCACCGCGAGGATGCCGATCATCACCGCGCCGGTCACGCGGCGGGCTTCCAGGGCGACGATCAGGATGAAGCCGAGGATCGCCAGCAGCGGCTCGGGCCTGGCCAGGTCGCCCATGCCCACCAGGGTGGCCGGGTTGGCGACGACGATGCCGGATTCCTTCAGCGCGATCAGCGCCAGGAACAGGCCGATGCCGGCGGCGATCGCCGAGCGCAGGGCCAGGGGGATGCTGTTGATGATCCACTCGCGGATGCGGAAGATCGAAATCACGAAGAACATGCACGCCGAGAGGAACACCGCGCCGAGCGCCACCTGCCAGGTGTGGCCCATGTGCAGCACCACGGTGTAGGTGAAGAAGGCGTTCAGGCCCATGCCCGGGGCGAGGGCGATGGGGTAGTTGGCGATCAGGCCCATGATCGCCGAGCCGATGGCCGCGGCCAGGCAGGTGGCGACGAAGACCGCGCCCTTGTCCATGCCGGTCTCGCCGAGGATGCTCGGGTTGACGAAGAGGATGTAGGCCATGGTCAGGAAGGTGGTGATCCCCGCCAGGATTTCAGTGCGTACATTGGTGTTGTGCGCCTTGAGTTGGAACAGCTTTTCCAGCATGTCGTGCTCCCTTGGTTGGGCGTCTTGTCGGCTCGACCGGTCGGTCAGGAATGGCCGTCTTGTCGCGGCCTGGGCAAAAAAGGCGGGCATCATAGCAGCTCGCCGGAAGCGCGGGTAAGCGAGCCCGCCGGCCGGTTTCCGAACGAGCCTAGTTGGCCGTCGCCACCGCTGCCAGCGTGGGCCGCCGGAGGATTGATCCGCGCCGGCGCGGCGAGCGCGGCAGGGGCGTATCATTGATGTAACGGCCGGCGCTACGCGCGGTCGAACCTACATCCGCCGCAGACCCAAGCCCGCAATCCTCGTCGATCCATGAAACGCCTGATTCCGCTTTGCCTCATCGCCCTGCTGGGCGGCTGCGCCGGCGCGCCGCCGGGCCCGCCGCAGCACAGCTTCGATGTCCACGCCACCGCAGACAAGCCGTCGGCGTCGACCCGCACCCTGGCCGACCCGCTGGGCCAGGCGGTGCTCGTCGTCGCCCGCGCGGAACTGACCCAGCGCGACGTGCAGCGCGCCGAGGTGGTGCTCGGCAACGGCGGCCGCCCCGGCGTGCTGGTGACCTTCGATGGCGCCGCCAGCCAGCGCCTGGCCCAACTGACCGAGCGCCAGCGCGGCAAGGCCCTGGCGATCGTCATCGACGGCCGCCTGCGCATGCTGCCGCGGGTTTCCGAGCCGGTGCGCGACGGCCAGGTGATGCTGGAGGGCTTCGACAGCCAGGCCGAGGCCGAAGCGCTGGCGCGCCAGCTCAACGCGTTGCGCGCTGCGCCCGCTACCGAGCGCTAGGGCGCGAGCAGAATTCAGATACCTGGGGGTTTACTGGCTTATCGCCATTGTTTCTAATCCGAGGCTTCATTACTCAGGGAGAGTGCGTCGTCCGCTATCGGCGCACGGAGGAGTACGTTCGCAATGATTGTCGGCATCGATCTTGGCACCACCAACAGCCTGGTGGCCGTGTGGTTCGGGGATGGCCCGCGGTTGGTGGCCAACTCCCTGGGCAGCGTCATCACCCCGAGCGTGGTCGGCCTTGACGACGAGGGCCGGGTACTGGTCGGGCAGGCCGCCCGCGAGCGCCTGCAGACCCACCCCGAACTGACCGCCGCGCTGTTCAAGCGGCACATGGGCAGCGGCCACGAGACCGCCCTGGGCCAGCGCCGCTTCCGCCCCGAAGAGCTCTCCGCATTGCTGCTGCGTAGCCTGAAGGAAGATGTCGAGCGCGCCTATGGCGAGCCCGTGGAAGAGGCCGTCATCAGCGTGCCGGCGTATTTCAGCGACGCGCAGCGCAAGGCAACGCGCATCGCCGGTGAGCTGGCCGGCCTGAAAGTCGAGAAGCTGGTCAACGAACCCACCGCGGCGGCGCTGGCCTATGGCCTGCACCACAAGGACAAGGAAACGTCGTTCCTGGTCTTTGACCTCGGCGGCGGCACGTTCGATGTTTCCATTCTCGAACTCTTCGAGGGCGTGATGGAGGTGCGCGCCAGCGCCGGCGACAACTTCCTCGGCGGCGAGGATTTCGACAACGCCCTGGTACAGCACTTCATCGCGAGCCAGCGGCAGGACCGCCAGTTCCCCGACGTTGCCGCTCCCGGCGTCCAGCATCGCTTGCGCCGCGAGGCCGAACGCGTGCGCCAGGCGCTGGGCCAGCAGGCGAGCGAGACCTTCGGCTTCAGCCATGGCGGACGCCAGTGGGAACTGGAAATCAGCCAGGACGACCTGCTGAAGGTCAGCGGCGCGCTGCTGGAGCGCCTGCGCGGGCCGATCGAACGCGCGCTGCGCGACGCGCGTATCCGCGTCGCCGACCTCGATGAGGTATTGATGGTGGGCGGCACCACGCGCATGCCGCTGGTGCGCAAGTTGGCTGCCGGCCTGTTCGGCCGCTTCCCGGCCCTGCACATCAATCCCGACGAAGCGGTAGCCCTGGGCGCCGCCGTGCAGGCCGCGTTGAAAAGCCGTGCCGCCGCCCTCGAGGAGGTGGTGCTGACCGACGTATGCCCCTACACCCTGGGCATCGAGACCACCGTGCAGTTCGGCCGTCAGTACGAAAGTGGGCATTACCTGCCGATCATCGAGCGCAACAGCGTGGTGCCGGTGAGCCGGGTGAAGACCGTGCAGACCCTGCAGGACGGCCAGAGCCGGGTGTTGCTGCAGGTCTACCAGGGCGAGAGCCGCCTGGTGAAGGACAACATCGCCCTTGGCGAACTGGATATCCCGGTGCCGCCGCGCAAGGCGGGCGAGGTCAAGCTGGACGTGCGCTTCACCTACGACAACAACGGCATTCTCGAAGCGGAGGTGACGCTGCCGGAGAGCGGCACGCGGCACAGCCTGGTCATCGAGAAGAACCCCGGCGTGCTGACCCCCGAGGAAATCCGCGAGCGCCTGGCGGCGCTGGCGCAGTTGAAGGTGCACCCGCGCGACCAGTTGCTCAACACGACCTTGCTGGCGCGTCTGGAGCGCCTCTACCAGGAACACCTGGGCGACACGCGGGAAGCGCTGGCGCAGATGGTCGGGCATTTCCAGCAGGTGCTGGGCGAGCAGGACCCGCAGCGCATCGACAGTCTGCGCGCGTCGATCGAAGCGCAGCTCGACGAGCTCGAACGTCCATCCTGGCGCTGAGGAGGCTGCGATGAGCTGTTGGGAGATTCTCGGCCTGGACGCCGAGGCCGATGAGCGGAGCATCAAGCGTCAATACGCGCGGTTGCTCAAGGTCACCCGGCCGGACGAGGATGCGCAGGCTTTCCAGGCCCTGCGCGAAGCCTATGAACAGGCGCTGAACTGGGTGCGCTGGCACGTCGAGGAGGCGGCTGACGAACAGCCGGCACCACTTGTCCAGCCCAGCGTTCAGCCCCTCGTTCCACCGTTTGAACGGGGCGCCGAGCAACCCGTCGAGTTGCCCGTGCAGCTGCAATTGCAGCCGCTGTTGGAGGGGATCGCGCCTTCGACGTTATCCGAGCGCAGGCAGCGTGCCACCGAAGCCGGGCTGGCCGCCGCTTTCGAGCGGGCCTTGCTGCAGCTTTGCCTGGATGGCCTGCATGGCCACGAGCTGCTGGACGCGGCTTGTACCGAGTTCGCCTGGCTGGAGGTCGATCGGTGTTCTGCTTTGTCCGAGGACGAATGCCTGAAGGTGCGCGCCAGACTGCTGCGCGGGCGCATGCAGCAACTGCGGGTGTTCTTCGACGAGGGGCGGCTCGCTGACTTCGAGGCCGGCTTGGCCGCCTTGCGCCGCCTGCCCTGGCTGCAAAGCTACGATGCGCGGGCGTTGTTGGACGAGGCGGTGGTCGAGCTGATGCTGGAGGTTACCTGGTGGCCGGAGGGCGCCTTCTGCCGGGTCGCCAGTCAGTTCGGCTGGCAGGAGGGCAAGCATGTTCCCAATTGCGCCGAACACTTATGGAACGCCTTGTTGCAGCGCCGCGACGCGCAGAGCTACTTCGAGACCCTGCAGAGCGATGCGCGGACCTGGGACCTGCGTCCGGAACAGCGCGCCGCGCGGCTGATGCTGACGCCCTTTGACCTCTACCAGCGCCGTCGATTCAGCGCCGACTTCGGTGCCGCCGACTGGACCTGCTGCCAGCGAATCGCCGATACCCTGCAGTATCGCTACCCGCATCTGCTCCAGCATCTGCCCGATGGTCAGCGCGATCCGGGGTTCTGGCGGGATCTGCCGCGCGCCGAGGCTGGTTGGAATGTCCGCTTCTTCATCTTGTGGATGATCGTGGTGATGGTCCTGGGCCTGTTCTGGCTGCCCGGAAAGGCGTCGAGCCTGGCCGAGCTGTTACCCAACCTGCTGACGCTGGCGGTGTTCTCCACCATCCCCTTCGGTGTGAGCTCCATTCTGCTGCGCGTGTTTCGAGCGCTCACCGGCAATCGCCTGAATCGCTTCGATTACTGGTTGAGCGGCGTGCTGTTGCCCGCTCGCTGGCACGAGCAAGGAGCCGGGATGCGCCCGCTGCGGCATGGCGCCCTGGCCGCAGGGGCGGGCGTCCTCGTTGCGCTGACTCTCGGTCTGAAAGGCAGCGCGTTCTGGTTGGCGTGCGTGCCGCTGACGGTTCTCGCACTCGGGGCTATGTATCTGGAGATGCGTACCCATGTACTCGCCTTGGGCGCGGAGACCATCCTGGCGCCCGTGCGCCGTCATTTCGCTGTCATCCTGACGGTCGGTCTGGTAGCGATCTTCCTGGCGGTGATCGGCATTCAGGTCTATCTCCAGCAGCAACAATTGATCCGTAGCCAGTACTTCCAAGGGCGCACAGAGCAGGAGCGCTGCCGGGATCCGGAGCACAGCCGCGAACTGACCTGCATCCTGAGCTGGCGGCCGCACGGCGCCAACTGAGGATCACAGCAATGAAAAAGCCCGGCATTCGCCGGGCTTTTTCGTGTTCGCGGTGCGGGCTTAGTTGCCGTATACCGGGAACTTGGCGCACAGGGCCTTGACCTGCTCGCGCACGCGGCCTTCGACGGCCTCGTCGCCCAGGTTGGCGAGGATCTCGCAGATCCAGCCGGCCAGCTGGCGGCACTCGTCTTCCTTGAAGCCGCGGGTGGTCACGGCCGGGGTGCCGATGCGCAGGCCCGAGGTGACGAACGGCGAGCGCGGGTCGTTCGGTACGCTGTTCTTGTTCACGGTGATGAAGGCGCGACCCAGGGCGGCGTCGGCGTCCTTACCGGTGATGTCCTGCTTGATCAGGCTGAGCAGGAACAGGTGGTTCTGGGTACCGCCGGAAACCACGTCGTAGCCGTTCTCGATGAACACCTGGGCCATGGTCTGGGCGTTCTTCACGACCTGGGCCTGGTAGGCCTTGAACTCGGGCTGCAGGGCTTCCTTGAAGCACACGGCCTTGGCGGCGATGACGTGCTCCAGCGGGCCGCCCTGGCCACCCGGGAAGACCGCGGAGTTCAGTTTCTTCTCCAGCTCTTCGTTTTTGCGGGCGATGATCAGGCCGCCGCGCGGGCCGCGCAGGGTCTTGTGGGTGGTGGTGGTGACGACGTCGGCGAAGGGTACCGGGTTCGGGTACAGGCCGGCGGCGACCAGGCCGGCGACGTGGGCCATGTCGACGAACAGGTAGGCGCCTACCTTGTCGGCGATGGCGCGGAAGCGCGGGAAGTCGAGGATCTGCGAGTAGGCGGAGAAGCCGGCGATGATCATCTTCGGCTTGTGCTCGACGGCCAGGCGCTCGACTTCGTCGTAGTCGATCAGGCCGTTGTCGTTGATGCCGTACTGCACGGCGTTGTAGATCTTGCCGGAGAAGCTGACGCTGGCGCCGTGGGTCAGGTG
Source organism: Pseudomonas citronellolis (assembly GCF_029335315.1). Lineage (GTDB taxonomy): Bacteria > Pseudomonadota > Gammaproteobacteria > Pseudomonadales > Pseudomonadaceae > Pseudomonas > Pseudomonas citronellolis_A. The sequence goes on from NZ_JARJLT010000067.1 coordinate 6,568, forward strand.
GCCGCCGTGGGCCAGGCTCATGCCCAGCACGGTGTCGCCGGCGTTCAGCAGGGCCATGTACACGGCGCTGTTGGCCTGGGAGCCGGAGTGCGGCTGGACGTTGGCGTAGTCGGCGCCGAACAGTTGCTTGGCGCGGTCGATGGCGAGTTGTTCGACCACGTCGACGTATTCGCAACCGCCGTAGTAGCGCTTGCCCGGATAGCCTTCGGCGTACTTGTTGGTCAGCACGCTACCCTGGGCTTCCATCACCGCCGGGCTGGTGTAGTTCTCGGAGGCGATGAGCTCGATGTGCTCTTCCTGGCGCTGGGCTTCCTGCTCCATCGCGGCGAAGAGTTCGGCATCGTAGCGGGCGAGGGTCAAATCACGGCTGAACATGGCGGTCCTCATAAGGATCGGTGCTGGGAAAGGGCCGCATTCTACCCCAGCCCGCGCGTGCTGGCATATGAAAGGCGGTCATGTGGCGGATAAGCGGGCTTCACGCTGGCGGCGTAGGGGCAACTGTCTTGCCGACTGCGCCGAAGAGCACCGTAGGGCGAATAACCGTTCGCGGTTATCCGCCGATGGCCCTGGCGCGGAGGCCGACGGCGGATAACGCCTGGGGCGTTATGCGCCCCACGACTGTCATTCCCGCTCCATTCTCATGTAGCGGGCCGCGCCCGCGATTCGCGCGCAGGGCGCGCTCCTGTGGGGGGGGGGGTATCGCGTCAGCCCAGCAGGAACAGGGCGTTGCTGGAGAACAGCGCGGCGAACTGCTCGGCGGTCATCGGCCGGCCGAACAGGAAGCCCTGCACCTCGTCGCAGCCGTGCTCGCGGAGGAAGTCCAGCTGGGCCTGGGTCTCCACGCCCTCGGCGATCACCATCAGGTTCAGGCTGTGGGCCATGGCGATGATCGCGCGGGCGATCTGCGCGTCCTGCTCGCCGTGGGGCAGGCCGTCGACGAAGCCGCGGTCGATCTTCAGCACGTCGATGGGGAACTGCTTGAGGTAGTTCAGCGAGGAATAGCCGGTGCCGAAGTCGTCCACCGCGATGGCCAGGCCCAGGCGCTTGAGCCCGGAAAGGATGTGCATGGCCTCGCCGACGTCGCTCATCAGGATGCTTTCGGTCAGTTCCAGCTCCAGGCAGGCCGGGGGGATGCCGGTTTCCATGAGGATGGCGGCGATCCGCGTGCCCAACTGGCCGTCGGCGAACTGCCGGGCCGAGAGGTTCACCGAGACCTTCGGCACCCGCACCTTGTCGCGGTGCCAGCTGCGCAGCTGGCGGCAGGCTTCTGCCAGCAGCCAGTCGCCGACCTGGGCGATCAGGCCCAGCTCCTCCAGCACCGGGATGAACTCGGCGGGCGGAATCAGCCCGCGCGTCGGGTGTTCCCAGCGCAGCAGGGCCTCGGCGCCGGTCAGGCGGCGGCCGTCGCCGGTGAACTGCGGCTGGTAATGGAGGACGAACTCGTTCAGCTCGATGGCCCGGCGCAGGTCGCTTTCCAGCTCCAGGCGTTCCAGGGCGCGGGCGTTCATCTCGGCCTGGTAGAACTGGAAGTTGTTCTTGCCGACTTCCTTGGCGTGGTACATGGCGGTGTCGGCGTTCTTCATCAGCTGGCTCAGCTCGGCGCCGTCCTGCGGCGACAGGGCCACGCCGATACTGGCGGTGACGAAGAACTCGCGGCCTTCCAGGGTGAACGGCCGGGCCAGGCTGGAGAGGATGCGCTCGGCCACCTGGATGGCGCGCTTGAGCGCCTTGTCGCGGCTTTCCTGGCCCGGCAGCAGCAGGGTGAACTCGTCACCGCCCATGCGCGCCACGGTGTCGTTGTCGCCCACGCACTGGCTCAGGCGCTCGGCCACTTCCTTGAGCATGCGGTCGCCGGCGGCGTGGCCGAGGGAGTCGTTGATCGGCTTGAAGCGGTCGAGGTCGAGGAACATCAGCACCACCCACTGGCGATGGCGCTCGGCCTGCATCAACGCGGTGTGCAGGCGGTCCTGGAACAGCGTGCGGTTGGGCAGGTGGGTGAGGGCGTCGTAGTAGGCCAGGCGATGGATGCGCCGCTCGCTGGCCTTGCGCTCGCTGATGTCGCTGAAGAAGCAGACGAAGCTGACCAGGTCGCCTTCCTCGTCCTGCACCGCGGTGATGCCGACCCAGGACGGGTACAGCTCGCCGGTCTTGCGCTTCTGCAGGATCTCGCCTTCCCAGCTGCCGCTGCGCTGCAGGCTGTCCAGCACGTGCTTGAGCTGGTTGGCTTCCTGCTGGTCGGCGGTGAGCATGCGCGGCTGCTGGTCGAGCACTTCGGCGGTGCCGTAGCCGGTGAGGCGCGAGAAGGAGTCGTTGACCTGGACGATGTAGCCGGCCGGGTCGGTGACCATGATCGCCGCGGTGGAGTGTTCGAATACCGTCGCGGCCATGCGCATTTCGCGCTCGGCGCGACGCTGTTGGCTGATGTCGCGGGCCACCCCGAGCAGGCCGACGAAGCGCCCGGCGTCGTCCCACATCAGGGCGATGCGCAGTTCCACCGGCACCTTGCGGCCGTCGGCGCGCAGGCAGTCGAAGGTGAACAGGTGCACCGCGCTGGATTCGCGCAGCGCGGCCAGCCGGCGCGGCGCGCCTATGGCGTCGCGCACGCGTTCGAGCAGGTCGTTCAGGCGGGTCAGCTGCGCCGGGTTGGCGGCGATCTGCTGCAGGTCGTTGTTCAGCAGCCAGTCCGGGCTGTAGCCGAAGGTCTGCTCGATCGACGGGCTGATGTAGTCGATGTGCAGGTGCGCGTCGGTGGTCAGGATCACGTCGCTGATGCTTTCCGCCAGCATCTGGTAGCGGCGGCTGCTTTCGCGCAGCGAGTTGCTCGCCTCGACGGTTTCGGTGATGTCCTTGGCCACCCCGATCAGGCGCGCCACGCGGCCATCGGCGCCACGGCTGAAGGCCTGCTCGCGGACGTCGAACCAGTGCCAGCTGCCGTCGCGGTGGCGCCAGCGCAGCAGGCTGTCGAGCAGCAGGTTGTCGCCGATCACCTGCTGCAGGTTGCGCACGCGCCAGTAGTACTCGACATCGTCCGGGTGCAGCAGGGCTTCCCAGAAGCGCTCGCCCATCTGCCGCAGCTCATCGTCGCTGTAGCCCAGCTGGCTGCCCAGGTGGTGGTTGCTGAAGATCACCCGGCGCGCGGTGATGTCGTGGATGTACAGGGTGTCGGGCACCGCGCGCACCGCGTCGGACCAGAATTTCTCGCGCTCCATCAGCGACAGCTCGACCTGCTTGCGGCTGCTGATGTCGGACAGGCTGAGGGTCACCGCGCGGTAGTCCTGCAGGCGCTCGGGCATGCGCAGTTGCAGCCAGAAGTGGCGCGCCTCGCCCTGGCGGGTCTGGATCGCGACCTCCTGGTCGATTGCCCCGGCGTTGCCGAGCACCGCCTCGATCAGCCGCGCGCGCACGCTGCCGGGGCGTCGCGGACGGTCGCCGATCAGTTGCTGCCAGGCTTCCTCGCCGCTGTCGACGCCGAGCATGCGCTTGGCCACCTCGTTGACCTCGCTGACGCGGATCTGCCGCAGCAGCTGCGGCCAGCGTTCCTCGCCGCGCGCCAGCCAGGCGTTCAGCCCGGCCTCGTCGCGCAGGCCGTTGTCGACGAAGAAGCGCCGCAGGTCGGAGAGGTCGAGCACGCAGAGGGCCACGCCGACGCCGTCGAAGATGTCCTGATAGCGCCGCCGGGTTTCCTCCAGCACCTGCAGCGAGCGCTGCTCCTCGGTGACGTCGCGCAGCACCCAGACCTGGCCGCCCGGTTCGTGGTTGCCGCGCAGCACCCACGAGGCGACATCCGCCAGTTGGCTGTCCTCCAGCGGATGGCGGCTGATGGCGAACAGCCGGCGGCGGCCGTTGCGCTCCAGTGTCACCTGTTGTGGCGGCGTGCCCCCGTCGTCGAGCGCACCCTGGGCCAGCTCCGGCAGCAGGCGCGCCAGGTAGTGCTGGGCGGCGTCCTCGGTGCTGACGCCGAGCAGTTGCTCGGCCGGCGGGTTGAGGTAGGCCAGGCGACCGTCGGCGCGGGTCACCAGCACCCGCTCGTCGATCGCCGCCAGGGCCTGGGCGGCCTGGTGCAGGCGCGACTGCGAGTCGGCGGTCAGCGCGCGCAGGCTCTGCTGTTCACGCTGCAGGCGCAGCAGGGCGGCGCAACTGATGCCGGCGAGCACCAGCAGCAGGCCGAACTCGCCGGCCAGGCGCGACCATTGCAAACCGGGGGCGGCGCCGCCGTCGTACAGCGGGCGCACCTGCCAGTCGCTGTTGGCGATGGCCAGGGCGGCGGGCTTGTCGGCACTGGCCTGGGAGGGCGGCAGGGCGACGTCGCGGCCGGCCAGGATCAGGTGCCCGGCGCTGTCTTCGAGGCGCCAGGCGTCGCTGCCGGTGGCGATGCGCGCGGTCCATTGCTGGCGTGCCACGCGGGCGTCCAGGCGGAGCACGGCGAAGGGCGCCTCGGCGCCGTCGCGCGGGCGCAGCAGCAGGTAGACCTGGCCGGTGGCGGCGGCGTCGTTGAAAGCGTAGTGGTAGTCGCTGTCGTGGCCGCGGCGCAGCAGGTCGGCGATGAAAGCGTCGTCGGCGCTGGCGGGGGCGGTATCGAGTTGTACGACGCCCTGGGCGTCGTACCAGGCCAGGCTGCGCAGCGCCGGGAATACCTGGCGCAGCTCTTCCAGCAGCAGCGCCGGTTCCTCGCCGCGCTGCAGGCCCTGGCGGGTCAGGCTGCGCGCCGCCTGGGCCTTGAGTTCCAGGGCGAGGCCCAGCTGGTGGGCGATTTCCTGGCCGTACAGGGCCACCCGCTCGCGTTCGTAGCGCTGCTGGCCGAGGTACTCCTGGCTCAGTTGCCAGAGCAGCAGGCCGAGCATCAACGGCACCAGCAGCAGGGCGCTCCGGATGGCCAGCCGTCCTGATCGGGGCAAAGTGGCCGGGGGGCGGGAAGGTTTGGACAAGGAGCGGCTACCTGGGTCGAAACGACGGGGTTCGGCGAGCGCTAGCATGCCCGGAAGCAGGGCCAAGTGCCAGTATGGGCGACGAGCGTGGTTTGCCCTTCAGGGACCAATCCGGTAGCTTTGCCGCACGCGCGCGTTGAACGATGCGCCCATTATCCCGCGAAACCGGCCCTGTCGTCGCCGGTTCCACGCGCCAACCGCGGCCAATGGTCGCGCCCGCGCCCCCGGGCGGCCTTGCCGCAGGGGCGCAGCCGCCAGGCCAGCGCAGTCCACCATTCATCCAGAAGCTAGGTCATCCATGGCTCAATACGTCTACACCATGCATCGGGTCGGCAAGGTCGTGCCGCCCAAGCGTGAAATCCTCAAGGACATTTCCCTGTCGTTCTTCCCCGGCGCCAAGATCGGCGTGCTCGGCCTGAACGGCGCGGGTAAATCCACCCTGCTGCGCATCATGGCCGGCGTCGACACCGAGATCGAAGGCGAAGCCCGCCCGATGCCGGGCATCAACGTCGGCTACCTGCCGCAGGAGCCCAAGCTCGACCCGCAGGCCACCGTACGCGACATCGTCGAAGAGGCCGTCGGCCAGATCAAACAGGCCCAGGCGCGCCTGGACGAGGTCTACGCCGCCTACGCCGAGCCGGACGCCGACTTCGACGCCCTGGCCGCCGAGCAGGCCAAGCTGGAAGCCATCCTCCAGGCTTCCGACGGCCACAACCTGGAGCGCCAGCTGGAAGTCGCCGCCGACGCCCTGCGCCTGCCGCCGTGGGACGCCAGGATCGAACACCTCTCCGGTGGCGAGAAGCGCCGCGTGGCGCTGTGCCGCCTGCTGCTGTCGGCCCCCGACATGCTGCTGCTGGACGAACCGACCAACCACCTGGACGCCGACTCCGTCGCCTGGCTGGAACACTTCCTCCACGACTTCCCCGGCACCGTGGTGGCGATCACCCACGACCGCTACTTCCTCGACAACGTCGCCGGCTGGATCCTCGAACTGGACCGTGGCCACGGCATCCCGTTCGAAGGCAACTACTCCGGCTGGCTGGAATCCAAGGCCAACCGCCTGGCCCAGGAAGCCAAGCAGGAAGCTTCCCACGCCAAGGCCATGAAGGCCGAACTGGAGTGGGTGCGCCAGGGCGCCAAGGGCCGCCAGGCCAAGTCCAAGGCCCGCCTGCAGCGCTTCGAGGAACTGCAGTCGCAGGAATTCCAGAAGCGCAGCGAGACCAACGAGATCTACATCCCGGCCGGTCCGCGCCTGGGCGACAAGGTCATCGAGCTGCACAACGTCAGCAAGGGTTACGGCGAGCGCGTGCTGATCGACAATCTGTCGCTGAGCATTCCCAAGGGCGCAATCGTCGGCGTGATCGGCGGCAACGGCGCGGGTAAATCCACCCTGTTCCGCATGCTGACCGGCAAGGAACAACCGGACTCGGGCAGCATCGAGATCGGCGACACCGTGCAGATCGCCAGCGTCGACCAGAGCCGCGAGATCCTCGAAGGCAACAAGACCGTGTGGGAGCAGGTTTCCGACGGTTTCGAGCAGATCAAGATCGGCAACTACGAAGTCCCGTCGCGCAGCTACGTCGGCCGCTTCAACTTCAAGGGCGGCGACCAGCAGAAGTTCGTCAAGGACCTCTCCGGTGGTGAGCGCGGCCGCCTGCACCTGGCCCTGACCCTGAAGCAGGGCGGCAACGTGCTGCTGCTCGACGAACCGTCCAACGACCTCGACGTGGAAACCCTGCGCGCACTGGAAGAAGCGCTGCTGGACTTCCCCGGCGCCGCCATCGTGATTTCCCACGATCGCTGGTTCCTGGACCGTATCGCCACGCACATCCTGTCCTACGAGGACGACGGCAAGGTGGTCTTCTTCGAAGGCAACTACACCGAGTTCGAAGCCGACCGCAAGAAGCGCCTGGGCGACGCTGCCTCGCAGCCGCACCGCGTGCGCTACAAGAAGCTGGCGTAAGCCGCTTCAGCGACACCAAACGGGGCCTTCGGGCCCCGTTTTCGTTGGCGCGCTTCAGCGCCCGCGCTTGAGCTCGTCCAGCGCGCGGCGCTGTTCTTCCAGCTGGCGCTGCAACTGTTCGATGGTGCGCGCCTGGTTGTCCAGGGCGCGCTGCTGGTCCTCCAGCTGGCGGGCCATGCGTTCGAGGTTGTCGGTGCTGAAGTTCGACTTGTGGATGACTTCACTGTCGAAGGTGTCGGCCACCAGCAGCGGGCCGGACTGGGTGAAGTTGCCGAGCTTCATGGCGGCCTGGGCGGGCAGGGCGAGCGCGCAGGCGAGGGCGGCGAGCAGTACGACGGGGCGGGTAGGCATCCTGGGCGTCCTGGGTGGTTTTGGCGAAATATCACGTTGATTTTGTATACAAATTTCCGTTTCCCTGCTGGTTTGGCAGGCACCGGGTTTATATATTTGCACCAAAAAGATTCATAAAAGCGTCATCGCGCACTATCTGAGTGCGTCCTGGCTTGTTAGAGTCGGCCGGCAAAAAGCATCACATAACCAGAAAAGACCGGTGTAGACATGACGCAATCCGTTGACTCGTTCCTCGAGCGCCTCAAGCGGCGCGACCCCGACCAGCCCGAATTCCACCAGGCGGTGGAAGAGGTGCTGCGCTCCCTCTGGCCGTTCCTCGAAGCCCATCCGCATTACCTGCAGGCCGGCATCGTCGAACGCATCGTCGAGCCCGAACGCGCGATCCTGTTCCGCGTGCCCTGGGTCGACGACGCCGGGCGAGTGCGGGTCAACCGCGGTTTCCGCATCCAGATGAGCAGCGCCATCGGCCCGTACAAGGGCGGCCTGCGCTTCCACCCCTCGGTGAACCTGGGCGTGCTGAAGTTCCTGGCCTTCGAGCAGGTGTTCAAGAACTCCCTGACCTCGCTGCCCATGGGCGGCGGCAAGGGCGGTTCGGACTTCGATCCCAAGGGCAAGAGCGACGCCGAAGTCATGCGCTTCTGCCAGTCGTTCATGAGTGAGCTGTTCCGCCATGTCGGCGCTGACCTCGACGTGCCGGCCGGTGACATTGGCGTCGGCGCCCGCGAGATCGGCTTCCTGTTCGGCCAGTACAAGCGCCTGTCCAACGAGTTCACCTCGGTGCTCACCGGCAAGGGCCTGGCCTACGGCGGCAGCCTGATCCGCCCGGAAGCCACCGGCTACGGCTGCGTGTACTTCGCCCAGGAAATGCTCAAGGCCCGCGACAGCGATTTCGACGGCCAGCGCGTGGCCATCTCCGGCTCCGGCAACGTGGCCCAGTACGCGGCGCAGAAGGTGATGGAGCTGGGTGGCAAGGTGATCTCGCTGTCCGACTCCGAAGGCACCCTGTTCGCCGAGGCCGGCCTGAGCCTGGAGCAGTGGGAGGCGGTCATGGAGCTGAAGAACGTCCGCCGTGGCCGTCTCAGCGAACTGAGCGGCGCCGGCCTGCGCTTCCTGCCGGGGCAACGCCCCTGGTCGCTGGCCTGCGATATCGCGCTGCCTTGCGCCACCCAGAACGAGCTGGACGCGGAGGACGCGCGCGCCCTGCTGGGCAACGGCTGCATCTGCGTCGCCGAGGGCGCCAACATGCCCTCGACCCTGGCGGCTGTGGATATCTTCCTCGAGGCCGGCATCCTCTACGCGCCGGGCAAGGCCTCCAACGCCGGCGGCGTCGCCACCAGCGGCCTGGAGATGAGCCAGAACGCCATGCGCCTGCACTGGAGCGCCGGCGAGGTGGACCAGCGCCTGCACGGCATCATGCAGAACATCCACCACGCCTGCGTCACCCATGGCGAAGAGAACGGCCGGATCAACTACGTGAAGGGTGCCAACATCGCCGGCTTCGTCAAGGTCGCCGACGCCATGCTGGCCCAGGGCGTGGTCTGATCGCTCCGCCGATGTGAAGAACGGGCCCAGCGGGCCCGTTTTTCCTTTCCGCACGCGCCAATTGCGGCCTGCCGTAGGGCGAATAACGCGTCAGCGTTATCCGCCGTGCCACGATCGGCGGATAACCTGTTCCAGGTTATCCGCCCTACAGGTTGGGGAGTGGCCGATCAATCCACCGGCTTCGGCGTGCTGGCGGTGCTCGGCGGCAGCAGCGGGTACTCCACCTTGGGCTGCTTGCCGGTGACGGTCTTGAGGAAGGCGACGATGTCGCCGACTTCCTCGGTGTTGAGCTGCTTGCCCAGTTGCGCGGTGCCCATGATCGCCACCGCTTCCTCCAGGTCCCAGACCTGCCCGCTGTGGAAATACGGCGCGGTCAGCGCGATGTTGCGCAGGGGCGCGGCGCGGAACACATACTGGTCGTTCTGCGTCTTGGTCACTTCGAAGCGCCCCTTGTCGCCGCTGGGCAGGACCTTGCCGTCGGGCTTTTTCACCAGGCCGAACGGGAAATAGGCCTGGCCGCCCAGGTTCACGCCGTTGTGGCAACTGATGCAGCCCGAGCTCATGAAGGTCTGCAGGCCCTTCTTTTCCTTGGCGTCGAGGGCGTCTTCGTTGCCCTTGAGGTATTGGTCGAAGCGCGAGTCCGGAGTGATCAGGGTCGATTCGAAGGCCTGTAGCGCGCGGGCCATGTTGTCGAAGCTCACTGGTTGCTTGTCGCCGGGGAAGGCCTTCTCGAAGGCGGTGACGTACTCCGGCATGCTGCGCAGCGTGGCCTCGACGTTCTTCGGCGTGTTGTGCATCTCCACCGGGTTCTGCACCGGGCCCTTGGCCTGTTCTTCCAGGTCCTTGGCGCGGCCATCCCAGAACTGCGCGACGTTGAATACCGCGTTGAACACGGTGGGCGAGTTGCGCGCGCCCTTCTGCCAGGCATGGCCACTGGAGGCGGGCACGTTGTCGGCACCGCCGGTGCCGATGTTGTGGCAGGTATTGCAGCTGATCACGTGGCTGGCGGACAGGCGCGGCTCGAAGAACAGCTGCCGGCCCAGTTCCACCTGCTTGCCATCGAGCTTGTCGCTGGCCTGCTCCGGAATGGGCTTGAAAATGCTGTTGGCGTTATCGCGCAGGATGTCTGCATTCGCTTGCGCCGCCGCCGCCGTGCTGACGGACAGCAGCAGGCTGCTCAGCGCCAGTTTGAAGGGCTGCATGTGGAGTCTCCTTGTCTCAGGCTTTTGGTTGCTTCTGGGATCAAGGAGAGGCCAGGGACAATGCCGCCGGTTTGACCGGAGTCAAGCGCACGGGGCATTGGCGGTGCGGATGATTGCCGCAGCGGTCAGTTGCCGCGCAAGGCGTGGGACAGCGCGCGGTCCTTCTGCTGTTCCCAGTCGCGGTCCCGGTCGCTGCTGCGTTGCGCTTCGTACTCCCGGCGTTCCTGGCTCACGCGCGAGGCCTGGCATTGCTGGAATCCGTCGTTCCAGCCCAGGGCGTACCTGGGGTCATCCAGATAGCGCGGCACGTTCTTGCGGAACTCGCCGCTGATGGCGCCGGCCGCCTGGCGACCACTGCCGCAGCCATCGTCATAGCCGTCGGCGTAGGCCGGTGGATAGCCCTGGGCGACGAGGGTTTCGTGGGTGGTTCCGCAGCCGGCGAGCAGCGCGCTGAAGAGCAGGGCGAGGGCGGCGCGGTGCGCCATGGGGACTCCCGTGTGCCAAGGCGGCGGGCACACGCGCGGGATGGGGTGACTGGGGCGGCACTCTATCCCTCGACCCGTTAGGAAAGCGTCAAGCCGGCGTGATGCGGATGTGCTGTCCGCCCGCCACGCGCGGCTCGCATGCGATTCGCACTGGCAGGAAGGCCTCGATCACCGCGCGGTTGCTCAGCAGGTGTTCGCTGGGTTGCGGCGTGGTGAAACTGCCGCCACCGGCCAGCGCCAGGGGCAGCAGCAACTGGTCGGCGAGATGTTCCTCGACGCTGGCCGCGCTGCTGCGCCAGTCATCGGCCTGGCGCAGCGCCTGGCTGGCGACGCGCTCGGCGCTGACGCCGGGCTGGCCGAAGGCGCAGAACATCAGGGTCAGATGCTCGCACTCGACCTCCAGCAATAGCGCATTGCCCGGGCCCTGTTCCTCCGGAAGCCGGACAACCTGCGCAGCCGCCGTGTGCCAGTCCTGGTGCCGCCTGACCTTCTCCAGCTCGCGATCCGCCACGTGTCCGGGAATGGCCGCCAGCAGTGCGCGAGCCGAACGCGAGCGCACCGCGCCGGCTTCCGGCAGATGCAGCGGGCGCAGCTCGCCGGGCTCCACCCGCGCCCGCAGTTCACCGCCGCCGGCCGGCATGAAGCCGTGGCGCAGCAGCTCGAAGTCGACCTTCGCGCCCATGCGTCGCAGCAGCGGCAACCAGCTGCGCGCGATGAAGTCCGCCGGCGGCGCCAGCGGGTTGTGCGTGCCGCCGCTGATCGCCAGGTTGCTCGGCCCGTCGGCGAACAGCAGGGCCGGCAGGAGCGTCTGCAACACCAGCACGGCGCTGCCCGCGCTGCCGATGGCGAAGCGGTAGTCGCCGCCACGAATCGCGGCGGGGCGGAAGGTCAGGCTGCGCGAGCCCAGCTCGTCGCCTTCCACCGCCGCGCCGCAGATTTCCGCCGCCGCGCGCACCGCCGTCAGGTGCTGGCGCAACAGTCCCGGCCGTGAACGTCGGCCACGAATGTTGACGATGCGCAGCGCCTTGCCGGTGATCATCGACAGGCTCAGCGCGCTGCGCAGTATCTGCCCGCCACCTTCGGCGCCGTCGAGTTCGATCAGGTGCTTGTTCATCTCGCGTACTTCCTCACTTGCTCGCGCAGGAAGCGATCCAGGCGCTCCGTGTCATGGCAGCCGCCACGGGATGCGCCGAGGGTCTCTGCGCGTTGCAGCTCTTCCTCGATCAGCCGGTACAGGGCCGGGCGTGCAGGGCCGTACTCGGCCTCCACCGCCTGGCGCTTGAGCACCAGCAGTTCCTTGACTTCAGCGCGTTGCACGGCATCGTCCAGCGTCGCCTCCAGCAGTGTCTCGAAGACCATCGGCGGCATGCCCAGACCCTGGTCGATCCAGCGCACCGCCAGCAGCGGGCGCAACACGTAGAGGTACTTCTTGTAGCGAACCTCTTCGCCCTGCAGGTAGCCACGGAAGTTCTTCTTCGCCATCGACAGGTAGTGCGCCCGCGCCGCGGCGGGCGAGTAGAAGTCCTGCGCCAGTTGGCGCAGGCCTTCGGTCGCGGCGGATTCGCCTCGGTACACCAGCGGCGAGTCCAGCCACTCCAGCAGTGTCGGGTTGGACTTGCGCAGCAGCCGCAACGTCTTGCGCAGCTCCCAGCCGCTGAGGTCCAGCTCGTCGGTCAGCGGGCGCTCCAGCACGTCGCGCGGTTCGTCCACGCGCAGGTACCAGTCCGGTTGATGCACGTAGACGAAGCGCACGTCGTAGTCGCTGTCCGGCGAGGCGAAGCCCCAGGCGCGGCTGCCGGATTCGCACGCGTAGAGCACGGTCACTCCGTGCTCCTGTTCCAGTCTTGCCAGTTCCTCCAGCACTCGCTCGCGCATGGCGGCGGGCAGGGGATGGCGGTCTTCCTTGTTCATGTCTC
>NZ_JARJLT010000068.1 GCF_029335315.1 Pseudomonas citronellolis
ATGGTCAGGGTGACGTCGATGTTGCCGCGGGTAGCGTTGGAATAGGGGCAGACGATGTGCGCGCGGTCCACCAGGGTCTGCGCCTGGTCGCGCGGCAGGCCGGGCAGCGAGATGCGCAGCTCGACCTCGATGGCGAAGCCGGTGGGCACCGCGCCGATGCCGACCACGCCTTCGATCGACGGATCCTTGGGAATCGCCAGGTTGTCGCGGGCGGCGACGAACTTCATGGCGCCGAGGAAGCACGCCGAGTAGCCGGCGGCGAACAGTTGCTCCGGGTTGGTGCCACGGGCGCCGTTGCCGCCCAGTTCCTTGGGCGTGGTCAGTTCGACGTCGAGGACACCGTCGGAAGAGATGGCGCGGCCCTCGCGGCCGCCGGTGGCCTCGGCGTAGGCGCGGTACAGCACGTTCTCGATGGACATGGCGAAACTCCAGTTCAGGGAAGGGGACTGAACAGTCTTGGCCAGGCGCGGCCACCTCGCCAGTCGCTGCATCGGGTAACTTGAAAAATGGCCTGAAGGGGTTACCATCGAAACGAATCCCCACCCCGGAGCGAGCATGCGCGAACCCACCCCCCAGGCGCCTTACCTGATCGCCGATCACCTGGCGCTGGACATGCTCAACAGCCTGAGCCGCACCGACGCCGGCGCCAACGAAACCTCCGACGCCTGGCACAGCGATGCCGACGTGCTGGCCTGGTTGCGCCTGGTCGGCCTGCCGACGGAGCCGGCGGAATTCGCCGAGGGCGCGCTGCTGGCCGCCGCCGTCGAGCTGCGCGAGGTGTTGCGGGATCTGGTGGAGCGCCGCAAGCGCGGCGAGGCGGCCGACCCGGCGCGCTTCAATGCCTTCCTGCGCCGGACCGCCAGCTACCCGCAGCTGGAATGGCACGGCGAGCACGCGCATCTGCACTACCTGGCCGTCGAGCGCGGCGCCGAGCAACTGCTGGCGCCGCTGGCGGAGCAGGGCGCGCTGCTGCTGGCCGAGGGCGATTTCGGCCTGGTGCGGGTGTGCGAGCACCCGGACTGCACCCTGTGGTTCTACGACCGCACCAAGTCGCACCGGCGGCGCTGGTGCAGCATGGCGCTGTGCGGCAACCGTCACAAAGTGGCGGAACACCGCAAGCGCCAGCGCGAGGCCGACGCCTAGTCCGGGCAACCCTCGGCGGCGCGCGCCGGTTGCCAGGTGCAGGCCGCCGCCAGCAGCAACGCCGCGCCGGCCGCCAGCAGCGCCGGGCTGAAACTGCCGCCCAGGTGGTAGAGGGCGCTGGAGGTCAGCGGCCCGACGATCTGCCCTACGCCGTACACGGCGGTCATCGCCGCGAGCATGTTGAAGCGCACCTTCGCCGCCGCCAGGCGCGCGGCGGGCATGGCGATGGTCGGCGTGCCCATGAAGGTGCCGCCCACCAGCAACGCGCTGGCCAGGTAGGCCGGGGCGCTGTGCTGCAGCACCGGCAGGATCACCCCGACGGCCTGGATCAGCAGGTTCGCCGCCAGCGCCCGGCGGGTGCCCAGGCGGGTGTGCAGCCAGTGCCAGAAGAAGCACGAGGGCGCCGCCGCCAGGCCGAACACCGCCCAGGCCTGCAGCGGTGACAGCGAGCCGTCCTTCATCAGCAGCGGCAGGTAGGTGGCGGTGATGATGTAGCCGAAGCCGGCCAGGCCGTAGGTCAGCAACAGGCTCGGCGCGGCCATCGGGGCGCTGGGCGCGGCCTGTACTGTCGCGCTGGCCGCCGGCGCCGGCGCGCGTCCCAGTGCCGGCCAGGCCAGCAGCGCGAGCAACGAGCCGGCGCCGGCCAGCAGCAGCCAGATCGCCGGGCTGCCCAGCCCGGCGGCGTGGCCACCGGCGATCAGTTCGGCGGACAGCAGGATGCCCACGCCGACCCCGGAGAACATCAGCGGCGCGCCGGCGTGGCGCTGCATCACATGCAGCAGCCACACCGAGGCGCCCACCAGGGCTACCGCGCTGAGCACCCCGGCGAGCAGGCGCACGCCGATGGCGAACCAGGCCGGCGCCGGCACGGCCATGGCCGCCAGCCCGAGCAGGGTGCCGATCAGCGCGACGCGGCACAGCCGTGGCGCCAGGTGTTCCGGGCTGCGCGCCAGCACCAGCGCCCCCAGCAGGTAGCCGGCGTAGTTCGCCGAGGCGGCCAGCGAACCGCCGTTCACGCTGAGCACGCCTTCGCCGACCATCAGCGGATACAGGCCGGTGAAGGCGAAGCGGCCGAAGCCCATGCCGATGGCCAGGATCAGCGCGGCGCTGAGCGCCAGCACGCTCTCGTTGCGCGTGTTCATGCGCCGCCTCCGAGGGCCTCGCGGAAACGTTCGAAGGCGCCGGTGGCGTAGCCTTCGCGCCAGATCAGCAGGGTGTCCACGGTCATGATCGGCAGCAGCTGCACGCCCGGTTGCTCGCGCTGCAGTTCCAGCAGCGAGCGCGGCAGCACGCCGACGCAGGAGCCGGCGGCGACGCAGGCGAGGATGGCGTGGTAGGAGCCGACCTCCTGCACCTGCACACGCGGCCCATCGGCGTTCAGCCAGTCCTCGGCCAGCTGCCGGTAGGTGCAGCCGCGGCCGAAGCCGGCCAGGCTGCGTACGCGCACGTCGCCGGGGCCGCGCACCGGCGCGTGGCAGCCGGGCAGGGCCAGCAGCAGTTCCTCGCGGAACACCGCCTGGCCGAGCAGGCCGCGCTCCAGGGCGTCCTCGAAGCCGGGTTCGGCGCGCAGGGCGTCGGGGTGGGCGACCAGTGCGCAATCCAGGCGCCGCGACAGCACGCCTTCGACCAGCGCCTGGCTGGTGCCGGTGCTGACTTCCAGCTGCACCTGCGGGTGGGCCCGGTGGAAGCGCGCCAACGGGCCGGGCAGGCGGCTGGCGGCGGTGCTCTCCATGCTGCCCAGGCGCAGGCTGCCGGCGGCTTCCAGGGGATGCAGCGACTGCCGCGCCTCGGCGGCCAGGGCCAGGAGCTTCTCGGCGTAGGCGAGGAAGTCGCGGCCCTGGTCGGTCAGCGCCATGCGCTTGCCGTCGCGCAGGAACAGCGCCACGCCGAGGTCGTCCTCCAACTGGCGGATGCGCGTGGTGACGTTCGACTGCACGCGCTGCAGGCGCGCGGCGGCGCGGGTCACGCTCTGTTCCTCGGCGACGCAGCGGAAGATTTCGAGGCTGGAGAGGTCCATCGGTTATCTCTGCGAGAGAATGTGTTGCGCAGTATATTCTCTTTATGAGATTTTAAGTCAACCATCGATCACTCCCAGAGATCACCGCCATGTCCCTTCGCGAATTGCTCGGCGTCGACCACCCCATCATCCAGGCTCCCATGGTCGGGGTTTCCACCCCGGCGCTGGCCGCCGCGGTGTCCAACGCCGGCGCGCTGGGCTCCATCGGCCTGGGCGCGAGCACGCCGGCGCAGGCGCGCGAGCTGATCGGCCAGGTCCGCGCGCTCAGCGCCCGGCCGGTCAACTACAACCTCTTCTGCCAGCGCCCCGGCCGCGCCGACGTCGCCCGCGAAGACGCCTGGCTGGAGCACCTGCGGCCGCTGTTCGAGGAACTGGGCGGCGAGCCGCCGGCGGCGCTGCGCGAGATCTACCGCAGCTTCCTCGACGACCCGCAGATGCTGGAGGTGATGCTGGAGCTGCGCCCGGAAGTGATCAGCTTCCACTTCGGCCTGCCCGAGCAGGGCTGGATCGACCGCCTGAAGGCCGCCGGCAGCGTGCTGCTGGGCTGCGCCACCAACCTGGAGGAAGCCCGCGCCATCGAGGCCGCCGGGCTGCACGCGGTGGTCGCCCAGGGCTACGAGGCGGGCGGGCATCGCGGCATCTTCGAGCGCGACCGCGACGACCGCATCGGCACCCTGGCGCTGGTCGGCAGCCTGGTCCCGGCACTGAAGATTCCGCTGATCGCCGCCGGCGGCATCATGGACGGGCGCGGCATCCGCGCGGCCTTCGAGCTGGGCGCGCAGGCGGTGCAGATGGGCACGGCCTTCGTCGCCTGCCCGGAGTCCTCGGCCAACGCCGCCTACCGCGCGGCGCTGCGCAGCGAGCGGGGCTGGCACACGCAGGTCACGGCGGCGATTTCCGGGCGCCCGGCGCGCGGGCTGGCGAACCGCCTGTTCAGCGACATCGACCGCGCCGACGCCCCGGCGCTGCCGGACTACCCGATGACCTACGACGCCACCAAGGCGCTGATCGCCGCCGCCCAGGGCAACCCCGACTTCGCCGTGCAGTGGGCCGGCCAGGGCGCGCCGCTGAGCCGCGAACTGCCGGCCGCCGAGCTGGTCGCCACGCTGGTCGCGGAGTGCAAGCGGACGTAGGGCGAATAACGCGCAAGCGTTATCCGCCATTTGGCCGTTGCTGGGTGTCTACTCGCGTCGGACCGGGCAGCGCTGTAGCGGCGTACAACCGCGAACGGTTGTACGCCCTACGCTCCCTGTCGTTCCGTCGCCAGAGCGGCCACCGGCCGCGGCCGCCAGCGCTCGGCGAGGAGCACCCCGGCCAGGGTCAGCGCGCCGCCATAGAGGTGGTAGGCGCCCAGGCGCTCGTCGAGGATCACGGCGGCGATGGCCGCGGTCACCAGCGGCACCAGGTTGAAGAACAGCGCCATGCGGTTCGGGCCCATTTCCTGCACGCCGCGCATCCACGCCAGGGGCGCGACTATCGAGGCCAGCAGGCCGGCGTAGGCCACCAGCGGCAGGTTGCCGGCGTCCAGCCCGTGGTGTGGCGAGAACAGGTACATCGGTAGCATCGCCAGCACCGCCACCAGCACCTGCAGGTAGAGCAGCTGCAGCCCCGGCAGGCGCACCTGCCACTTCTTCAGCAGCACGCCATACAGGCCGTAGGCGAGGGTGGCCACCAGCATCATCCCGTCGCCCAGGCCGATGCCCTGGTGCAGCAGGCCGGCCAGGTCGCCGTGGGCGATCACCAGCAGCACGCCGAGCAGCGACAGCAGTGCGCCGAGCACGCCGCCGGCGTTGATCCGCTGGCCGAGCAGGGCGCTGGCCAGGCCCAGGGACATCAGCGGCATCAGGGCGAGGATGATGCCCATGTTGGTGGCGCTGGTCAGCGCCGCGGCGTAGTAGGCCAGGCTCTGGTACACGGCCATGCCGAGCAGGCCGAGCACGACAATCTTCGGCAGCAGCGCAATGATCTCGTCGCGCCGCGCCAGCAGTGGGCGCAGCACGAAGGGGCTGAGCAGCACGGCCACCACCAGCCAGCGGAAGAAGCCGATCTCGGCCGGGGCGATGCGGCCCACCGCGAGCTTGTTGACGACGGTGTTGCCGGACCAGACGAGGACGGCGAAGAGCGGGAAGAAGTAATTCATTGCGGCGGACATCGAAACGGGACGGGCGCCATTGTCCCGCCGTCCGGATAGACGCTTATACTTCGATTCGGACAACTCGCCCCGCCAACCGGACATGCCCGCGAAGAAACTCATCCCGCTGCCGCTGCCAGACCTCGATCGGCTGCCGGCGCCACTCTACTTCCGCTACGACGAGTTTGGCGCGGACACCCATTCCGCGCCCCACAGCCACCCCTGGGGCCAGCTCAACTACGCCTCCCACGGGGTGATGCAGCTGGACGTCGGCGGCCAGCGCTTCCTCTCGCCGCCGCAGTACGGGGTGTGGGTGCCGCCGGGGATCGAGCACGGCTGCTACAACCGCGAGGCCATCGTCTACCGCTCGCTGTACGTCAGCGCCGAGCTGTCGGCGCTGCTGCCCGGCGCGCCCTGCACCCTGGAAATCGGCGACATCCTCAAGGCCATCCTCTCCGACTTCGCCGCGCGCGGGCTCAACGTGCCGCAGAGCGCCGCCGACCAGCGCCTGGCCCAGGTGGTGCTGGACCAACTGGTGGCCGCGCCGCGCCGCGAGGACTACCTGCCGTTCGCCCAGAGCGCGCTGCTCGGCGAACTGCTCGCCGCGTTGCAGGCGGAGCCGGGCGACAACCGCTCGCTGGCCGACTGGGCCAGGCGCGTGCACAGCACCGAACGCACCCTGGCGCGCATGTGCCAGCGCGAGCTGGGCATGAGTTTCGGTGAATGGCGCCAGCGCCTGCGCTTCCTCGCCGCGATCGAGGCGCTGGAAGCCGGGCGCGGCGTGCAGGAGATCGCCTTCGACCTGGGCTACAGCAGCGCCTCGGCGTTCATCGCGATGTTCCGCCGCCAGGCCGGCACCACGCCGGAACAGTACCGCCTGGCGAGCCGAGGGCAGGGCGGCTAACCGTTCGCGGTTAGCCGCCGTTGGCCGCAACGCCGGTGCCCGACGACGGCGGCGGATAACGCCGTAGGCGTTATCCGCCCTGCGAAAGGGGGCTTGGCGTCATGCGGAACTATTCGTCCGGCGAATGGAAATGACGCGGTCACATCCGTGCTGCTAGCGTCCCGACAAAAGCCCGGAGAACCGCCATGCCGCCCCTCGAACAACGCATTCTGCAGGTCAACGGCATCCACCTGTGCGTGCACATCGCCGGCCCCGCCGATGGTCGCCCGGTGTGGCTGCTGCACGGTTTCCCGGAGTGCTGGCACTCCTGGCGCGAGCAGATTCCCGTGCTGGCGCGCGCCGGCTACCGCGTGCACGTGCCGGAAATGCGCGGCTACGGCCGCAGCGACGCGCCCGCGGCGGTCGAGGCCTACGACCTGCAGAGCCTGTGCGGCGATATCCTCGGCGCCATGGACGCCCTCGACCAGCCGCGCGCCGCCGTCGTCGGGCACGACTGGGGCGCGCTGGTGGCCTGGCACCTGGCGCTGCTGGCGCCCGAGCGGGTGCAGGCCCTGGCCACGCTGTCGGTGCCCTACGCCGGGCGGCCGAAGCGGCCGGCCACGGACATCCTCCGCGAGCTGTATGCCGGGCGCTTCAACTACATCCTCTACTTCCAGCAAGCGGGCGTCGCCGAGGCCGAGCTGGACGCCGACATCCCGCGCAGCCTGCGGCAGTTCTTCCGCGATCCGGGCGCGAACGACCCGTTCCTGCAGGACAAGCCGGCCGACAGCCACCTGTTCGACGGCCAGCCGGCGCCAGGGGCGCTGCCGGCCTGGTGCACGGAGGCGGACCTGGCCTACTACGTCGAAAGCTTCGCCGCACGTGGCTTCCGTGGCGCGCTCAACTGGTACCGCAACTTCGAGCGCAACTGGCGCTTCAGCGAGCCGCTGGCCGGCCGCCCGGTGAGCCCGCCGACGCTGTTCCTGGTGGGCGACCGCGACCCGGTGGCGAGCCTGGAGGCCTACACCCTCAAGCGCATGCCCGAGTTGGTGCCCGACCTCGAACAGCACCGCCTGGCCGGCTGCGGGCACTGGATCCAGAACGAAAGGGCCGCCGAGGTGAACGCCTTGCTGCTGGACTTCCTCGGTCGCCGCTACCCGGCCTGAACCGTGCCGGCCCATGCTTTTTCGGTGATTCGCGTGTATATACACGCAATGGGCCGACGTCCTTTGCGCCGGCCAACCATGGAGGCTAAGGGATGCGCATTCTGGTGGTGGGAGCGGGTTCGACCGGCGGTTTCTTCGGCGCGCGGCTGGCGCAGGCCGGGCGTGACGTCACCTTCCTGGTCCGCGCGGGGCGGGCCCGTCAGCTGCAGCACGAAGGCCTGCAGGTGCTCACCCCCCACGGCGACTTCACCCTCACCCCGCAGCTGATCGGCGCGGAGCGCCTGCAAGGGCACTACGACCTGATCATCGTCACGGTCAAGGCCTACGCCCTGGAGGCGGCGCTGCGCGATATCGCCCCGGCGGTGGGGCCGCAGAGCATGATCCTGCCGGTGCTCAACGGCCTGCACCAGGTCGAGGCGATCACCCGCCACTTCGGCGCCGACGCCCTGGTCGGCGGCGTCTGCAAGATCGCCAGCACCCTCAACGAACTGGCCTACGGCGAGATGGACGGCACAAAAAGCGCGCGCATCCTGCGCCTGGACGAACAGCTGCAGGGCGCCGGCTTCGACGCCCGGCTGTCGACCGACATCCACCGCGAGATGTGGGAGAAGTGGGTATTGCTGGCGTCCCTCGGCGGCATCACCTGCCTGGCGCGCGGCAATATCGGCGCGGTGGTGGCCGCGCCGCAGGGCGAGGCCTTCGCCAACCGCCTGATCGACGAGGTGGTGGCGGTGGTCCGCGCGGTGGGCCTGCCGCCGCGCGACGCCTTCCTCGCCGAAGCGCGCCGCCAGCTGACCCTGCACGGCTCGCCACAGACCTCGTCGATGTACCGCGACCTGATCGGCGGCCGCCCGGTGGAGGCCGAGCAGATCATCGGCG
Source organism: Pseudomonas citronellolis (assembly GCF_029335315.1). Classification (GTDB taxonomy): domain Bacteria; phylum Pseudomonadota; class Gammaproteobacteria; order Pseudomonadales; family Pseudomonadaceae; genus Pseudomonas; species Pseudomonas citronellolis_A. Next base: position 8,220 of record NZ_JARJLT010000068.1, read on the forward strand.
ACCTGCTCCAGCGCGGCCAGCAGGCCGGCCTCGACCTGCCGCTGCTGCAGGCGGCCTTGGTGCACCTGTCGGTGTACCAGCAAGGCCTGGAGTGAGCTTTTCGATAGTTCATGAATCCCTGAACTAATTATTTGCCCCCGGCTATTTTTCCCCCGCCGCCCACCTGCGACAACTGCACCGACGCCAGGCCGCACCAGCCCTGGCGCCGGCGCAGCGGAGCCCTCAGAACTTCCGCGCGCCGCGCTGTTCCTTACTGCCCAAGCACGCCCGGCCCCAGGCCTGGCGCAGAACAACAATCGGCGGGTATCAGCCCGTCAATGCTGCCGGTCTGTCAGAGGAATACCCCCGTGTCCATGCTTGCACGCGTCCCCCGTTTTTTCGCATCGCCCCCGTTCCCCGAGCCGGCGCCCGCCGCTCCATCCCCGCATTCCGTCACGCCGCGCTGAGCCGCGCCGTGTCTTTCGCCGTGCCCGACGGCGCGGCCAATCCTGCCCGGAGTTCGTCCATGCGACTCGAGATTTTCCGCACCCTGTGGGGCTACGCCCATGGCTGGCCGCAGGCCATCGCCGAACTGCGCGAGGCCGGTTTCGACGGCCTGGAGGCGCGCCTGCCCCTGGACCCCGCCGTGCGCGCCGACTACGCGCGGCTGCTGGTGGAGGAGGGCGTGCCCTACATCTGCACCCTGTTCACCGCCCATGACGTGTTGCCCGACCAGGCGGCCACGCCCCAGGTCCACCTCGACGACCTGCAGCGCAAGCTGGGCCTGGCCGCGGAACTCGCGCCGCGCTTTGTCAACGTGCTCGGCGGCAACGACCGCTGGCCGCTGGCGGCCCAGGTGGAGTTCTTCGGCCGCGCCCTGGAACTGGCCGCCGGCCAGGAACTGACCTGCTGCTTCGAGATTCACCGCGCGCGCTCGCTGTACAGCCCCTGGGTGACCCTGGAACTGATCCGCCAGGTGCCCGAGCTGCGCTTCACCAGCGACATCAGCCACTGGGTGGTGGTCTGCGAGCGCCTGCTGGACGACGCGGCCGACGACCTCAGCCCCTTCGTCGAGCGCGTGCACCACATCCAGGCACGCGTCGGCTACGACCAGGGCCCGCAGGTGCCGCACCCGGGCGCGCCGGAATACGCCGGCGCGCTGGCGTTCCACCAGCGCCACTGGGAAGCCGTATGGCGCGCCCAGCAGGCGCGCGGCCTGCAGGTGACCACCCTGACCCCGGAGTTCGGTCCGGACGGATATTTGCATCAGCTTCCCTTCACCAAGGCGCCGATCGCTGACCTGTGGGACCTCAACCGCTGGATGGCCACGGAAGAACGCCGCCATTTCCAGACCTTCCTCGCATCCTGAGCCGGAGCCAAGAACATGCAGGAGCAAGCCAGCAAGGCCTTCCAATCCATCCCCGTGATCGACATCGCCGGGCTCTTCAGCGCCAACCTCGACGACCGCCAGGCGGTGGCCGCCGAGCTGGGCAAGGCGGCCCGCGAGGTGGGCTTCCTGTACATCCGCAACCACGGCCTCGACCCGGCGCTGATCGAAGGCCTGCAGGCCGCCGCGCGGGATTATTTCGCCCAGCCGCTGGACGCCAAGATGCGCCACTACATCGGCGTCTCGGAAAGCCACAAGGGCTTCGTGCCCGAAGGCGAGGAGGTGTACTCCAAGGGCAAGCCGGACCACAAGGAAGCCTTCGACGTCGGCTTCGAAGTGCCGGCGGACGACCCGCTGGTGCTGGCCGGCACGCCGCTGCTGGGGCCCAACCGCTGGCCCGAGGTGCCCGGCTTCGAGGCGCGGGTGCGCGCCTACTACCAGGCGGTGTTCGCCCTCGGCCGCAAGCTGTTCGACGGCTTCGCCCTGGCGCTGGGCCTGGAGGAGGGCTACTTCGACCCGCTGGTGAGCCGCCCGCCGTCCAAGCTGCGCCTGATCCACTACCCGTTCGACGGCGCGGCCCAGGACGCCCCGGGCATCGGCGCGCACACCGACTACGAGTGCTTCACCATCCTCCACGCCACCGAGCCGGGCCTGGAAGTGATGAACGAGGACGGCGAGTGGATCGACGCGCCGCCGGTGCCGGGCGCCTTCGTGGTGAACATCGGCGACATGCTGGAAGTGATGACCAACGGCGCCTTCGTCGCCACCGCCCACCGCGTGCGCACGGTGCGCGAGGAGCGCTACTCGTTCCCGCTGTTCTACGCCTGCGACTACCACACGCAGATTCGCCCGCTGCCGCAGTTCGACAACGGCGCCCAGGACTACGAAACCATCGCCATCGGCGAGCACATGTGGAGCCAGGCGCTGCAGACCTACAGCTACCTGCGGCGCAAGGTCGCCGACGGCGAACTGAAACTGCCGGAGCGGGCGCGCAAGCCGTCCAGCTTCGGCCACCTGAAAAAACAGACGCAGCCTTCCTGAGCTGCGCATTCCTACTCGACCTGGAGCCATCACGATGCTGAAAACCACCCGTACCCTCCTGGCCGCCGGCGTGCTCGGCGCGACCCTGCTGGGCACCGTGCAGAACGCCGCCGCCGTCACCGCCACGCCCGGCCAGCTGAAGGTCGGCATGGAGATCACCTACCCGCCGTTCGAGTCCTACGACGGTGACAAGGTGGTGGGTTCCGACCCCGAGCTGGCCCAGGCCCTGGCCCGGCACATGGACCTCGAAGCGAGCTTCCTCAACACCAAGTTCTCCGGGCTGATCCTCGGCCTCAACGCCGGCCACTTCGACGCGGTGATCTCCGGCATGTACATCACCCCCGAACGCACCGCCCAGGCGATGGCCATCCCCTACGCGCAGACCGGCGCGGCGATCATGGTGCCGGCCGGCAGCGAGCTGAAGCCGGAGAAACCCGAGGACCTCTGCGGGCTGAAGGTCGGCCTGGAGCAGGGCACCACCTGGGTGACCAAGTTCGCCGAACTGTCGAAGAGCTATTGCGAGCCCAACGGCAAGGGCGCGATCAGCGTCAGCGAATACCCGTCCGCCCCGGAAGTGACCCAGGCGCTGCTGTCCAGGCACGTGCAGGCCCAGGTGGAAATCTCCGGCGCCGCGCACATGATCGCCGAGCGCTCCAAGGGCCGCGTGGTGGTCACCTCCAAGGAGCTGATCTACAAGCAGACCCTGGGCATGTACGTGAAGAAGGGCAACCAGGCGCTGTACGACGCGCTGAAGGTCGCCTTCCAGAAGACCAAGGACAGCGGCGAGTTCGCCGCCATCCTGAAGAAATACGCCCTGGAAGAAGCCGCGGCCGAGTAACCGTTTCAACGCGACATGTTCAACGCGACATAAGCGACGGGCCCGGCGCCGGGCCCGTCCGCCGAGGTGCCCATGCAATTCGACTGGTCCTATTTCTTCTCGCTGTTCTCCCTCCCGGATTTCTGGAAGGCCTGCGTCACGGTGATCGAACTGAGCGCCCTGGCCTGGCTGATCGGGATGTTCCTGGGCTTCCTCCTGGCCAGCGCCAAGCTCGCCGAATCGCGCTGGCTGCGGGTGCCGGCGGGGCTGTACATCTGGTTCTTCCGCAGCGTGCCGCTGCTGGTGCTGGTGGTGTTCGTCTACAACCTGCCGCAACTGTTCCCGAGCACCGGGGCGCTGCTCTCCAACCCGTTCATTTCCGGGCTACTGGCCCTGGTGCTGACCGAAGCCGCGTACATGGCCGAGATCCATCGTGGCGGGCTGATTTCGGTGAGCAAGGGGCAGAAGGAGGCGGGCCGTGCGCTGGCCGTCGGCGCCTTCGGCATCCAGCGCCTGATCGTGATTCCCCAGGCCTTCCGCATCGCCCTGCCAACGCTGATCAACGAGTACGTCACGGTGGTCAAGTTGACCTCGCTGGTCTCGGTGATCTCCCTCACCGAGCTGCTGATGGTCGGGCAGAAGCTCTACGCGCAGAACTTCCTGGTGATGGAAACCCTGTCGGCGGTGGCCATCTACTACGTGCTCATCGTCACCCTGTTCGGCTGGCTGCTGCAGTACCTGGAGCACCGCCTGGACCTCAACGCGCGCAAGCCCGACGCCCTCAGCGACGCCAGCGTCGACGGCCTGCGCCGCAGCCTGCCGGCGCCCGTGGCGGCGCGCCGCGACGCGCCGGCGCCGGGCACGCCGCCGGCGCTGCACCTGCGTGACATCCGCAAGAGCTACGGCAGCCACCCGGTGCTCAAGGGCGTGTTCCTCCAGGTGGCCGGCGGCGAGGTGGTGTCGATCATCGGCCCCTCGGGTTCCGGCAAGACCTCGCTGATCCGCACGGTCAACGGCCTGGAGGGCATCGACGGCGGCGAGGTGGTGCTGTTCGGCGAGGCCTACATCAAGGCCGGCCAGCCGGACCCGGCACGCCTGCGCCGTGGCGTGCGGCACATCGGCATGGTGTTCCAGGGCTTCAACCTGTTCCCGCACCGCACCATTCTCGACAACGTCACCCTGGCGCCGCGCTTCCATGGCCTGGACGGCCGCGAGGTCTGCGAACAACGGGCCCTGGCGCTGCTCGACAAGGTCGGCCTGCTGGCCCATGCGCACAAGTACCCGCACCAGCTTTCCGGTGGCCAGCAGCAGCGCGTGGCCATCGCCCGCGCCCTGGCGATGGAGCCGGACATCATGCTGTTCGACGAACCGACCTCGGCGCTCGACCCGGAGCTGGTGGGCGACGTGCTCAACGTCATCCGCGACCTGGCGAAGGAGGGCATGACCATGGTCATCGTCACCCACGAGATGGACTTCGCCCTGTCGATCTCCGACCGCGTGGTGTTCATGGAGCATGGCCAGGTGCAGGTGGACGCCGATCCCGCGGCCATCCGCAGCGGCGCGTGCGGCGAGCGGGTGATGCGTTTCATCGGCCTGGAGCGCGAGCCGGGCGCCGCGCGGCGCGAGGTGGCCAACGGCTGACGGCGCTCGCGCGGCTCGGCAGCGCGCGCCCGATCGGGTAAGGTGCGCGCTCGCCTTCGTTTCCGGGAGGGAGCATGTCGTCCGACCCCGCGCAGCAGCCGTCGCGCCGCGCCGATAACGATTCCCGCCGCGCGGCCCAGGTCCTCGGCCTGTGCCTGCCCGGCGACGTGGTGCTGTACCTGCTGCTGCCGATGTACGCCGCCGACTTCGGCGTCAGCCTGGTGGAAGCCGGGGTACTCCTGGCGGCCAACCGCCTGGTGCGCATCGTCGGCTACGGTTGGGTGGTGCGTTTCTACGCCCGCCACGGCGACCGCGCCACCTGCAGCCTCGCGGCCGCCGCCTCGGCGCTCTGCGCGCTGGGCTACGCGACCCTTTCTGGCGCCGCCGCGCTGCTGGTGCTGCGGCTGATGTGGGGCCTGAGCTACGCCAGCTTCAACCTCAGCACCCAGACCCTGGCCACCGCCGAGGCCCGGGGCGCCGCGCGGCGCGCCGGGCGTTCGCGGGCGACCATCTCCATCGGGCCGATGCTGGCCCTGCCGCTGGCGGCGCTGATGGCCCAGGCCTGGGGGCCGCGCAGTGTGTTCTTCGTGCTATTCGCCAGCGCGCTGTTCGGCCTCTGGCGGGCGCGTTCGCTGCCGGATCGTGGCCACGACCTGCCGGCGCCGAGCGGCCGCCGCCTGCGCCTGCCGGACAGTATCGCCACCTGGTCCTTCGTCGAGGGCGTGACCCTCGACGGCCTGTTCATCTTCGGCTTGTCGCTCTACGCGCAGACCCACCTGGGCGGCACCGGCGTGCTGGTAGCGGGCATCCTCATGGCGGTGCGCTACCTCAGCGAAATGCTCTTCAGCCCCTTCGGCGGGCGCCTGGCCGACCAGTTCGGCGCGCTGCGCATGCTGGTGCTGATGTCCCTGGCCACCTCGGCCTCGTTGCTGGTGTTCGGCAGCCACTGGCTGTTCATCGGGGCCTTCCTGGTGCTGCTGTTACGGGCCCTGCAACTGCCCCTGGTGATGACCCTGGTGGCCCAGCGCAATCCGGGCCAGGGGCGTATCCAGGCCCTGGCCGGCAACGCCGTGTGGCGCGACATTGGAGCGGGCCTGGGGCCGATGCTGGCCGGCGCGCTGCTGCCGGTGGTGCCGGCCTTCTGGGCCTACGCCGGCGCCGCGGCGGTGCTCGCCCTCAGCGCGCTGGGCTGCGCCTGGCGGCGCTGACGCCGGCGAAATCTGCGGGGTGGCATCGGCGTACAACCGCGAACGGTTGTACGCCCTACGGCCGGGCCTCATCGTAGGGCGAATAACCCGAAGGGTTATCCGCCGCCTGGCACGGCCTCAGCGCGGCGCCGCGTCGCCCTCCAGCATGCGCTCGCCGATCTTCCCGGCCGTGCGCCGCAGCGCCGGCAGGTAGCGCTCGGCGGCCTGCTCGATGCTCATCGCCTTGGCCACGTAGACCAGGTTCAGGCAGCCGATCAGGCGTTCGCCGGCGTGCAGCGGAATGGCGATGGAGGCGATCTTTTCCTCCGGGTTCCAGGCCATGAAGTTCTCCCCGTAGCCGCGGTGGCGCACCTTGCGCAGCAGGTTGTCGAGGGCGATCGGGTCGCGCGCCAGGCGGTATTCCGGCTCCTCGCGGCGAGCCAGCAGGGCGATGATCTGCTCGCGCTCGGCGTCGTCGCAGTAGGCCAGGTAGGCCAGCCCGGTGGCGGTCTGCAGCAGCGGCAGGCGGCGGCCGACCATGGAGCGGTGGAACGACAGGCGGCTGAAGCGGTGGGTGGTCTCGCGCACCACCAGGGCGTCGACATCCAGGGTGCAGATGTCGGTCGGCCACACCACCTCCTGCAGCAGCTCGGCGAGCAACGGCGCGGCGATCGCCGAAATCCACTGCTCGTCGCGGAAGCCCTCGCTCAGTTCGCGCACCTTCATGCTCAGGCGCCTCGCACCGCGACGACAACGAGCTGCGGGTCAACATCGACTACACCCTGAAGCTCTGGTGACCGCCTTCAGCGCCCGCCGTCGGTGGTATCGATATTGACGCTGGCGGTCATCCCGGCGCTGAGGTGGATGTCCTTGGGCACGTCATGCAGCTCGATGCGCACCGGGATGCGCTGGGCCAGGCGCACCCAGTTGAAGGTCGGCTCGACGTTGGCCAGCAACTGGGTGTCGGGCAGCGCGTTGCGGTCGGTGATGCCGCTGCTGATGCTCTGCACCCGGCCTTCCAGCACGCGCTCGCCGCTCATCAGGGTGACCCGCGCGCGCTGGCCGACCTGGATGCCCGGCAGCTTGGTTTCCTCGAAGTAGGCGGTGACGTAGAACGAGCCCTGGTCGATCACCGCCATCGCCGCCTGGCCGGTCTGCGCGTAGTTGCCCTGGGCCAGGCGCAGGTTGGTCACCTGGCCGTCGCGCGGGGCGCGCACCTCGCTGCGCTGCAGGTTGATCTCGGCCAGCTTCAGCGCCGCCAGCGCTTCCTGGTACTGGCTGTTGGCGATGTTGGCGTTGAGCTGCGCGGTCTCGCGGTCCTCGGCGCTGATCGCCGCGCTGGTCAGGCGCTTGCGCCGGTCGGCCTCGCTCTGCCGCAGCAGGTATTCCTGCTTGCGCGTCTCGGCCACGGCGCGGGCCTGGTCGAGGTTGGCCTGGTAGCGGTCGCGGTCGATGCGCATCAGCAGGTCGCCGGCCTTGACCTTCTGGTTGTCGACGATGGGCAGGTCGGTGACCCAGCCGGACACGTCCGGGGCGATCACCACCACGTCGGCGCGCACCCGCGCGTCCCGCGTCCACGGCGAGAGCATGTAGTAGCGCCACAGCCAGAGCCCCGCCAGCACGGCGGCGGCCACGACCAGCAGGGTGGTCAGAACGCGCAGGAATCCTCGCACGGGCGGCTTGCCTCCTCTATCCGTTGACGACACCGGCGCACCAGGTCACGGCGGCCAGCAACAGGGTGAACAGGGCGCAGTCGAACAGCGCCTCGTGCCAGATCCAGCGCCCCACCGGGGTCAGTTGCAGCAGCTTGCGCAGGGCGATGGTCAGGCCCAGGGCGAGCAGCGCGTAGAGGAACATCGGGCTGATGTAGACCCCGCCCAGGGGCAGCTCAGTCAGGTCCATCGGTTTCCTCCAGGCGACACCAGGTGTGCCAGGTGCTGCGCAACTGGCGCAGCGCGGCGCGGGCCAGTCGGTAGTTCTCGTTCTGCGCGCCGGGGTCGGCGTCCAGGGCCGCTTCCAGGCTGTCGCAGAGCTGGTCCAGGCGCGCCTCGCGGCCGGCGCCGGGGCCGGCCTGGAGCACGTCGCCCAGGCGGTTGAGGAACTCCCGCTGACGCTTGAGCAGCGTGCCACGGGCGCCGTCCAGGCAGTGGCGCAGGTGGATCAGCTCGCTGCCCAGGTCCAGCGCCAGCAGCCCGCCGCGCCAGCGTTGGCGCAGCGCCTGTGGCAGCAACGCGTAGTGCCGCGCCAGGCGCATCAGGCGGTCGGCCATGCGCCCGCCGAACCAGCTTTCCGCCTGGGCCAGGGGGTAGCGCGTGAGGCGCCCGAGGTCCAGCGCCATGGCCCGCCCCAGGCGCTCGATGATCCATTCCGGGCGCAGCGCCAGCAGGCGGAACACCATGGCGGCGAAGCCCACGCCGATGACCGTGGCCTGGGCCGAGTTGAGCAGGCTGGCGAAGTCGTACTGCATGGCGTTGCGCGGCGCCACGAAGGTGACGAACTGGATGGCGAAGGTGGTGGCGGTGCCGATCAGCGCCGGCGGCCCGGCCATGCCCAGCGCGGCGAAGAACAGCGGCACGCCCAGGGCCATGCACAGCAGCGGGAAACCGTTCCACTGCGGCAGCAGCCACTGGTCCACGAGGATCGCCGCCAGCAGCGCGTAGAGGATGCCGCGCAGGAAGCTCATGCTCAGCTCCACCGCGTTGTCGCGGTTGGCGAAGAGGCTGCAGAGGATACCGGCCATGAGCATGCCGCTGATCGCCGCCGGCCAGGCGCTGGCCATCCAGAATGCGGCGATGCCGAGCAGCGCCAGGGAACTGCGCAGCCCGTAGAACAGCGCCATCTGCCAGTCGCGGTGCCAGGACAGGCCGCTTTGCGCGGTGCCGGTGAACTCGCCGCTGGCCACCCCGGCGGCGGCGGTCTCGGCGGCATCGGCCTTGATCAGCAGCACCGCGCAACGCGCCAGGCAATAGCGCAGGTCGTTGCTGTTGGTCTCGTCGGCGCTGGCCTGCAGCAGGCGATCGCGCAGCGCGGCGAGGGCGGCGCCGTCGCGTCGGGGCAGCGCCTGGAGGACGTCCTCGATCCACGGCAGCAGTCGCCGCTCATCCTCTGCGTCGAGCATCAGGCGTTGCCGCGACACGCCGCGCGCGGTGCGCAGCAGGCTCAGCACGTCACGCGAGAGGGTGCGCAGGGCGCGCGCCCGGCGCTGGCCACGGTGGCCCTCGAACCAGGCGTGGTCGCGCTGGGCGTCGGCGGCGACGATCTGCCCGAGCAGCTTGAGGATGCCCTCGGGCTCGCGCTTCTGCCCGCGCACCGCGTTGGCCGCCGCCAGCAGCGCCGCGTCGAGGGTCTCGCGGGCCAGCCGCGCGAGGTTTTCGCCGACCTGCTGCGGCCACAGGGTGGCGCTGACCGCCGAGGCGCAGACGATGCCCAGGCAGATTTCCGTGCAGCGCGCCACGGCCTGGTCGAACACCTGCAGCGGCACGCCGATCGCCGGCAGGGTGATGATCGCCACCGTGTAGCCGGACAGCACGAAGGCATAGGAAACGTGGTTGCGCAGCATGGTCGAGGCGGCGGTGCACAGGCCCATCCATAGCGCCACGACGAGCAGGAACAGCCAGGGCGTCTGCGCGAACAGGGCCATGATGAGCACCGCCATGCTGGTTCCGACAAGGGTCCCGAGCAGGCGGAACAGACCCTTGGCGACCACCATGCCGGACAGCGGCTGGGACACGATGAACACCGTCATCAGCGCCCACTGCGGCTGTTCCAGGTCCAGCCGGAACGACAGCCAGAGGGCGATGCCGCCGGCCAGCAGGGTCTTGGCCGCGAAGCGCAGGGCGGGGCCGCTGGGGGCGACGAAGGCGGTCAGGGCGGGGCTGGCGAACACGGTGGCAGAGGGCTCCGGGCGACGCTCGGGTCCCGGCACGGGAGGTCAGGCCTCGGCGGGCGAGGGCTGGCGAGCTGTACCGCTGAGCATAGTCGATGGACGGTCGCCGGGGGCTTGCCCGAGGTCAGGGCGAGGGCGTTTCAGGCGCTGCGCAAGCGTTGCCGAAACCCGGCCAGCGCCTTTTCCGCAGTGGTGAAAAGCCTGCGTCGCTCGATCCGATCCGGCGCATCCGGCACGTCGCCGCGACGGGCGCCAGCGGCAGCGCAGGCGCCGACTTGCTGGCAAATGGCAAGCTGTGTGATGATTTGGTATCAATTCTCATTTGCCAAAAGATTCTGATTGCCACGGGCACCACCCGGCGGCGGGGTGACTGTCTGTGAGTTCATCGGCCTATGCCACGCCTCCCTCGCTGGAGACCCTCTACTGCGACCATCACGGCTGGCTGCAGGCGTGGCTGCGGCGGCGCCTGGGGCACGCCTGCGATGCCGCGGACCTGGCCCACGACACCTTCCTGCGGCTGATCGGCGGGGCCAGCCAGCCGCGCTTCGGCAGCGTGGCCGAGGCGCGCGCCTACCTGCGCACCACCGCGAAGAACCTGTGCATCAACCTGTGGCGGCGCCAGGAAATCGAGCGCGCCTGGCTCGACACCCTGGCGGCGCTGCCGGAAGACCAGTACCCCTCCGCCGAGCGGCAAGTCGCGGTTTTGCAGGCCCTGGAAGAAATCAGCCGCATGCTGCAGACGCTCTCGGCCAAGGCGGCACGGGCCTTTACCCTCGCCGTGGTGTGTGAAATGACCGACGACGAGGTCGGCGCGGAGCTGGGGGTTTCCGGGCGCATGGTGCGCAAGTACGTGGCCCAGGCGATGCTCGCGTGCCTGGTCCTGCGCGCCGGCGAAACGGCTGCCGCGTTGCGCCAGGAGCCGCTCTGCTGATGGCGAGCCCCAGTCACGAAAATCCATTGCCCTCGCACGCCTCGCTGGAGCAGGCGGCCTACTGGTACGCCACCCTGCGCGACGGCCAGGCCAGCGCCCGGCAGCGCGCCCACTGGCAGGCCTGGCTGGGCGACGACCTGATGCACCAGCAGGCCTGGCGTTATGTCGAAGGCGTCAGCCGCAACTTCGAGCCGCTGCGTGGCCGGCCTGACGCACAACTGGCCGCCGACGCGCTGGGTATCGCCGCCGAACGCATGCATTCGCGGCGCCGCCTGCTGAGCGGAATGGCGGTAATCACCACGGGCACCCTGTGCGGCTGGCTGGGCTGGCGTGAAGCGCTGCTGCCGCCGGCCCTGATGGCCTGGGGCGCGGATTACCGTACCGCCACCGGCGAGCAACGTGCGTTGACCCTGGCCGATGGCTCCCGCGCCTGGCTCAACACCGCCAGCGCCATCGACCTGGCGTTCAGTGCCCGGGCGCGCCGCGTCACGCTGGTGCGCGGCGAGGTGTTCATCGCCACCGCCAAGGGCGCGAGCCCCTTCTACGTCGAGACCGGGCATGGGCGCCTGCAAGCCCTGGGCACGCGCTTCAACGTGCGCTGCGAGGGCGAGCGAAGCATGCTGGCCGTCTATGCAGGCACCGTGGAAATACGCACCACCCAGGGCGCCGTCCGTGTGCTGAAGGCCGGCCAGCAGGCCCATTTCAGCGCCAGCCACATCGGTGACAGCCAGGCCGCCGACGCCGCCCGTGAAGCCTGGACCCAGGGCTCGTTGCTGGCCGACAACATTTCCCTGCGCGAGGTGGTGCAGGAGCTGCGCCGCTATCGCCACGGCCACCTCGGGGTTGCCGATGAAGTGGCCGACCTGCGGGTCTACGGCAACTTCCCCATCCAGGACCCCGAGCGCGTGCTGCGCATGCTGGCCTCGGCGTTGCCGATCCGTATCGAACAGCCGCTGCCCTGGTGGGCGAGCATCGAGGCCCGGGGCTGAGCAATACGAGCAAAAAAAAAATCAGGAAAAAGGTTCCGGGTTTCGCCCGCTCGCTGGTTTACCCAGTGAGAAGACGTGAAACACCGCCGAATCGGTGCCCCGAGGGGCCGTATGGCATCGCTTGTTGAGGGTCTTCGCTCATCAACCCTTGCCTCCAGAGGAATGCTGTCCATGTCCCTCCGCTGTCACCCGCGCGCCGCCCACCCGGGTGTTGCCACACACGCTTTTGCCCTGCGCCCGCTGACCCTGGCGCTTCACCTGACACTCTCGGGCAGTGCCTTGAGCCTGGCGGGCTGGTCGCCGGCCGCCATGGCCGAAGACAGCGCCGTGGCCAGCGCCGAGCGCAGCTACGACATTCCCGCCGGCCCGCTGGCCAGCGTGCTCACGCGCTTCTCCCGCGAGGCGGGCGTGTATCTGGTCGGTGCCGGCAGTCTGGCCCAGGGCGTGACCAGCCCGGGCCTGCACGGTAGCCATACGGTGTCGGGCGGCCTGGCCGAAGTGCTTTCCGGAACCGGCCTGGAGGCCGTTCAGCAGGCCGATGGCAGCTATGGGCTGCGGGTGGCGCCCAGCGCGGAGCCCTATCGCCTCGCTCCCGTCATCGTCAACGCCCAGGCGGCGCCGGACGATCCCGCCGCCTCGGTGGTGGCGCGGGAGCTGTGGGTCGGCGGCAAGGTGGCGACCAACATCCAGAACACCCCGGCATCGGTTTCCGTCGTGACCCAGAAGGAAATCGAGCAGCGCAGCGCCAGCACCACCGAGGAAATCCTCCAGTACACCCCGGGGACCATCACCGACTACTACGGTACCGACGACCGCAACGACTACTTCCTGATCCGTGGCTTCCAGGCCACCACCTACCGCGATGGCCTGACCCTGGGCTCGATGCGCGGCGTGCGCGAGGAGCCGTTCGCCTATGAGCGCGTCGAGGTGCTGCGCGGCGCCAACTCCACGCTGTTCGGCCCGGCCGACCCCGGCGGCTCGGTGAACTTCGTGACCAAGCAGCCGCGCTTCGACAAGTTCGGCCAGGTCTACGCGACCTACGGCTCGTTCAACCACATGGAGGCGGGCCTGGATACCGGCGACGCCAACGAAGACAAGACCCTGGCCTACCGCTTCACCGGCAAGTTCCAGGACAGCGATCGCGAATACCACCACTCCCAGGACGACAACAACTTCGTCATGGGCGGCCTGACCTGGGCGCCGACGGCCTATAGCTCGGCCACCCTGGTGGTGGACCACCTGCGCCAGGACAACACGCCCAACAGCGGCGGCTACCCGATGGACAGGGAATATGACCGCGACAAGTTCTTTGGCGAGCCGAGCTACAACTTCCACGATGTCGAGCGCACCAACGTCAGCGCCAACTTCACCCATGATTTCGACAACGGTTTCACCCTGCGCAGCAACCTGCGCCACAGCGACCTGAGCGACGAATACGGCTACGTCTATATCAGCGACGCTTCCGGGCACACCGGAACCCTGGTCGACCGTGGCTACCTGGGCTCCGACACTGACGCCAGGCAGTTCAACGGCAACCTGATGCTGCAGTACGACGCGCGCTTCGAGAACATCGACAGCAGCAGCATCGTCGGCGTGGAGTATCTCGATTCCTCCGCCAAGAACGTTTCCGTGTATGGCGCCGCCGACCCGATCGACGTCGCCAACCCGGTATACCGCGGCATTTCGCCGGGCATCGTCTACCAGGACAAGGATCAGGACAGCACCATCAAGTCCGTGTTCCTGCAGCAGAACCTGTCGTTCTTCGAGCGTTTCATCGTCACCGCCGGCATGCGCAACGACTCCATGGACGTTTCCGAAACCGACCACCTCTACGGGACCAAGGCCTCGGACCGTTTCTCGGAAAACTCCTTCCGCGGCGCCTTGACCTATATCGTCAACGACGAGGTTTCCACCTACGTCAGCATGGTGGAGTCGGTTTCCCCGCCCGAGGTCGGCGTTACCCCGGAGCGCGGCACCCAGTACGAAGTGGGTGTGAAGTATTCGCCGCAGGAGATGAACGCGCTGTTCTCCGCTGCCGTCTACCAACTGACCCAGGACGATGTCGCCACCGCGGTCGTGCAGCCGAACGGCGTCATCGACCAGCAGACCGTAGGCTCGCAGCGCGTGCGTGGCCTGGACCTGGAGGTGAAGGCCGAGCTGACCGACAACCTCAGTCTGGTTGGCGGCTACTCCTACATGGACACCGAAGTGCTTCGCGGCGCGCTGCAGGTCTGGGGCGGGACGGGGTATGAGGTCGTGTCGATCAAGGGCAACCAGCTCGTCTCCGCACCCAAGCACTCGGCGTCGCTCTGGAGCTATTACAGCCTGCCGGGAACGGATGTCAGCGTCGGCCTCGGCGCCCGTTATACCGGGGCCTACTATTTCGGCGACTTCAACACCACCGGCAAGAGCGATGCGACCACGCTGTTCGACGCCGCGTTCAACTACCGGATCCTCAAGGACACCGACCTGGCGATCAACGTCAGCAACCTGCTCGACGAGCAGCATGTGGTCGGCCGCGGTAGCGCGGACTACTACAACCCGGGCCGCGAGATCACGGCCAAGGTGAGCTACAACTGGTGAGGCCGGGACGCGCCCCCCGCGTGATTCCGCGCGGGTAGCGCGTCCGCTGCGAGCGAGGCCGCACATCGAAAAGACC
>NZ_JARJLT010000069.1 GCF_029335315.1 Pseudomonas citronellolis
ATGTGCTGGTAGGGAGTGCGGCCGGCACGCTGGATAATCCAGCCGGCGACCAGGGGGAGTGCCAGCAGCTTGGCCAGCAGGTTCCAGATGATCTGCTTCATTCGTCGTCACCCTCGCTGCTGCCCGCCTGGATGGTGACCTTCAGCGGGAACTGCTCGAACCAGGACTGCGCCAGAGCCAGGCCGATGCGGAACCCCTTGAGCTTGTCGCCGGTAAGCACAATCGGATCGTCTTCGCCGAGTCGAATCTCGGTGTCAGACGTCGTGGACAGAACCTTCTCGATGTTTCCCATCTTCCGCTGGTGCCATCCGACCAGCAGTTCGGCAACGCGCTTCAGCTCGGTGTTCGAGAAGAAATCCTCGAGCATCTCGCGGAGCTCGTCCTTGGCGTCCTGGGCGCTCTCCATCGCCCCGCCATCGCCGTCGAATGGGCCGCCGACCACCGACCAGGCGCTGGCGAAGACCTGGGCTTGTTGCATGATGGAGTCGATGGAGATGGTGTTTTCTTCGGGCATGACTTGTCCTCGACGCCTGCTGGCGCGGAAAAGGATGTGGTTGTGTCGCGCCCTGAGGGCGCTACTGCGGAGGCGGAGGTAGCCGGCAGTGCCAGCTCTGCGAATAGGAGGTGTCGCCGTGGAACTCGAATCCGGTGATCACCAGCGCATTCGTTCCCATGCCGTGGATCTGGATGTCGTACAGCTTCGGCAGGGCCTGGTCAGAAGGTCCGAGCTTGAGCGTTTCGGCGATAAGCGATGTTCTGCCGAGCGGCGTGTGGTGGTCGTAGCGTATCTGCACGTCACCACGGAAGGGCTTGGCGGAGTCGAACAGCCGGCGCGGGATCGGCTTGCCGTTGCGGCGCATCAGGCGAATATCGAAGAACATGGCTAATACTGTATAAATAAACAGTATTCTGCCGCTGCTTCTCGATGGCCGTCGAGTGCATCCCGTCAGGCCGTCGCCTCCATGTACGCCGCTACGAACTGCGTCGCCGCTTCAGCATTGATGGCGTTTCCGTAGGCGCGCAGGCGTCCCACTCGGGAGGAAGCCCCATCAGCCAGCGGGAATGTTCCGGGCTCAACTGGCCTCCACTTTTCGTCTCGGCAGCTGAGCCAGTCCGCATCTCGCCAGAAGCCGTTAACCGGGCCGCGCCCGAGGTGAGGCAGCTCACTGCTGCGAGATCCGGCCCATGGCTGCGCATTGCCTCCCTGATTCCGCCCTCCGTGCTGCGCACCCCCTTGTCCGCCAGTGATGCCGTGGGTGTTGGCCATCCCGTCAGGACTGCGGCGTGATTCAGGGTGATGTTCGACGTGGTGAAGTCCTGGGCGGGGTGGCGAATCGAGTCGCTCGCCGTCGGAGTTGGCCACGCTGCCAGCCAGGCAACCCGCCCCAGCAGGCCGTTGGCTTCGACGTTGCAATGGATTGACCCCCCATCCCGCCAATCCCGGGCTGTGGGCGTTGGCCACGAGCCACAAGCGTTGGCGGATATGCGGAGCACCGAAGCCCGCAGAGCACAAATCGAAAGCCCCGAAGGCGTAGCCCTCCGCTTCCAGGTCAGCCTGTACAAGGTCGAGCCACGCGAGTCCGCCGCCATCCGCAACCTGTTCTCCAAGGATTTCGCCAGGGCGGCGCTCTCGGATGAGGTGGTGCCAGGCCGGCCAAAGGTGCCGCTCGTCAGCAAATTCAAGTCTTTTGCCTGTCTTGCTGAAAGGTTGGCAAGGACAGGAACCCGTCCAAACAGGTCGGTCATCTGGCCAGCCTGCTCGGCGAAGGGCGAGAGACCAGACGCCGATGCCGGCGAAGAAGTGGCACTGGGTGTAAGGGCGGAGGTCATCGGGGTGCACGTCCTCTATGGATCGTTCGTCGACGTCGCCTGGCGCGATGTGGCCGGCGGCAATCAGGTTGCGGAGCCACTGCGCCGCGTAGGCGTCATGCTCGTTGTAGTAGGCCGCCATGGTCACGCCGCACTGCGGTTCGGATGGGCGCCATAGGGCTGCCAACCGATCTTCGGCGCCTTGGTCTTCTTGTCGATCAGGGGGTACCCTTTCTCGTCGGTGAGCGTGACGCGCGCTTTGATGTGCATATCGCGGCACTTCAGGGTGCGCCTGGCCAGGGCGATGAAGTCGTCGGCGTAGCTGGGAGCGTCGAACAAGACGCTGAGCTGCTTGGTCTTGGTGCCTGCCATGATCTCGTCGGCGCGCTTCTCGACGGCGGCCTGCCACTCGGTCGGGGTCAGGATGACGGGGCGCTGGTCGCCGCGGTCGTCCTTCATCATCCGCACGGTCTTGGTCGTCTTCTTCGCCTCGGCCATGGCGACATCGCGGGTCATCCCGAATACGGCGAAGGTGCTCATATCCGATCCTCCAGGTGCTTCGCCCACGAACTGATGGCAGTCCGCAGCTCGTCGGTCATGTCGTGCTCGCCGAGGAGCGTGCGCAGCTTTTTCAGGTCCATCTTCACGTAGCGCCTGAGGGCGCGGCGTTCGTCTTGCGAGCCTTCCAGCTCGGACTCCGCCTGGCGGAGCTGGCTTTCCAAGTCCTCCAGCTCGGCTTCGTGATCGGTCTCGCCGGCGGCGATGCGTCGGGCAAGCTCTACGGCGGCTTCCGGACACACGCCGGCGTAGCCTTCCAGCTCCTGGTCGGAGCAGGCTTGAACGGGGAGGGTCATGGTCTTCTCCGGTGGAGTAACCCGGCCCCGTTTACGGCGGCGCCGGGTATCTAGTTGGCTATCGAGGTAGGCAAGGGGCTTTCAGTCCGCCGATTTCTACCTGGCGGATGCGTTGCCGCAGCCAGTCATGGTTCACGCCCAGGCCGCTCGCGATGTGCTGCCAGGTGCAGCCGGAGGCGCGGAGCTCGTAGGCGAGGGCAAGCTCGGCGTTGCCGAGTCGCCCGTAGGGTGTGGTGCTCATTGCTCGCCCCGGTCGAGGGCGGCGGCTTCGCGGCGACCCTCTTCGTGAAGTCTCCGCGCCACGTTTTCGTTAACCGCTATTTCGTGGCGTGGGATGGCCAGGCACGGTGCCGATCCTTGTGGGCCAAGCGCATGGGCGTTGAGGATCAGCAGTTGCACCGCCTCGGCGGTCTCCTCGACGCCATGCCAGCGCATGAGCTCATCCAGCTTGGCGCGAACCCCGGGCCGAAGCCGGTGCCGCAGCTCCTCCTCGCCGAGCCGCTTGCGCTTCTCGGCTGCTGCCGCGTCGCGCTCTGCTTGGGTCTTGGCCATCAGCCTTCCGCCCCCATGTCATCGCGCTTGCGGATGGTGAGCACCTCGGCGCGGTCGAGAGCCTGCTGGTGGCCGCGCCGGAAGCCGGCGACCAGGCCGGTGGCGGTGTCGATGATGTGGAAGAAGCCCTTGCCGGCGGGCTTCACCTGGTAGGCCGGCAGTTGCACGGCGATGGTGCGGCGCTCGGCGAAGGCCTGGCGGGCGGCGGCGGACTGGGTCAGCAGCTTGGCCAGGTTCGGGCGGATGTTCAGCTGTTGCATGGCGATCACCTCGTCTGGTGGTGGCTTCCTTTCGGCAGCACTCGGTCGCGCGGCTGTGCGCCGGTGGGCGCCGCGGGGAGTGCTCTCGGAAAGAAACTGGGGGAGGGGAAAGGCCCGTCCGACGGGGCCTTTCCGTATCTCACAAACGCCGCCGTATGTGAGCGTTTCGGCGCGCCCGGCTTGTTGCCGAACTGCCTGGGCTGAAGGTCTACATGGCTGCCACTCCTCCTGCTGGGTTACTGGTAGGTCTTGGTCAGCGAGCCGCTGACCGACTTGCCTCGGCCCAAGATCACCTTCGCCAGCGCGGCGCGATCCTGGTGTGAATGGCTGGCCTGGCGCAGCAGGCCGAAGTAGCTGTTGGCGACAGTCCGAAGCTCCTCCGACGGCGCGGCGGCTACTCGCCTAAGCGCCTCCTTCGCGGTCCGCTTCCTGGTAGTTCGCCGCCAGGGTTTGATGACGTGTCCGACGAAGTCGATGCCGCGATCAACCGGCTGCAGGATGGTCTTCGTTGGGTTGAGGCGTGCGCCCAGGCTGGGCAGGAAGGCCTCTATCGCGCTGCGCCACTCGTTGAGCTGCTGCGGCGACTCGTGCAGCAGCAGGAAGTCATCGACGTAGCGGATGTAGTGCCGCGCGCGCAACTGGTGCTTCGCGAACTGGTCCAGCGCGTCGAGGTAGATGTTGGCGAAGAACTGGCTGCTCAGATTGCCGATCGGCAGCCCCAGATGCGCAGGTTGTGCGGTCAGGCGCTTGTGCTGCGGCACCCGATTGAACAGATGCCGAGGGCTGCGCACCTCGTAGTCGGTGCGCGGGTCGTGCCAGAGCACCTGCACCGCCAAGCGCCGCCACCAGGTGCCATCGATCAGGCGCACCAACTGGTTGCTGAGCACGCGCTTGTCGATCGTGACGAAGAAGTTGGCCAGGTCCATCTTCAGATAGTGGGCCGGCCGGCTCCAGTTCTGCGTCACGCTCCTGACCTTGCTTTCGAGCCGCTCGGCGGCGTACAGGGTGCCGCGGCCTGGGATGCATGCACAGCTGTCGGCGATGAACTTCGCCTCGATGCTGGCGCCTACGCGGTTGTAGAGGAGATGATGCACGACGCGATCTCGAAACGTCGCAGCCCATACCTCTCGATGCTTCGGCCGGGTGACGACAAAGCAGATGGAGCGGCCTGGCTGGTAGGTGCCGGCCAGCAACTCGTCGTGCAGGTCCAGCAGATTTTCCTCTAGGTTCAGCTCGAAGCGACGCGCGCTGTTGGTGTTGCGCTTGTGGCGCCGACAGTCGAAATAGGCCTGGGCCAGGTCCTCGAAGGTGAAAGGGGCAACCGTCAAATCTGCGGACGGGGCGGACGAGACGCTCGTTGTTCTTGTCGTTGTTGTTCTGCCAGCCATCCTCGAAGTCCATGTTGTAGGCGTTGTTGGCGGAGCGCTGCGACCTATCGTGCTATCCACGTCGCCTCGCCGATTGCTCGACGGGGAAACTGCGCCAGGCCTCGCCGGTAGCCGGTGGTTCCTGTGGGTGCGCATGGCGGTGCCCAGCCGGGCAGCGGCACGACCAGATTTGGCGCGCAGGCAGGAGGGCCTTAACCCTCAAGCAACGGGCGCGGTTGCGGTGGCTTTCTTCCAGGCATTGGCCTGGCGGCCGATGGAAGCGGTCAGCTTCATGGCCTTGGCTTGCTGCGGGATGCTGATGAATCGCTCGTTCACCATCGCGCGCAGCAGCTGGTTGATCATCCAGATGCTTTCGAGGAGGTCATCCAGGTGCTGGCGCTTGTTCCGGGACATGTTCGCCCGACCAATCAGCACCAGGACCTGCAGGCTCTCGTCGCGGAGCTTCCCGCCGATGAGCTGCTTCATGTCCCGCGGGATGTGCCGCACCATGGCAAGGACCACGCCGAGGAGTTCCTCGGCACTGCGGTGGATTTCGAGCTCAGTGTGCAGCGCCATCCTGGCTACCTCGAAAAGCGAGGGCGCTGTCGCGCCCATGAATGAAGGATTGAAGGACTAGATGTATTTTCTGCGGACGGGGCGGACGAGACGCTCGTAGTCCTTGCCGTGGTAGTGCTGCCAGCCATCCTCGAAGTCCATGTAGTAGGCGCCGTAGGCGGAGCGCTGCGTGCTCGACCAGTGGTAGCCCTTGCTAAAGAGCTCGGGAGCGATCGCCTCGGCGATCTGGTTCTCGCGGCGCGCCCCCAGGTAGAAGTCGTTGTGGCCGTCTGCGGTGTACTCCGAGGCCCACTTCGCCGCCGGGTGCTCCTCGCTGTCGGCCAGCAGAGCCCGGGTGTTTGCCAGGCCGTCGCTGGCGCTGTCGGCCCCTTCGGTCTCGTGGCCGTGCCCGCCATAGGCTGCGCAAACCTCAGCGGCCGGGCCGCCGGCGACGATCAGGTAGTAGTCCCGGCCGCCATTCTCTCCGCGCATCAGGCCGAGGTTATGGCCGCCCTCGCCGGGCCAGTATTTGCCGAGCGGCGGAGCGCTACTGGCCGGCTCGAAGGCGCTGAGCAGGGCGCCATGAATGGGTTCGGCCTGAATGTCCGGGCCGAAGAAGTTGATGGTCAGGTTGTCCAGGCGCCGGATATTCAGCGCGGGCAGTTGCTTCGCTTGCATGGGAGGTCCTCAACGGAATGGGGCGCAGGCGGCCGGCGCTTACCCGGCGAGCTTCTGGTCTGACCGCGGTGGGCGCGGCCCCGCGAATCGCCTGCTGGCGAAAGGATTGAAGGAGCGAATCAGTGGAGGATGAGCACGCTTCGGAAGGGGCGGACGAGACGCTCGTTGCCCTTGCCGTCGTAGTTCTGCCAGCCATCCTCGAAGGCCATGCTGTAGGCGAGGTTGGCGGAGCGCTGCGCACTCAGCCAATAGAAGCGATCCTCTCGCAGGTCGGTTATCAGGCCGGCGTGCTTGGCCGCCATCAGCAGTTGGCCCTCCAGAGGCGCAGCGATGTGCGCGCCCAGCTCCAGAACCGTCTTGGCGAGCTCGCTGCCGGCCTCAGCCATGGCGCGAGTGTTGGCCTCGCCATCGACGTAGTGCGCGAGCACGTCCTGGCCGTATTCGCCCCAGGCGCCCTCGCGCTCGAATTCGGGGCCGAGAAGGACAAGGGCGCGCTCCTGGTTGTTCAGCCAGTAGCGCTCGATGAAGGTTCCGCCGGCCAGGGGCTGGCCGCGCTCGGGCAGTTCTGCTGCGGAAATGCTGGTGATGATCTCGGTCATGGTGCTGTCCTTGTGCTCGACTGGGCGTAAAAAGGCCCAGCCGGAGCTGGGCAATACCAAGGGGGTGTTGATGCTCGTCGCATCCCGCTGCCGCCTCGGTGAAGCGGCAGAAGTGATTTTCAGCGAGTGAATTCCCGGCCAGCATCGGTCAGGGTCCAGAGCTCCTTACGCAGCCCTGGGAGTCCGCTGGGATGCTCGACCCAGTTCAGGACGACGAGACCGCGGCGCTTGAGCGCATTCATCGTTGCGTTGGTGCAGGAGCCGCAGTAGGTGTCAGGGTTCTTCGCCAGGCGATTAAGTTCGCGCGTCTGGCTGTAGGTCAGCTGCTCTCGTTTCGTCATGGCGTTGCCCTCAATGGCATTGCTGTCATCCCAAAGCGCCCTCTGGTGAAGGCGCTTCAGTGATGCATTGGCGCCGCGCGCACCTGCTGGGCTCTAGCGCGGCTGCATGCTCAACGATGTACGTATGGCCCGCCGCCGATGCGTGCAGCTCAGGCCTTCAGGTCAGTTGGCTTGGGGCTTCCCTGGTCATGGCGCCGTGCGCGTCGTTCTCGTTTCGCCATGGTCATCGGGCCTTTACAACTCGCCGCGTGCAGCCCCGGTGCCCAGTTGGTGTCGGGCACACGGCGAGAGGTCCAGCGCGCCTTCAGCCGAGGCTTGGCGCGCTAATTCGTCCAGGCCACTACTGGCGGCTCTGGTCCTTGCATCTGCATCCCGGGTCATTCACACGGTTCGGCTTTCGCCTCGCCCCACTGCTGCCCCTCACTGGCTTGGGTGGGTGCGCCGGTCGCCGGAAGCGGCAGGTGCTGTATTCGTCATTGGTTGCGTTGTTAAAGAGCGTTCGGCTCGGTGGCCTGGCGCCGCGGTGTTCCGCTGCGTTGGATGTAACATTATCTGCGGTAATAAACATAATCAAGACCTGCGGTAATAAAAAATCCGAGACAGAAAAAAGCCCGCACTCGGCGGGCTTGTCCTGGATGGGGGTTACCGGGTCTGGGATTTACGCTTTCGCACTGTCGACCACCAGAACACCCAGCCAATGATGCTGATCTCGCTGGCCTGGATGGTTTCCGCGTCGTACTCCTCGTCGCCGTACTCGTCGCGGTTGAAGCTGCGTAGGCGGATGCCGCCGCCGGGCAGGCGGTAGAGGAACTTCACCCGCAGCATGCCCTCGTGCTCCAGGGCGTAGATCTCGCCATCAATGATGTAGGTGGTGGCGGTGTCGATTCCGATAGTGGCTCCATCCAATATCAAAGGCTCCATGCTATTTCCTTTGATCTGTGCGCATACGGCTGCGGATGGGTCTACGCCGGACGCCCGGAGGGTGGCATAGGAAAAGCGCAGCTTGCGGCCCGCGACCTCGCGCACAGCGGTACGGCCGGCGCCCGCTGCAAGCTCAACCTCCTTATAGAGCGGCAGTTCCACCTCGTCATTGTCCAGTGGGGTTTCGTCATCCCAGGGTGATAAATCGCCGACAAAGACGGCCTCCGCCCCGGGCGAATTACGCGCACCGGGCTCCATGAACGACCCGGCCAAGGCGCTTTCAGCCATGCCCTCGATTTCAGCCGCCAGACGCTCGCTGAAAGCAGCCACCGGAACCTGCAGATACCTGGCGAACACCGCAGCCGCCTCCACGTTCAGGGCGTTCTTCCCCGTCAAGTAGTGGTTCGCCGCGCTTTGCGTCTTGGCGCCAAGACCTTCGATCGCTATCTGCTCCTGAGTAATCCCCAGGTCTTTTTTCTTGGCCTTGTAAATGGCGTTCAAAGCATCGCATTCGCGCTGCTCCTCTGCCGTCAATTTGCGTTTTTTGGTGGGCTTTTCCATGGGGCGAGCTTATTACCTACGGTAATCACCGTCTAAGACCGCAGGTCTTGCTTAAAACAAGACCGCAAGTAATACTCTGAGCAATAGTCGGCTTGGAGTGAGCGATGAAGCGCATCCCAATAAAGGATTTTGTGGCTCAGAAGGGCCAAACAGAAGCGGCCGCCTCTCTGGGGGTAACTCAGGGGGCTATCAGCAAGGCGCTACGCGTCGGCCGCGACATCTACGTCACCGAGTGTGACGACGGAACATTCAGCGCGGAGGAGCTTCGCCCGTTTCCGGCTCCCGCCAAGACGCGCGCAGCATAGGAGTAGAGAGCATGGTTGCTAGTCACCCGAATCATCCCTGTCCACCTCAGCCCATTCGGGCGCGAGCATTCAGTCTTGCCGATAGTGATCGGCGTATAGCGGCAGTTGAGGAAGTGCTCCGCGCTGTGCGCGGCGGAGTGGAGCTTTCCGCGAAAGCCCTCGACATCGTAGAGGCTGTCCATGGCTCGAGCCTCATTGATCCGCCAGCTTCCGCCCACAGGCTCGTGGTTGCTCTCCACTGGTGCATAGCAACTCTCAACGGGGAGACGGAAGTGCCGCCCCCCGCCGATTTCTGCAGCAGCTCCTACAGCGCTTCCAGCGTAGCGGCGTCGTAAAGGAGAGGCCCGTGCTGATCTCGCGCAGTGTCGTTCAGGAATACGCCCTTGATGAGCCCTCGATCCCGAAGAGATCGGATAGCTAGCAGGTTGGCATCCGGATTTCCCTTTAGGGATGAAGCATTTCGCTTCGGCTGCTCTTTGATTTGCGCGAGTACGGAGCTCAGCAGCTCCTCCGTGATTTCGATCTTCATCGGAACCTCCTGGTTCACTGGGTTGGGTCAGAGCTTCCCAGCCTACCAGTGAGGTTCCGACCTTAACAAACAGCTGGCGCATGGGCGATTCCCTCCGCCGGCCCCAACAAGAGGCCTCATTCGATGGGGCCAGAGTAGGACCAGGAGCGCAACGTGAACACGTCCAATCACCGACACGAAATGACTCGCGACCAGGTTCTGGTGGCCTATGCCGCCGACCAGATCGCTCGCACCAGCCTCAGCCAGGATGACTTCGCCCAGGCGCTGAACCGTGCGCTGTTCCAGAAGTGCCCGCGAAAGGCCGCGGTGGAGAGGGTGCCCGACTTCGAGTCGGACGAGCTGAAGAGCGATGGCGGCGAGTACCTGAAGGCCGCTGGGCGCTGGCTGAAGCGCGTACAGCGCCTGCTCGGCGGTGAGCAGGAGTTGCCGGCCTGGATGGAAGAGGCCTGGGTGGCGGCGCTGGAGCCGGAATGGCGGGAGCGCTGCATCAACGAGCTCGCCGACCGCTACGGGCTGATCGGGGCTCGTTCTGCTGGGGTGGTGGGTTGCCCGGTTAGCGCCTTCGGCCAGTTGGTCGCCGGCATCGGCGAGGCGGTGGAGCGCTGCAGCGTGGTGCTGGCTGACGGGAAGATCGACGAGAACGACCTGCCGGACCTTCCTGCCGCGATTGACCGGCTGCTGCTGGTGGAGTCGAAGAGCTTCGAGATGCGCCGGCGCATGGAGAACGAACTAGCGATCCACGTAGGCGGCTCGCCGCTGGCTCTGGTGCGCTGAAAAAAACAAACCCCGGCTGAGTGTGGGGACACGGCGCCGGGGTTCAGATCAACGGGAGTCAGTATGCATATCCAGAACGAAGCAAGCAATCGCGCGCCACGTTTTCCAGTATCGCAAAACGTGGCGCGGACAATGTCGTCCCGCGAGATCGCCGAGCTGGTCGAGTCGCGGCACGACAACGTGAAACGCACCATCGAGCGCCTGAGCGAGAAGGGCGTCATCAGGTTTACTCCGTCGGAGGAAACCTCCCATGACGGCGCCGGCGCGCGCCCTGTCGAGGTGTACCTGGTCAACAAGCGCGACAGCTTCATCGTCGTCGCCCAGCTGTGCCCGGAGTTCACTGCGCGCCTGGTTGACCGCTGGCAGGAGCTCGAGGCTCGGCAGGCGATGACACCGTCGCTCCCCAACTTCGCGAGCCCGGCAGATGCGGCCCGGGCCTGGGCCGAGCAGTTCGAGCAGCGCCAGGCGGCGGAGCAGGCTCTGCTGATCGCTGCGCCGAAGGTGGACTTCGTCGACCGCTACGTCGACACCCAGGGCTCCATGGGCTTCCGCCAGGTGGCGAAGCTGCTGAACGCCAACGAGCACCAGCTGCGCGAGATGCTGATCAAGCGGAAGGTGATGTACTACCTGAACGGCACTCTCACCGCGCACAGCAACCACATCGCCGCCGGCAGGTTCGAGACCCGGACGGGCACCAGCGAGCGCAACAGCCACGCCTACACGCAAGCGCGCTTCACCACGAAGGGCGTGCAGTGGGTGGCAGGCCTGTGGGCTGAGCACAAGATGGAGGCCGGCGAGTGAGTGTCCAAACCATGACCTGGGCGCTCGAGCAGCGCTTCGTTACCGATTCCACCGCACGCCACGTCCTGCTGTGCCTGGCCAACTACGCCGACAAGCACGGTCGGGGCGCCTTCCCTTCGGTTGCCAGCCTGGCGGATGACACCGGCCTGTCCGAGCGCACCGTGCAGACCAAGCTCCGCCTTCTGGAAGAACTTGGCGTGATTGTCGAGGGCAACCGGGCGATTGCCGCGGCGTACATCACCCGTCGCGACCGCGTTCCGACCTGCTACGACATCGTCATGGAACGGGGTGAATCTCATGCACCCCGTCCGATCGAGCGGGGTGAACCTGCTGCACCCCGTGAAAACTCCACGGGGTGCAGCTCGCAGCAGAACGGGGTGCAACTGACGACCGAACGGGGTGCAGGAGCTGCACCCAATCCGTCATTGAACCATCAGGGAACCGAAGAGCAGCAGCAACACGCGGGCGGTTCGATCGATGATCGTCAGCGGTTCGCCATGACCGAGGACTGGCAGCCGGACCCTGATGACCTGGCTGCGCAGACTCGCTTGATGGGCATCCCGGTGTCGGCGATCACGCTGGCCGTCGTGAACAAGTTCAAGGCCCACTGGCTGGCCCTGCCGGATGCCGTATTCACCCAGGCCAAGTGGGCGAACGAGCTGGCGAAGTGGATCAAGCGGGAGCGCGTCGAGGGTACGGCGGGCGAGGCCGATGGCGGCGCCTGGGGCGCGAACGGTGTGCGCGTATGAGCCAGGCCAAGCGCGCTGACCTGATCGCAGCGAACCTCCGCGCTGTCCCGGAACCGGCTCATGCCGCCCCGAACGTGGTTCCCGTCGACGACTTCGCCCGCCAGGTGATGGATGACCTGTTCGACCGCATCCGCGGCATCTGCTCCGGCTGGCGCTCTGCCTGGGCCACGCCTGGCGTGATGGGCAAGGCCAAGGAGGAATGGCTGGCTGAGTTTGCCCGTGCCGGCGTGAACAGCCAGGAGCTGGTCGACAACGGCGTGCGCGCGCTGCGCCAGAGCAAGCGCGAGTTCGTGCCGGCGCCGGCGGTGTTCGTGGACTGGTGCTTCAGCGCCGATCAGCTGGGCCTGCCGAGCCTGGAGGAGGCCTACCGCGAAGCCCTGGCCAAGACGCACCCGGCTGCCGCCGCGACCGCCACCTGGAGCCACGCCGCGGTGTACCACGCCGCCGCCCGCGCCGGCTTCAGCAACCTGCAGCAGCTCAGTCGCGACGACGGCATGAAGCTGCTGGAGAGCAAGTACTCCCAGATCCGCCGCGAGATCGCGAAGGGCAACAGCCTGCCGCCGGTTCCCGTGGCGGCCCTCCCGCAACCGGCGAAGGCGGCCGATCCTGCCCTTGGCAACAAAGCCCTGCAGGCCATCCGAGCTCGCCTGAAAGGAGCCCGCAATGTCTGACCTGAACCCGCTGAAGTGGCGCGCCAAGCGCAACCGTGACGGCCAGCAGATCCCGAACTGCTGGATCACCGATAGCGGCTACACCGTCGCCGAGTGCCGGCTGCCGGAGAGGCGCCTCACCGTCACCCGCCCCGGCGATGCCGCGCCGTCCTTCTACGTTGGCACCCGCGAGGAGGTGGTGGCGATCATCCAGGCCGACATGGCGGCAAGCGGGGTGCCCGCATGACCCCAGCCAAGCACGTCTCTCTCATGCACGGTCAGACCGGTATCGCCAAGAAGGTGTACGAGTGCGTGCCGATCACTGAGGGATGGAGTTCGTTTCAGGTGATGGCAGCCATGCGCAATCTCACTGGCAGCACCCCGGACCCCCGGATTGTGTCGGGCTGCCTCACCTCGCTGGCCGACGCAGGCCTGATCAAGAAGACCGGCCGCGATACCTACCAGCGCCTCCCGGTCGAGCAGAAGCAGAAAACCCAGGAGAAGCTGATGGCCGCGCCCGCGAAGAAGACCGAGCAGCATGTGGAAACCAAGGCGGGCGCCACTCCGCTGGAAATGCTGGGCGAGCTGGCCTCCGAGATAGTCGGCATGGCAGATCACCTGAAGCGTCTGGCTGCTCGCGTCGAGGACGCTGCTCTGGCGGTTGAGCAGCAGCGCGAGGCCACTGCGAAGTCGATGGAGGGCTATCGCCAGCTCAAGGCGCTGCTCAAGAGCCTGCAGGGGGATGCGGAGTGATGAAGGGGCGCAACGTCACCGCCGAGCAGAAGCGCTGGCACGACCTGCTCGTCAGCGTGGTGGGCTGCATCGCCTGCCGCGTCGATCATGGCGAGCTGAACGACTTCTGCAGCATCCACCACGTCGACGGTCGCACCAAGCAGCACGCGCACTGGTACGTGCTGCCGCTGTGCGCGGGGCATCATCAGTACGGCACCGGCCCGGAGAGCTTCCCGGGCGTGGCCGTGCACCCGTACAAGGCGCAGTTCGAGGCGCGCTACGGGCGCCAGGCTGATCTTGTCGGCACCTGCGCGCGGCTGGTCGCCGAGGCCGGCCACGACATTCCCGCCGGCTTCCTGGCCTGGCTCGATGGCGACGAGGTGATGGCATGAAGTCGCCCCGTCCTGTCGCGCGTACCCCGCGCCCCTTGCGCCGGCCGAAGATCGACTGGGAGGGCCGGGAGCAGGCCGTCCTGTTCTCCATCCTCTCCCTGAAGCACCCAGAGGCTGCCCGCCTGGCATTCCACGTTCCCAACGGCGGCCACCGGCACATCAAGGTCGCCGCGGAGATGAAGCGCCAGGGCGTGAAGGCCGGCGTCAGCGACATCGTGCTGCCCATGGCTCGCGGCGGCTGGTTCGGGCTGTACATCGAGTTCAAGGCCGCGCCGCCGAACGACGCCCGGGTTTCGCCCGAGCAGAGTGCGTTCCTGTTGCGCGTCGAGCAACAGGGGTACTACGCCACGGTGTGCCGCGGCGTCGACGACGCGCTGCGCGTGATCGATGACTACCTGGCGCAGCCCAGGACGGAGGTGGTTCGGTGATCGATATCTGGGAAGACGTCTGCCGGATCGTTGGTGAGTCGTGGTCGGTTACTCCGGCGCAGCGGCAGGAGGCGCTCCAGTGCTGCGCCGGCCTTGGCGTGCCAGGCATCACGGTAATCGGCGCCCTGTGGCGCCGCGCCGACGAGGTGCTGGCTGCTGCGCCTGCCGCCGAGATCGAGCGCCGGGTGCATGAGCTGAACGAGCAGGCCCGCCTCGGCGGCCAGCGCGAGCGCATCGCCCTGGGCTACAGCGAAGGCCGGCGGTTGGGTAATCGCTTCCTCGGGCCGCGCAAGGTGGCACGCACCAGAAGGGCGCTCGCCGACCGCATCCGCCGCGAGATCGACGCGCTCAGGAATGAAGAGCGGCGCCTGGAGGCAGAGCTGAAGAGGAGGGCGCATGCGGAAGCACGGGCCTGATCTGTTGAAGGATGTGCCGGCTATTCAGCGCTGCCGGCAGTGTCGTGGGAAGGGCTTCACCAAGGGCGTGTTCTTCGAGCTCGACTGCGCCGGCTGCGATGGCACGGGCTGGGTAGCTCTGGACGGCCAGCCAGTGGGCGATGCCGTCAAGCTGATCCGAGCGCTGGGGCGTCGCCTGGATAAGGTCGAGCAGCAGGCGGTGGATCGCGCGAAGGCATCCACATGGGATGCGCAGGACAACAACCGCCGCGGGGCCGGCGGATCGCACTGGACGGGGGATTGAGGCGTGAAGATCAAAGCGACCGAGTTTCTGATGGAGCAATACGGACTCTGGGTGTGGCGAGATAACGGTGTGCCGCGCTGTGCGTCGCCCTTGCTGGCGATCATGCTGCGCAACCCTGCGAACGAAAAACGGTTCAAGGCGCCGGCGCTGCTGATCAGCGATGACAGGGCCTTGCAGGTCGACACGTTCCTGGCGCACCTGGTGAAGGATGACCCGGAGGCCGTGGAGAGCATGACCTACTACTTCGTCCACGGCCTGACGTACCGGGAGGTCGGCGACCGAATGGGGCGTAGCTACGCGGACGCTCGAATGCTCGTCCGCGCCGGGCTGTCGGCTATTACCGCGTGCTTTCTGATGCACGAACGGCTCGCCGCCTGAATGAATATCCAGTCTGTATGCATTGACAGTGATAATCGCAGGACGTAGAGTTTCCGGCAGATTGCGGTTTTGCCGCTTCGGCGAACCTTCGCAACACATCAAGCCCGACCTCTGAGTCGGGCTTTTTGTTGCTCGCGATTTCATGGTGCGCGCTCCCGCGCCTTGCCCGATCACGCTCGGGCCTTTCTATTCATGCCCCGCAGAGGGGATATCGAGATGATGAAGATGTCCGACAAACCCGAGCTCCTTGCAATTGCGCTCGCGTGGTTGAGCCAGCACGCACCCGTGCTGTACGCAGGCGGACTGTCCTTCCTGGTAGCGGTGACCCGAGTCATCTACGGCGGTGGTACTCGGCGTCAGGCGCTGCTCGAGGCGACGCTGTGCACGCTGATCACCCTGGGCCTGATCCCGGTCCTGGAGTGGCTCGGCCTGCCGCAGAACATGGCCACCGCCGCCGGCGTGTTCACCGGCTTCCTCGGCGTGAAGAAGATCGCCGAACTGGCTGATCGCGTTGCCGACTGGAAGCTTCCGCGCGCCGGTGGGCAGTGATCGTCGTTGGCGCTGACGGGCTGCAAGCTCAGCTCGATGCGCTTGCCGACCTTGAGCAGAACCTGATCCCCTATGCCGTATCGACCGCGCTGACAAAGACTGCCCAGGGCCTGGTCGGTCGGCTGCAGGATGAGATGCGCGTGGTGTTTGACAAGCCGACGCCCTACACCATGAGCGCACTGCGGATGTTCCCGGCGACCAAGGATCGCTTGAGCGCACGAGTTTGGTTCAGGGAGGGCGCTGACAAGGCCATGCCTGCGTCTATCTGGCTGGCCCCCGAGGTCTATGGTGGCGGGCGTCGGCACAAGCCGCTCGAGCTTCAGCTGCGCGAGCGGAACATCCTGCCCTATGGGATGTACGTCGTACCCGGTGAGGGTGCCGAGTTGGATGCCTACGGCAACATCAAACGGGGCCAACTGATCAAGGCCATAAGTGGCGTGAAGGGCTTTACCCAGAAGGGCTATGACGCCAACGCCACGGACAGCATGCGCAGCCTGAAGAAGGCCAACGCCAAGAGCTACTTCGTCATGAAGCGTGGGGGGCGAGCCATCGGCATAGCCCAGCGCACGGGGTGGGGCAAGGGCAACAGGGCCTCTATCAAGATGGTCCTGGCCTTCGTGGCTAAGCCCAAGTACAGCGAGCGGCTGAGCTTCTTCCAGATCGCCGAGCAGTACACGCGCGAGCACTTGCCTACTGAGTTCGACAGGGCTCTGGCCACGGTGCGCCAGCGGTTCGCAGCTCGATCGCAGCGGCGCTGAAACAACGGCCGCAGCTACGTGCCGCCGCCCACCCCCTCTCTGGGTCCTCCCGGGGTAGGGGTGGGTAGAGGGTAATTCGAGCCCCGCGCGCCAACTATGTATGACCGAATTTCGGAGGTTGGTTGTTGTTTAGTCATGAGCAAAAACGAAACAACCAAGCAGCGCGGATGGTTGAACAAATCCGAGATGGCCGCGAGCCTCGGGATTTCTCCGCAAGCCTTTGACAAATGGGGCGTTCAGCCAATCGAGCGGATAGGTCGAGAGGCCTTCTACACGGTGTCGGATGTGGTCGAAAACCGCATCCAGCACGCCGCTCGGAAACAACAACCTGAGGGGGAGCTACCGGAAGGTCTCGATCCCTACGTAGAGGCAAAACTGCTACAGGCAAAGCTGGAGTTGACCTTGGAGCAGGCATACGCCCAGAAGCTGAAAAACCAGGTACAGGACAAGCTCCTCGTCCCTGTCCCCTTTGCCACCTTCGCGCTGGCCAAGATCGCCGCCAAGATAGGCTCGAAGCTGGAGACAGTCGGGAAGACTGTGAGCCAGCGCCACCCAGAGATGGACCCCTTAATCCTGGAAGCCTTCGAGCGGGAGATCGCCCTGGCGCGAAACCTCTCGGCCGACTTCGGCGACGACCTTCCGGGATATCTCGATGAGTACCTTGCAACCCTGGATGAATGACCTGCGCAATGCGGTCAAGCTGGGCTTGCAGGCCATGTTCAAAGAACTGCCGATGACGGCGGTTCAATGGGCCGACGAGCACTTCTACATGTCGGCCGAGTCCTCGTACAACGAGGGCGAATGGAAGACAGCCCCCTTCCAGGTCGCGATCCTGAACGCGATGGGCAACGACCTCATCAAGGTGGTCAATTTCGTCAAGTCGGCGCGGATCGGTTACACCAAGCTGCTGATGGCCAACATCGGCTACAAGATCCAGCACAAGCGCCGCAACATCATGATGTGGAGCCCGACGGACCCGGATGCCGAGTCCATCAGCAAGAAGCACGTGATGGGGATGGTGCGCGACGTAGAGGTCATGCTGGAGCTCGCGCCCTGGTACGGCAAGAAGCACAGCGACAACACCCTGGACAACAAGGTGTTCTCGAACCGCCGAAACCTCTGGATTCTCGGCGGCAAGGCCGCCAGGAACTACCGCGAGAAGTCGCCCGACGAGGTG
The DNA here is from genome assembly GCF_029335315.1 of Pseudomonas citronellolis. Classification (GTDB taxonomy): domain Bacteria; phylum Pseudomonadota; class Gammaproteobacteria; order Pseudomonadales; family Pseudomonadaceae; genus Pseudomonas; species Pseudomonas citronellolis_A. The sequence goes on from NZ_JARJLT010000069.1 coordinate 17,419, forward strand.
ATCTACGACGAGCTGTCGAAGTTCGACGCCGACGTCGAGGGCGAGGGCTCGCCGACATTCCTCGGCGACAAGCGCCTGGATGGCGCGATCTACCCGAAGTCCATTCGTGGCTCGACGCCCAAGACCGCCGGCAGCTGCCAGATCACCAAGGCGGCCGAGGAGTCGCCCCATCGGCTGCACTTCCACGTCGCCTGTCCGCACTGCCATCAAGAGCAGTCCCTGAAGTGGGGCGGCAAGGATTGCGCATTCGGCCTGAAGTGGCGGAAGAACGCGCTGGGCGAGGCGGAGGAGGCTTGGTACTCCTGCGAGCACTGCAACGCCTGCTTTATCCATCGCGACATGGTGGCGGCTCAGGAGCATGGTCGCTGGATCTGCTTGGAGACCGGCATCTGGACGCGCGACAGCATGGACTGGTTTGGCCCGGACAACGAGCCGATCCGCACGCCGCGCTCGGTCAGCTTCTACTGCTGGGCCATCTACAGCACCTGGAAAGACTGGGTATCGCTGGCTGATGAGTGGCTCAAGGTCAAGGGCGACCGCGAAAAGCTGATCGCCTTCATCAACACCACGCGCGGCGAGGTGTGGGAGGAGGACCAGGGCGAGCGCGTGGAGTGGCAGGCGCTCTATGCCCGCCGCGAGAACTACCCGAAGGTGCCGCCGCAGGCGCTGGTTCTGATGGGCGGCATCGACACCCAGGACGACCGCTACGAGGGCCGCGTCTGGGCCTTCGGCCTGGGCGAGGAAGCCTGGCTGGTGCATCGCTTCGTGCTCTACGGCGATCCCGGCAGCGAGGAGCTGCGGCGCAAGGTCGGGCTGGAGATTCACCGGCAGTTCACCCGCGCCGACGGCGTACCGATGGGCGTCATGCGCTGGTGCTGGGACGCCGGCGGCCACTATGCCGACGAGGTGGAGGCCGAGAGCGCCAAGCATGGCGTGCACTGGGTGATCCCGACCTTCGGGGCCAGCACCTACGGCAAGCCCATCGCCAACTTCCCGAAGCGCCGCAAGCGCAAGGTCTACAAGACCGAACTTGGCACCGACAACGCGAAGGAGCTGATCTACAGCCGCCTGCGCATCGACGTGCCGATCCCGTGGCAGCCGACGCCTGGCTGTGTGCACTTCCCGATCGACAGCGACATCTGCGACGAGGACGAGCTGAAGCAGATCACCGCCGAGAAGAAGAAGCCGGTGATGGCGAAGGGCGTCCGCGTCCTGCGCTGGGACTCCGGTGGGCGCCGAAACGAGGCTCTGGACTGCTTCGTGTACGCCCTTGCCGCGCTGCGCATCAGCCAGCAGCGCTTCGGCCTCGACCTCGACCAGCTGGAGCGCGTGCGCGTTGAGCCCGTGCCGGAGCCGGTCGCCCAGCAGCAACCCTCGAACGATAACCACGCCAGCACCTCAGGGGGCTGGCTCAACACTGGAAGCGGACCATGGCTCTGACAGCGCAGCAGATGCTCGACAAGTACCTGGAGGCCGAGGCCGCGGTGCTGGAAGGGCGGACGGTGATCTTCAACGGACGCACCCACACGATGGAGGACATCGAGAAGATCCGCGCCGGCCGCCGGGAATGGGAGCGCCGTGCAGCGGCAGAACAGGACCGCGCCGCCGGCCGCCGCTCCGGCCCGGCCCTGGCGGAGTTCAGCTGATGAATCTGATCGATCGACTGCTGAAACCCTGGGCCCCCGGCCTGGTGGCTCGGCGCCTGGCAGCCCGCGAGGCGATCCTGGCCTACGAGGCTGCGAGGCCTGGGCGCACCCACAAGGCCAAGCGGCAACCGCTGGGCGCCGACACCTCGCTGCAGAAGTCTGCGGTCTCCATGCGGGAGCAGTGCCGGAAGCTGGACGAAGACCACGACCTGGTCACCGGCCTGCTCGACCGCCTCGAGGAGAGAGTGGTGGGCGGCAGTGGCATCGGCGTGGAGCCGCTGCCGCTGCGCCTGGATGGCTCGGTGCACGCCGAGTTGGCCATGGAGATCCGCAGCGCCTGGGCCGAGTGGTCGCTGTCGCCGGAGACCTCCGGCGAACTGACGCGGCCCCAGGTGGAACGCCTGATGTGCCGCACCTGGCTGCGCGATGGCGAGGGCCTGGCGCAGAAGCTGATGGGCCGGGTTCCGAACTACACGTTCGCCACCTCGGTGCCCTTCGCCCTGGAGCTGCTGGAGCCAGACTACCTGCCCTTCACCTACAACGACCTGTCGAAGGGCATTGTCCAGGGCATCGAGCGCGACACCTGGCGCCGGAAGCGGGCCTATCACCTGCTGAAGGATCACCCCGGCAACCTGCAGACGCTGGGCGGCAGCCTGGCGGTGAAGCGCGTCGAGGCGGAACGGATCATCCACATCGCCTACCGCAAGCGGATCGGCCAGAACCGCGGCGTGCCGATGTTGCACGCGGTGCTGATCCGCCTTGCCGACCTGAAGGACTACGAGGAGAGCGAGCGGGTGGCGGCGCGCATCAGCGCAGCCCTGGCGATGTACATCAAGAAGGGCAGCCCCGATATCTACGCGCTGGAGCCCGGCAAGGACCGGAAGAACCGAACGATCCCCATCGCCCCCGGCATGGTCTTCGACGACCTGGAGCCCGGCGAAGACGTCGGGATGATCGAAAGCAACCGGCCGAACCCCTTCCTGGAGGGCTTCCGCAACGGCCAGCTGCGGATGATCGGCGCCGGCACTCGCAGCACCTACTCCTCGGTGGCCAGGGCCTACGACGGCACCTACTCGGCGCAGCGCCAGGAGCTGGTCGAGGGTTGGTTGGGCTACGACCTGCTGCAGCACGAGTTCATCGACTACTGGTGCCGGCCGGTCTATCGGGCCTGGCTGCAGATGTACCTGTTGGCTCGGAAGGAGCGCCTGCCCGCCGACGTTGATCCCCGCACCCTCTACGCGGCGGTCTATCAGGGCCCGGTCATGCCGTGGATCGATCCGATGAAGGAGGCCAACGCCTGGGAGCTGCTGGTCAAGGCCGGATTCGCCGACGAGGCGGAAGTGGCCCGCGCCCGCGGTCGAGATCCGCGCGAGCTGAAGAAGTCGCGCGAGGCGGAGATCAAGGCGAACCGGGCCGCCGGCCTGGTCTTCAGTTCGGACGCCTACCACCAACTGGTCAAGTCCGGGATGGACCCGGTGGAGGCGGTGCAGAAGGTGTACCTGGGCGTCGGGACGATGCTCACCGCCGACGAGGCTCGCGAGCTCGTCAACAAATACGGCGCCGGCCTACCCGTGCCTGGGCCGGACTTCCCCAACGAGAGCAACAACGGAGGCGCCGATGGGCAGCCATCAAACCCTGATCCATAAAAGCCTGATGTTGCCGATGGCGATGGCGGCGGCGCTGACCGAGGCCAGCGCCCCGCATGAGTCCTGGTACAGCATCAAGGCCGCCGGCCGCGGCGTCGCCGAAGTGCTGCTGTACGACGAGATCGGCGCCTGGGGCATCACCGCGCAGCAGTTCGCCCGAGACCTCAAGGCCATGGGCGATCTGGCCAAGATCAACCTGCACATCCATTCCCCGGGCGGCGACGTCTTCGAGGGGACGGCGATCTACAACCTGCTGCGCAACCACCCGGCCAGCGTCGACGTGTACATCGACGGCCTGGCGGCCTCGATGGCCTCGGTAATCGCCATGGCCGGCGACACCATCTACATGCCCGAGAACGCCATGATGATGGTGCACAAGCCCTGGGGCATCCAGGGCGGCGATGCGGACGACATGCGCCGCTACGCCGAACTGCTCGACAAGGTCGAGGACACCCTGGTCATGGCCTACGCCAACAAGACCGGGAAGTCCCCCGACGACATCAAGGCGCTCCTCAAGGAGGAGACCTGGATGAATGGCCGAGAGGCCGTCGCTGCCGGCTTCGCCGACCAGCTCACCGAGCCGCTGCAGGCGGCCGCTCACCTTTCCTCCAAACGCATGCAGGAGTTTGCCCACATGCCCGAAGCTCTGAAAACTCTGCTGGCCCCGCGCGCCTCTGGTGCCGCGACTGCCGCCGCCGCACCGGCTGTGGCGGCCGTCCAGGCTGATCCCGTTGTCGCGGCGGCCACCTCCCCTACTGCGACTGAAATTCGTGCCCAGGTCCTGGCTGAGGAAGCCGGCCGCCGTACCGCGATCACCTCGGCCTTCGGCGGTTTCGCCGCCGGCCATGCCGAGCTGCTCGCCACCTGCCTGGGCGACATGAACGTTACCGTCGACCAGGCCCGCGAGAAGCTGCTGGCCGCCATCGGCGCTGGCACCAAGCCGACCAATGCCCAGGGCGCAGGAGCCCACATCCATGCCGGCAACGGCAACCTGGTGGGCGACTCGGTGCGTGCGAGCGTGCTGGCCCGCATCGGCCGCGGCGAGCGCCAGGCCGACAACGCCTACAACGGCATGACGCTCCGCGAGCTGGCCCGCGCCTCGCTGGTCGATCGCGGGATCGGTGTGGCCTCGCTCAACGCGCCGCAGATGGTCGGCCTGGCCTTCACCCACAGCTCCAGCGACTTCGGCCTGATCCTCCTGGACGTCGCCAACAAGTCGGTGCTGGCGGGCTGGGAAGAGGCTGAAGAGACCTTCCCGCTGTGGACCAAGCCCGGCATCCTCACCGACTTCAAGCCGGCGCGCCGTGTCGGCCTGGGCGAGTTCTCCTCGCTGCGCCAGGTGCGCGAGGGCGCCGAGTACAAGTACGTCACCCTCGGCGAGCGCGGCGAGCAGATCATCCTGGCCACCTACGGCGAGCTGTTCAGCATCACCCGGCAGGCGATCATCAACGACGACCTGCAGATGCTCTCGGACATTCCGTTCAAGCTGGGCCAGGCGGCCAAGGCCACCATCGGCGACCTGGTCTACGCGGTGCTGACCGGTAACCCGGCGATGAGCGACGGCAAGGCCCTGTTCCACGCCGACCACAGCAACCTGCTCACCGGCGCGACCTCGGCGATGTCCATCGACAGCCTGAGCAAGGCCAAGACCCAGATGGCCACCCAGAAAGCCCAGGTTGAGAAGGGCAAGGGCCGCACCCTCAACATCCGCCCTGCCTTCGTGCTGACTCCGGTGGCGCTGGAGGACAAGGCCAACCAGATCATCAACTCCGAGTCCGTGCCGGGCGCCGACGTCAATAGCGGCATCGTCAACCCGATCCGCGGCTTCGCGCAGGTGATCGGTGAGCCGCGCCTGGACGATGCCTCGGCGACCGCCTGGTACATGGCCGCCAAGAAGGGTTCCGACACCATCGAGGTGGCCTACCTGGACGGCGTCGATACCCCGTACCTGGAGCAGCAGGAAGGCTTCACCGTCGACGGCGTGGCCAGCAAGGTGCGCATCGACGCCGGTGTGGCGCCGCTGGACTTCCGCGGCCTGCAGAAAGCCAACGGCGCCGCCTAACCCGCAGCACCTCCCCAAGCCCCGCACCTGCGGGGCTTTTTCATTTCAGCCATCTGGAGAACCAATATGGCCAAGAACTATGTCGAGGACGGCGACGTCCTGACCCTCATCGCCCCGGCGGGCGGCGTTCAGTCCGGCGTTCCGGCGGTGATCGGCGACCTGGTGGTGATGCCACTGGTGGATGCCGCTGTGGGCGAGCCGTTCGCCGGCAAGCCTGGCGGCGTCTGGAGCCTGCCGGCTGCTGCCGGCCTGGCCCTGGGCGCGAAGTGCAGCGTCCTCGATGGCGGTCTGGTGGCCGCCGCCACCGATGACTCGGTGCCGTTCGGCTACATCACCGAGCCCACTGCGTCCGGCTACGCCTCGGCGCTGCTGGTTCAGCAATGAGTGCTGCCCCGTTCGCTTCGGCGATCGGGCGCCTTCACCGGGTAGCCCATCGTCGTCTCGCCGACTCGATGGGCGACTTCCACCCGCAGTCCGGAGTGCCAGTTGAGGGACTCAAGCTGCAGGTTGACCGCAACCTGGCATACGAAGGCGCCGATGGCCGAATCATCAGCGGGCAGGTTGGAATCACCTGGCTTGCGGAGGATCTGGCCACAGCCGAGCGCGGCGATGTCTTCGTTATTGGTTGCGAGCGGCTTCTGGTGGAAAGCCTCCTCGCCGACGACGGCCATGCCATCACTGCAGCGACAACCAAACTATGAGCCCGAACCTCCTCACTGAGGGTCGCAAGGCCCTGATTCGGCAGCTGGGCAAGATCGCTCCGTCTGCCGGCTACCGCACGGACGCCGGAACCCGGGTGCTGTCTGGCTGGTTCAACGACCTGATCAGGCCGGAGACCAAGGGTTTTCCGCTGATTGTCGTGCAGAAGAACCGCGACTTGGAGCCGAAGCCTGGCCCTGGAGCCATGGTCGTTCACCCAGGCTTCCACGTGATCGGCGCCGTCGACGTTGGCTTCGACAGCTACGAGGACGCGCTGGAGGATCTGCAGGAGGACCTGCTGCGCTGCTTGATGCCTGAGCTGAACCAGTTGCCGGCCTGGCTGCCGCGTGGTGTCACCGCAGCCACATACGGCGCAGCCCAGTGCTTCCCGCCGGGCGAGGGGATGCGCTGCGCCACCGTGGTCATCCCCATCTACCTGAAAACCGTCATCCAGAAGGGCTAGACGCCCGCCAGCGGCCTGCGCGGCCGGAGGAACCCCCCATGCAAGAGAAAGAGACGTTCATCATCGGCGGCTGGCTGAAGGCTCGCCTGGCTGGCTCCAGCGCCCCCTTCTTGAAGGTCGGACTGGTCTCCACCATCCAGCAGACCATCGAGACCAACGACATCACCCTGAACGACACCACTACCCCTCAGGGTGGCGAGTACGACGCGGTGGCGCGCATCACCGGCATGAGCCTGTCGATCAACTTCCGCGAGCTCTACACCTGGGTGCTGGCCGCCCTGGTTTGGGGTGAGTCCAGCAGCGCGCCGTCGGACTCCATCGTAGATGAGGCTGTCACGGCTGTTCCCGGTGGCACCGTGCCGCTGGCCCAGATGCCGCTGGAGATCACCGAGGTAACCAACGACGCGGGCACCACCACCTACGAGGAGGGCACCGACTACCAGATGACCGGCTCCGGCATTGAGTTCCTGGAAGGCGGCGCCATCAGCGCGAGCACCCCGGTCAAGGTGACCTACGAGAGCGCCGCGGTGGACGTGATCGAGGCCCTGACCAACAGCGGCAAGGTGTTCGAGTTCCTCTTCGAGGGCGAGAACGCCGCCGGCACCCAGAAGCGCATCGAGTGCCGCTACTGGCGCGCCCGCCTGAACCCTGCGAACCAGCAGGACTGGATCAACACCGACGACTTCCTGCAGTCGCAGGCGACCGCCAAGGTGCTGATGGACCCGACCAAGGTCGGCGCCGGCAAGTCGAAGTACTGCCGCATCAAGAAGGAGAAGGCTGCCGCGTGACGGCCTGGCGGCTACCGTGCGTAGCCGCCATCCACCCGCCAGACGCAGCCGTCGACGATGTAGATGTAGGAAGTCGAGCTCGCCCAGCGATACACGAGCTGTTCAGGCCTCCCGCCATTGATCGCGGTTGGTGCCCCCCATGCAGAGATTGCAGCGTCGCGCGGCATGCCCGGCTGAACTGTGTTCGAGACCACCAGGGTGCGAAGGGAGGTGCTGCTGTAGCTGCGGCAGTACTGGACGCCTGTTGGTGCTGACATGGCCGAGGAGGCCCGCAGTTGCTTGGCGCGCTTTTCCTGCTCGGCAATCTGCTTCTTCGACGCCAGCGGGTCGGTGATGTTCTGCGGCGTGACCTCGATCTTCTGCTCTGCCGACTCCATCGCTCCAGCGCAGGGCCGGTCGGAGTACGAGAGCTTTCCGTTCGCGCCGGGGCATCGGTAGATATCGGCGAAGGCCAGGCACGGCAGGAGCAGCAGTAGGGCGGAAAGCTGTCGCATGGAGATTCCCTTCTTCGTTGCACATGATTGGCGCGATACGTCCCGGGCTTCGCGTCGAAGAGCCCGAATAACCTTTACCCGTTCCGCTTCGGCGGCGATCCGTGCTTGGAGGAAACATGTCCGAAGTAGCTGGGCGAAAGCTAATCAAAGTCGGCGATCTGGATGTCGTCGTCAAGGAATTAACGGTTGCCGAGGTGCGGCAACTGCTCGACCAGGAATCCTCTGGCGATATCCCTGACGTAATTGGGGATTCGCTTTTCCCTGATCTGCGACTGGCCGACATTCCCCTCTTGACCAACCTGACCAGCAATCAGCTTGAGAGCTTGTTGCCCAGCCAGGTGCAGGCGGTCATTGAGGCCTGCAGAGGGGTGAACCGCCATTTTTTCGAAATGACGGCGCGGCTCAGCAAAGTGCTGGCGAGGCCTTGATAAGTCTCGACGACACCATCTGTGCGCTAGTGCGCCTTGGGCACGCCAGCGTGCTCTCTTACCCGTGGCGCCTGTTTCTGCGCGCCCTGAAGGGTTGATCCCATGACCGATATTGAAGTTCGCCTTGGTGCCGATGTTGATGGTGCTACCCGAAATGTCGGGTCGTTCCGGAGCGAGTGGCAGAAGCTCGTCAAGGAGGTCGAAAAGCCGCTGCGTCAGGTCAACTCCTTCCGAACCCTGGAAGATGAGTTGGACAAGGGACAGCGCGCTGCGGAGCGGGCCAGGGATCGCGTGCGTGAACTCGGCGATGAGTTGGCGCGGACTGCATCCCCCAGCAAGGACCTTCAGACCAGCTATCGGGCTGCCACTGCTGAACTCCAGAAAATGGAGCGGGCGGAGGTTCAGCAGCGTGTGAGGCTGGCGTCGATGCGGGCCGAGCTCCAAGGGGCGGGGATTGACACTCGTAACCTGGCTGCAGAGCAGCAGCGCCTTCGCGGCGAGCTGAACCAGCGAGTCGCCTCCGGCGCGGCTGATGCCGCGCTTAACCAGGCGCGCGGCGCCCTGGGGGTTGGGAACATCCAGTCGGCCCAGCAGTCGCTGGTACAGCTTCGCCAGCAGTATCAGCTGCTGAGCAAGGATGGAAACCTGTCCAGCAAGGAGCTGGCTGAGGCGCAGGCAACCTATCGCAGGAGCGTTGATGTCACCCTTGGCAAGCTCCGCCAACTACGCGCAGCGCTTTCTGTTGAAAAGGCTGGTGCCGGAGACCAGGACGCTGCAGCGCTGCGAACCTCGCAGGTTTCTGGCGCGCGGTCGGCGCTGGGCGTTGGCCAGATTGAAGCAACGCAAAGATCGCTAGTTGCCCTTCGGCAGCAGTATCAATTGCTATCCCAGTCTGGCGACCTCTCGGCCAAGGAGTTATCCGAGGCGCAGGCCACGTACAGGAAGAGCGTCGATGCGACGCTGGCCAAGCTGCGGCAGTTGCGTACCGCAACCGCGGCACCTCAGAGCAAAACAGCTACCAGCATTCAGGACGACCTGGCGGCAAGCTTCGCCAAGATTTCCAATGCTCGTGACGCCTTTGGCATCACCGCCATCAAGGAGCAACAGCGAGAGCTGATCAACCTGCGGGGCCAGTACGGCCTGCTCAGGGATTCCGGGGTTCTATCGTCCCGTGATCTAGCGATCGCGCAGGCAAACTACCGAGATAGCGTCAGCGCGTCGCTGGCGAAATTGCGTGATCTGCGCGCCGTGGCAGCTGCTCCGGTTGCAGCACCGGCCGCCGACCCCTCTCTTGGCCTCAATCAGGCCATGGGTAATCTCGGTATTGATCGGCTTCGCCAGCTTCAGGCGCAGCTGAAGAGCCTTCCAGAGGACTACGACCGTCTAGCCAAGGCTGGCTTCCGCTCCGCGCAGGAGCAGGTAGCGGCGCAAGCGCAGCTGCAGCGTCAACTTGGTGAAACGCGCGCGGCGATCAAGGACCTGTCCGTTGCTGAGCAGGGAGGTGGCTCGATTGGGTTCCTGGGGAAGCTGGGTACCGCAGCGGTGGTCGGCTACTCGGTGACCGAGCTGGTTGGGGCCTACGTGCGCTCCGCCGACGGCCTGCGCAAGATGAACGGGCAGCTTCGCCTGGCGACCGAAGGGCAGGAGGAGTTCAACGCTGCGCAGCGGGCGCTGAGCCAGCAAGCTGACGACTATCAGGCGCCCTTGAATGGCCTGTACACGCTCTATTCTCGCCTGTCTCCCGCGATGCGGGATGCGAACAAGAGCCAGGCTGAGCTGCTCGGCGTTTCTGAGGCGGTTACTGCCTCGATGAAAATTAGTGGGGCGACGGCCGAAGAGAGCGAAAATTCGATCATCCAGTTCGCTCAGGCGCTGGGCGCCGGCGCGCTGCGGGGGGACGAGTTCAACTCGGTCGCCGAGCAGTCGCCGCGCCTCATGCGTGCCCTCGCGGATGGCTTGGGCGTGTCTCGCAGCGCGCTGAAGGGGATGGCGGATGCGGGGCAGCTCACCACAACAGTGGTCGTCAACGGCTTGCTGAAGGCGCTGCCACAGCTTCGCGAGGAGGCCGCCCGACTGCCCAAGACGGTGGATGGTAGCCTGACGGGCCTGAAGAACCAAGCCACCGAAACTGTCGGTGCGATTGACCAGATCACCCACTTCACGGCTCGCCTCTCTGACCAACTCACTGGGCTGGCTTCGCCGCTGAAGAAGGTCTCCGACTATCTGAAGGCGTTCGACAGTAAGGGGTTCAAGGGCATCGGCGAGGTGTTTGACACCAACGCGCTGGCCGACCAAGCGAAGTTCGCGCAGGACCGGATCGCCGCGGTTCAGGCTGCGCTGGAGGAAATCCGGCAGCAGGGCAGCGTGAGCATCGGCAGTCGCCTGTCGCTGGGTACGGGGGATCGAGCGCAGTTGGAAGCCCAGCTGAAGGTCTACCAAACGCAGCTGGCCAGGGTACAAGAAGCGCAGGCTGCCCAGGTTCAAAGCCAGGAGGAGTCTAGCAAGGCGCTGGAACGGACCTACGACGAACGGACGCTGGCGATGGCCGACAGCTTCGGGGAGCAGGCCAAGGCCGCCCAGTCGGCCGCATCGTCAACCAAGGCGGCGAGCGACAAAGCGATCGCGGATCGCAAGACCTACAACCTCCAGATGGATGTCCTGGACAGGGCGCAGAGCGATGCGTCGGCGCGGCGCCTTGCTCGCGAGGAAGCAGCGGCACAGGAAGCCGCCGGCGTGCAGGTCGACGAGCTGGCGCTGCTGAAGAAGTACGTTGCAGAGACCGGCAGCACGTGGGATGACTACCTCAAGCGGCAGCAGGAGCGTCAGCGGCTAGAACTTGCCGGCGAGAAGTCGCGCCAGGACAAGCTGAAGGCTGCTAGAGCTCAAGCGACGGCCGACTTGAAAGCGCAGCTGGCGCAGCAAACTCAGGCGCTGAAGGATGCACAGCAGGTTGCTGAACAGGTCAACTCGCGTACCACCGACGTGCTGCAGCCGTTCAAGGACGCTGTCAAACAGCCGGGCGTGGTGGGCGCCGGCGCCGACTATGGAACGGCCAACGCCTACAAGGTGAATGCCCGGCAGGCGCTGAACAGTGGGAACACGGTCGACGCAGTCAAGCAAGCGCAGAAGGCGCTCGACGTCATCCAGCAGATTGAGCAGGCCGGCGGCAACGACTACGGCTTGCGCGGCTTCAAACAGGAGTTGCTGGATATCGCGACGGGGGCCCAGGAGCTGGACAAGGTCCGCGCCGCGGATGCGGTGAATCAAATTCAGCAAAGCATCCAGAGCCTGCAGGAGCAGTTGGAGGCGGTGAAGGTCGTTTCGATCGATTTCCAGATCGGCGACGACACCGTCGCGGCGGTCACAGCACGAGTCAAGGCGCTTGCTGCAGAGCTTGCGAAAGTGATGGTAATCCCGACCACGATCGTAGGACCAAGCGGCACGCCTGTTCAGGCTCCCACTGATGGCGCGCCAGGAACTATCTCGACCGATACCGCTGTGCCGGTCTCCGGCTTTGCGGAAGGCGGCTGGACTGGGCCGGGGGGGAAGTACCAGCCGGCCGGCGTGGTCCATGCCGACGAGCACGTGCAGCCCCAGGAGGTGGTCCGCGAGCCCGGGGCGCTGGGGTTCCTGGAGCGCATTCGGATGTACGGCTTCCAGAACACCATGCGCGCGCTGCGCGGCCAGATGGCCGGCGGCTGGCGCGGGTACGCCACCGGCGGGCTGGTCTCGCCGCGCATGGTGCCGAGCATCCCGCAGCTGTCGCCGGCGCTGGCCGGCGGCGGGGGCTCGGAGAGCATGGGAACCGTGGTGCTGCAGTTGGACGGCCGGTCCTACAGCATGCAGGCCCAGGCCGACCAGTTCACCGCCTTGCACCGGGAGTCCTTGAAGAAGGGCCACCGCCGAAGCGGGTCCAAAAACTAAACCAGGCCCCGCTCAGCGGGGCCTTCTCTTTTCTGGAGCAGCTGAATGTCTCTACCCATGGTCATGCTGGGCGGGGTGCCTATCGTGCCGCACGCCGGCACGGTGTCGCAGTCGATCACCCCTCTGGGCGGCCCGGAGATCATCCGGCTGAGCGGTGGCGTCGGCGTGCCCATGACTCACTGGCAGCGTGCGGCGATCGCCCTGAGCGGAAGCGGCTACATGCCGCCGGGCCTGGACGGCCTCGATTACACCCAGCCGCTGGAGCTGCGCTGCACCAAGCATCTGTCCATCGTCAGCACTGGCACCAGCTTCGTGCTGGCCGGCGCGCCGCGTCCCGACTTCGCGCCCTGGGCGTTCGCGCTGGTCGGCGGGCAATGGGTTGAAGCCGACCTGGCGCTGGCGGGCGTGAATGCGGAGGTTGCGCCGGTCTCCGGCGCCACGGCGTACCAGGTCTGCTGGATGCCGGTCTTCATGGTCTCGGCCAAGCGGCCACAGGGCGACATGGACCCGTCGAATAACGCCACCCCCCATGGATGGCAGATCGCCTGCGAGGAGCTGTAGATGCTGAACGGCCTGCCACTCAACGGCGCCGCACTGAACGCGCTGTGGCGGTCCGGCTCGACGCCGGTTCCGGTTGTGCCGCCGGTCAGCCTGGCGTGGGCCTGCCGCGTCCGGCTCGGTGTAGACAATGTGACCGCCCAGCTCACTGGCTCGGTTCGCATCGAGCGCGAGGAGGGCGCGGCAGCCATCGCAGAGTTCTCTCTGTTCCTGCCCGCCGCCGGCGTGGACGTGATCAGCTGGACCGGCCGAGCCGTGGAAATCTACTTCCAGCACCTGGTGGGCGGCGCTTGGGTTGAGGAGCTGCGCTTCTCCGGTTGGCTGGAGCAGCCGACCTACGACCCGCGCAATCGCATCGTGGCCTGCGAGGCCACCGACCGCCTTCAGGACCTGATTGAGGGCATGGATGTCGCCGATATCGACCAGCTTGCGGGCGGGCTCTGGACGGAAGACGTGTTCGAGCCGGTCGACGGGCGCAGCCGCTGGGACTACGCCCAAGAGCGCATGGGTACGGTGCCAGGCAGCCTCGATCGCGCGGTTGATGGAACCCTGCGGGTCACCGGCTGGGCTGCCCAGACGCCGATCAAGGTGTTCGGAGCCGGCTCCACCGTTGATCAGTCGCTGTCCGTGGAGATGGCCAAGCTGAGCGAGCGGGTCAACCGCGTTGAGCTGTCGATCAGCTACCGCTTCAGCCGCCTGCGCGAGCGGCACCAGGCGTTCAACTGGGAGCACCCGGAAATCCAGGGCTGGTCCACTGACAACAGCTTCTGCCTGTGGCGCCATGAGTCCAGCGAGGTGCCGACTACCGACATGGTCGAGGAAGCGCTGAACAGCGCCGGCTACAAGCTACTAGCCGGGGCCGAGATGCTCCTGCTGCCGCCCACCGGCGTGTACTGCACACCGCCGCAGGCCTGGATCAACAACTACGACAACCTGTTGCTGGCGGCCAACGTGGTCGGCGGGATGCGCTGGGTGCAGCCGGTCACCGAGACCTACACCCTTACGGTCGAGGCGCCGGAGAGCGTCGCCGCCGCCGGCGAGGTTCTGCGGCGTGACGGCGCATCGCTGGAGAGCGACCTGGATCGCGCAGATGACTGGGAGTCGGCCGAGTTCACTGCACCCGACGCCGATGCGGCGCAGGACGCCCTCGAGGACTGGGTGGTTGATCTGCGCGAGGCCGAGCGCCTGGCCGCCAGCGTGCGGTGCCAACTGGCCACCGCCGCCACCAGCATCCTGTCGGCGCACAGGGCGAACCGGGTTTCCTGGCAGGTGCCGACTTCCATGGCCCTCGGCATCGACCTGGTGCATAGCCTGCGCCTGGAGGACCGCTGCCGGGCCCAGGGGAAGGTGTTCTCGATCATCGACGAGTTCAGCATCGACCAGCAGACCGCGCTCAGCACGTTGACCCTGGCCATCAGCCGCGGTGGTGGAGCGGTGAGCGACCCGTTCGAGTTGCCCGCGCCGCCGAACACCCAGCCGACCGGCGACGTGCCGCAGCTAGTCCAGCTCCCCAACCAGATCAGGGGGCGGGGCCTGATGACCTACGACGAAACCATCGACGGATTCTCGGGCAACTACGACAACCCTGACCCGGGATCGCCGCCGGACGCATTCCCTCGGCGCTACCAGGTCACGGCGCCCGAGGTTCCGGCCGAGCACCGCGACGAGTTCACCGGAGAGCGTGAGACCACCTACCGCGTGGCCGTGCCTGACGACATGCTGGAGCTGTAACGATGGCCAACACCTCGCAGTTGAAATCCGACCTCAACCGCCTGACTGATGCCGAGCGGAAGGCCCGGTCGCTGGCGGCCCTGGAAGAGAGGGGGAGCCGGCCTGCAACGACCGGCACCGGCTCCTTCACGGCTCCGGCGGCAACCGGCACCGGTGGCGGAATCGCCAGCCCGCTGACCGAGGCGAGCTACCTCGAGCGGACTTACTGGCCAGACAAGGTCATCACCAGCACCGACGGCCTGTTCAGCTTCAAGATCAAGCCGATTCGGGCCATCCGCCAACTCGACGCGAACAACGCCGAGGTGATCCAGCAGTTCGCCGAACCCGTGAGCAGCCCATGATCGAGAGCAACTTCACCATCGGCGACGAGATCGATCGCTTCGGCATCACGGCCCACGGCCTGGCGCTCAATCCGTTCTACGGAGAGAACAAGCTGCGCGTCGGCTCGCTGGATTTCCCGATGCCCTACGTTTGGAGCTGGAGCACTGGAGAGAGTGGGCGGGAGCCCTTCGACGTCCACCTGCTGCGCGTGCCTGGCGTGCCGGCAGTCGACATCACGCCTGAGGATGCGGCGGCAGAGGCGCTGCATGGGAGAACCTGGCAGAACTACGCCTTGCTGTCTGAGAGCGTGCTGACCCTGGTCGGAAAGCCGTTGCGTGGGTGGGTGTGCATCGACGAGCTTGGCGCTCGCTGGCTGGTCCGCGCCGACCCTGGCCCGTTCGGCAGCACCGTCGACGTCGGCGCGCCGCTGGCGATGGATGTGTCTGTGCGCCCCTTCGGCTATCTCGACCAGTCGCCCGTAACCCCGTTCACCAAGTCGGTGACGCTTGCCGACATTGGCCAGTCCAGCGGAGCGGCGCCGCCGGGAACCCGCGACGGGGTCCTGGAGTTGTGGGTGTGCAGCGTCAGCTCTGACGGTCGCCGGATGATCATGGAGCTGCGCGGCGTTCAGTCGCCCGCGGTCCCTGCGACGCTGCGCATCAACACCGCGCCGGCCGGTTTCCTGCTGCTCGAACTGTCGGGCTCCGGCCCGGATTTCGAGCTTTCGCTTACAGTGCTGAAGACCCGTCTGGAGTGCCTCGGGACGATGGAGGTGCAACGCTCTTCGCCCAAAGGGTTTCAGCAATCGATCGCATTCGAGACGACGAGCACGCCGCGAACAATCAATGGCGTGGCGGGCAAGGACTACATCTGCAATGCGGTCGATGTGATCGGAACCGAGTTGCCCTCCAGACTTCCCTATGCCGGAACCGGCTGGATTGGCGAGAAGCTGAAGAACCGGATCATGGCGCTCGTGTTCGATGAGACCGACACCCTTGTGGAACTGGCATACGAGGCTAACTGGCGCGTCGATTACAACTACCCGGCCTTCACTGGCGCAATCAGTGGCGCAATCAGTGGCTGGATGGCTGACAGCGTCGACTTCGTGCAAGCAAACGTGACAAACACGATTGTCGGCGAGTACAGCCGCGCATCAAGCGAAGTTCTGTATGGCGAGGTTGCGCTGCTGCGGGATGGCGTGGAAGTCGTGCGCGACGGATTCAGGATGACCCGCGCGCTTCACGAGACCTTCCGTTACAACCCAAGCTACACGCAGACGCCGAGCGTTGAGCGGCTCCCGTCGGGTGACGTCGTGGGCGGCGGCTATGTCCAGGACTGGCAGTACGACTTTACCGACACCCAGCAGTCTGCAGGGGCGACCTGGCCTATTCGAACGTTCTCCAACGGCCCGAACTGGTCCATCCCCTACAACGGGCCTGTGGTCTGGTCTGGTATGACAGGGTCGCCAACGCCCGTTCTCAGCGGCTACGGCGTGAGCCTCTCCTACGGGAACACGAGCACGAACGACTACTCCGGCGCCGAGATGGCCCTGCAGCGGTACAGCCACAGCCTGTTCGGTGTGCGGGAGCGGGCGACGGCCGGGACGCTTCCGCAGCGCTGGCGAGTCGGTCACCTGATTGGCCCCCGGGGGCTCTGGGCGAATCCTGATAGTCAGGACGCCACAGGGGCGCGCCGCGCCACGTACCACCCTGTTACGCACGAAATCTACACGACAGCCAGCGACAGCGATTCCGCTGCGTTCTGCTGGATATAGGAGCGCTCAATGCAGCGATTCATCAACAACTTCTCGACGGAGCTGGGGGCGCCCTTGGCCGCGGGCGGTGGCGTCCTGCAGGTCGACGCCTCGCAGGCGGCCAGGCTCATCGGCCTGGGCGGCGGCGACTTCTATCAGCTGACGCTTTCCAGGATGGACAGCAATGGCGTGGAGGTGGCCTGGGAGATCGTCAGGGCCACGGACGTCAGTGGCGGGAGCGTCACGGTGCAGCGTGAGCAGGAGGGCACCGAGGCGCTGAGTTGGCCGGCCGGTTCAACGGTGAGCGCGAGGCTCACGGCTGGCAGCATGGCGGCGATCCTCCAGGGCTACGCCAGTCTTCAGGAGCAGATGCAGGAACTGTCGGACCGCGTCAGCCAACTGGAAGGTGGCGGCGTGCCGGACAACGCATTGACCAACCACGCGGGCGAGGTTCTGGCGAACCAGGCTGGCGAAATACTGACCATGGGAGCAACGGCATGACTGTTGAGCACGTAACTGGGGGATCGGGCGCCCCGACGGAGGCGCCGCCCAGCATCGGGGCGCACTACACCAACACGGCGAACGGCGATCAGTACCTGGCATCCGGAACTGCTTCCGCCGAAGACTGGAAGCTGCTCGCCAGGGCGGCCCAGCTGCCGGCGGCAGCCCAACTGATTCCGGCTGGCGGCACCCCGGGGCAGATGCTTACGCCGGCGTCCGGTGGGGCGCGCGTCTGGGCGGACCCACCGTCGGGTGGGGGCGGCGCATTCCTGACGCCGAACAACTTCGTCGCTCGCATCCAGAGTGGCGCCCTCGGCATCTGGAATCAGCCCTTCCTGTTCTATGCCGATGACATCGGCGGCCTCGTCCAGGTGAATGATTCTGACATTCTGCGGCCCGCCCCGTGGCTCGATGACACCGTCATCTCCTGGGCCTCCTTTGGCTGCCTTCAGGTCTCCGCCTCGAGCGGTGCCGGGTGCGTGGCAGACGGCAACGCAGACTCCCGAGAGTTCTGGCTGACCACTGGGTCGGCCGCCGACGGGCAGGCACAGGCGCGCACGGCTTTGCCTTCCGGAAGCCTGCGAGCTGACTCTGGGCAGCTCAGCGTCCAGCTGTGGCTTCCTGCCGCGAGCAACGGCACTGACTCCTACAACATGGAGGTGTACCTCAACCTGCCGCCGTACTCGGCCGGCTTCGTCTATGGCGCCGACTACGGTTCCAACTGGTCGGTTTCCTACGACGACAACAACGGCGACGAGCAGTTGGTGGATACCGGCGCCGCAGCGACCGGATCGGCGAAGGAACTGTCGATGGTGATTGATGGGGCCAACATGGTCTTCAGCGTCGCCGGCAGTACCGTGCTGACGGTGCCCCTGGCCGAGATGGATGACGGCGCAACGGAGTTCGGGGCTGACCTGTCTCTGACCAAGACGGATGGCTCGACGCCCGCGCGGGTGCGGCTGTATTCCATCCTCGGCCAGGCCGTGCCGGCGCCAGAGTAAATGACCTCGACAGACCTGAAGCCCGCCTCGAGCGGGCTTCCTATTTCTGGAGCACACAATGCAGCCGGCCTGTATCCCCATGCGCCTCGTCCGGGGTGCCACCTACCGCGACACGCGGCGATTCATGCAGCCGCGGCGGGAGTATCGCGACATCAGCGCCGTGGAGCCGACGGCGCCGCTCAGGCTGTCGGTGCCGGGTCATGGCCTGGAGGGTGATTGGTTGGCCTGGGCCGCGGGCGTCACTGGGTTCTCGGATCTCAACCGCGCCCCTGGCCGACAGAGCCCGCACCGTATCGAAGTCATCGACGACGACACCCTGGAGATCAATGCGCTCAGCGGCGTGGGCCAGAAGCCGGCTGGCGGACAGCTGATCTACCAGCCAGCGGTCGACCTGACCGGCGCCACGGCGCGCCTGGTGGTGCGCGAGAGCGAGGAGGGCGGTGCCGAACTGCTGGTCCTGGCCTCTGGGTCCGGCATCACCGCCGGCGCGCCCGGGACGCTGGTCGTTGAAATGCCGGCCGTCGACACTGCTGCAATCACCTGGTCGGCCGGCTGGTATCACTTGGACGTCACTTTCCCGGACGGCACCGTCTCGCGCTTCTTCCGCGGCGCGGTCGCCGTCGAGCAGTAGCGAGGGCGGCATGAGCGACGCAGAGCAGATCGAGCCCTGGGCTGTCGCGGTTGATGCCGACGGCGCGCCTGTGGTGCTCGAGCACATCAATGAATACGCGGTCACCGTTGACCCTGGGCCAGAGCTGCTGGTGGTCACGGTTGGCGAGCAGGGGCCGCCAGGCGCGCCAGGCTCAGGCCTCAGCGAATGGCAAATCAACGAATGGTGATGAGGAGGCCCTATGGCCCAGGTTCAGTTCTACAAGGTCAGCACGCTCCCGGGATCGCTGCAGGCCAACGCCTTCTACTACGTTGAGAACGGCGATTACGCCGAGAGCTACGTGACCAACCAGGCCGGTGTCGCCAAGGCGCTCGGCAATACTGCGATGATCAACGCGCTGATCGCCGCCGCCCTGGCCAGCTTGCCCAGCAGTGGCGCGCCGGTGCTGTTCGTTGCGGACATCGCCGCGCGTGACGCGCTGGAGCCGGAAGAGGCCGTCTTCGTGCTGGTGCAGGACGCAACCGACGACCCGTCTGTCTCGTCCGGAGCGGCCCTGTACGCCTGGAACCCGGCGACCAGCACCTGGCTCAAGGTCGCCGAGTATGAATCGATGGACGTCCAACTGACCTGGTCGGCGATCGATGGCCGACCGACCAGCACCCCGAGCCAGATCGACAACGCCGTCAGCCTGGCGCATACGCACACGAACAAAGCGACGCTGGACCTTCTCGGCACCGGCGCGGATGGGCTGACCTACAACGGCCAGCCGGTGAGCAGCAGCTGGGCAACGCTGAACTGGTGACTCCATGGCGAAGGTCCTGCACCACAAGGTCGTCGCCACCCTGCCGTCCACGCTGGAGGCCAACAGCATCTACCTGGTGCGCGTCGGCACTGGCTTCGACCAGTACGTGACCAACTCGACCGGCCAGATCGTGGCCTACCCGATGAACCACCCGGCATCGCTGCCGGTGCTGCTCAACGGTGGCGCGCTGGTCGCGCTCGCCCTGGCGGGCGGCTCGTCGCTTCCCCTGCTGTTGTCCGACGGCTCGTCGGCCCTGCTCCCGGTGACTTTGAATGGCTAACACCAACATCCCGCTTCGCATGCAGTACACCGGATCGGCTGTCACCGCCGTGGCCGAATACCAGGCTGACGAAACCATGGCCTTGCCTGGCAGCTTGCAGCTGACCGGTGCTGGTCGGCGCTTCTACGCTGACTTCAGCAACGCCACGCTGGCCAGTCGGATGATGTTCCAGACCACGGCATCGAACAGCAGTACGACGGTAGGCGCGGTGCCGAGCGGCAGCGGGATTTCGTCAGCGTTCACTGCTTTTTCCTCTGCTGACCCGACAAATGCCGTCGGACTAACCATCGCTGGAATTTCGACCGAGTGCAGAGTGGCATCCTCGGTATTCGGGTCTGCCAGTTACGTGCCCCTGACGTTCTATAACGGCGGTGCCGAGCGTATGCGTATTGGCAGCGATGGCTACGTCTACCTTGGTGCGACAGTTGCCGATGTTATTTCCGCCGCCGCGAACGGCATTACATACAACCCAACGATCGGCCTGAGGAACCATTTCAACAGCTCGAACCCGAGCTGGTATCTGAGCAAGAGCGCGGCCGGCACGATCATGCAGTTCTACTACACCCCGTCGGCCGGCAGCGTGAATGGGGTGGGCAGCATTTCGATGACCACCACTACCACGGCCTACAACACGTCCTCCGACTACCGGCTCAAGCACAGCGTCACCGATCTCGACGAAGACGAGGCCGAGGCGCGGATCATGGCGTTTCGCCCTGTGTGGTGGCTGTGGAATTTTGATGACTCCTACGGCAAGGGGTTCATCGCGCACGAGAACCAGGCTGTCGACCCGAGTACGGCGAGCGGAAAGAAGGACGAGACGCGCCGAATCGGCAACGTTCGGCTGCCGGACTACTCGCTTGTCGCCGAGGGCGTCGACGAGCCGGCTGACATGTCGACCTATCCCGAGGGCGCCGAGTGGGTCTTCACCGAAGAGGTCCCCGTCTACCAGGGGCGTGACGACTCGAAGATGATCCCCGATATCGTCGCAATGCTGCACAAAATGCGCCGCGAGTTGGACGATGCTCGCGCTGAGATCGAGGCGTTGAAAGCCGCTTCCTGACCCGCAATACCCACGCCAATAGCCCGCCCTGAGCGGGTTTTTTGTTTCTGGAGACCACATGGAACTGATCGATATCCGGCGCTCGGCCATTGAGCCGGCGCTGGCGATGATGCCTGCCCGACTGAATAGCCCCCAAGCTATCGCCATGATGCTGGCCATCGGGCTGCAGGAGTCCGGCTTCCAGCACCGCCGGCAGCTCGGCAACGGGCCGGCGAGGAGCTTCTGGCAGATGGAGCGCGGCGGCGGCGTGCATGGCGTGCTGACGCACCGGGCGTCGAAGAGCCTCGCCGCCGTCATCTGCGCAGACCACGGCGTCGAGCCGACGGAGCAGGCCGTGTGGGAGGCGATCGAGCACGATGACGTGCTGGCGGCTGCCATGGCCCGCCTGCTGCTGTGGACCGATCCGCAGCCGCTCCCCGCGCTGGGCGACACCGCCGGCGCCTGGGCGCTCTACGCGCGCGTCTGGCGGCCCGGCAAGCCTCGCCCGGCTGAGTGGCCGGCGAACTACCTGCGCGCCGTGGGGGCTGCAGCATGAGTGAGCTACTGGCGAAACCGCTGGCCCTGGTGCTGGCTGCGCTGCTGCTGGTGGCCACCGGCGCCGGGATGGGTGCGTGGCTCACGGCTGGGCACTACCGGCCACAGCTCGACCAGGCCACCGAAGGCCTGACCTCCTGCCGCGACGCCCAGGGCAACCTGGAGGCGCTGGTGGGCCAGCAGAACGCGGCCATCGCCGGCCTTGCCGATCAGGCGGAGCAGCGCCAGGCGAAGGCCGCCCAAGCTGTGATCGACGCCCAGCAGCAGGCCGGCGAGCACTTCGCCGCCGCCCAGCGGTTGCAGCAGGAGCACGCCGACGGTGACCAGTGCGCAGCGGCAGAGGCTGTGATCGACAAGGAGTTGGGGCTATGAAGCTGTGGCGAGAAGCTGCAGGTGCAGCGATTTTCGGCAGGTGCAGCCGAAAAGCGCAGGTGGTGCAGGTGGTGCAGGTGGTAGGGATGCTGGTCGCGCTGGCGGGGTGCGCGGGCCAGGCCGAGCCTGAGCCGCGCACTGTGCGCGTAGAGGTGCCAGTGGCGGTGCCGTGTCGGGCCCCGGCGGTTGCCGAGCCTTCGTGGGCCACTGCGATGCTGAAGAAGGGAGACAGCTTGCAGATGAAGGTTCGGGCGCTGCTGGCCGAGCGGCAACAGCACCTCGGCTACGAGGTGCAACTACGCGCCGCGGTGCAGGCCTGTCAGTAGGCTGTAGGCCGCCCAGAAATGGGTGGGGCGGTGTCTAAAACTCGACCATCAGTCCTTGATTTATCTGGACTTCCGACAAGCTATCTCGCGATTTTGTTTTGGACAGGGCCTGACTATTAGTCAGGCCCTGTGCGGCCTGGAGCTTGCTTCTTCCGCTACTGCTGCATCATCGGGGTGTGGGCGGAGAGGTCGCTCTGGCTCATGACTTTGGGCGGTCCGTCTTCTATATGCAAAAGCGCCTAGTGTACGGTATCCGGCCTCAGGGCTTCAGCATCGGAGTAGAGCATGCACATCGACGACGAGGGGATCACCGAGCTGGCCGCGCGCCTGGGGCGGGCGCTGTCGGGCCTGGCGGCGCGGGTCAGCACCGCCGAGTCCTGCACCGGCGGCGGCATCGCCGAGGCGATCACCCGGATTCCCGGCAGCTCGGCGTGGTTCGACGCCGGCTACGTCACCTATTCGAATGCGCAGAAGAGTGCCCAGCTCGGCGTTTCTGACGAACTTTTCCCTCGCGTTGGCGCGGTCAGCCGCGAGGTGGTCGAGGCCATGGCTTCTGGCGCCCAGGCGCGCAGCGGCGCACGCTTCGCCGTGGCGGTCAGCGGCGTGGCGGGGCCGGATGGTGGGACGCCGGAGAAACCGGTAGGAACCGTCTGGTTGTGCTGGGCCGACGGCGACAAACGCTTCCCGGTGCGCTTCCAGTTCCCCGGCGACCGCCTCGCGGTGCGCCGCCAGGCGGTGGCGACCGCTCTGGACGGGGTGTTGCGACTGGCCGTCGGGGAAAATCCACCACAGGGGTAGGCGAGCGGCCTTGCCCTGTGGAATAATACTGGCTACTTATACAGTTGTTCGTGGCCCATCCCGGCCGCCTGACTTCGCGAGGACTTCAATGGACGACAACAAGAAGCGCGCCCTGGCCGCGGCCCTGGGACAGATCGAACGCCAATTCGGCAAAGGCGCGGTCATGCGCATGGGCGACCACGAGCGCCAGGCCATTCCGGCCATCTCCACCGGCTCCCTGGGCCTGGACATCGCCCTGGGCATCGGCGGCCTGCCGAAAGGCCGGATCGTCGAGATCTACGGCCCGGAATCCTCGGGCAAGACCACCCTGACCTTGTCGGTCATCGCCGAAGCCCAGCGCCAGGGCGCCACCTGCGCCTTCGTCGACGCCGAGCACGCGCTGGACCCGGACTACGCCGGCAAGCTGGGCGTCAACGTCGACGACCTGCTGGTCTCGCAGCCGGACACCGGTGAACAGGCCCTGGAAATCACCGACATGCTGGTGCGCTCCAACGCGGTCGACGTGATCATCGTCGACTCCGTGGCGGCCCTGGTGCCCAAGGCCGAGATCGAAGGCGAGATGGGCGATGCCCACGTCGGCCTGCAGGCCCGCCTGATGTCCCAGGCGCTGCGCAAGATCACCGGCAACATCAAGAACGCCAACTGCCTGGTCATCTTCATCAACCAGATCCGCATGAAGATCGGCGTGATGTTCGGCAACCCGGAAACCACCACCGGCGGTAACGCCCTGAAGTTCTACGCTTCGGTGCGCCTGGACATCCGCCGTACCGGCGCGGTGAAGGAAGGCGACGAGGTGGTCGGTAGCGAAACCCGCGTCAAGGTCGTGAAGAACAAAGTCGCGCCGCCGTTCCGTCAGGCCGAGTTCCAGATCCTCTACGGCAAGGGCATCTACCGTACCGGCGAGATCATCGACCTGGGCGTGCAGCTGGGCCTGGTTGAGAAGTCCGGTGCCTGGTACAGCTACCAGGGCAGCAAGATCGGCCAGGGCAAGGCCAACGCCGCCAAGTACCTGGAAGAGAACGCGGAAGTCTGCGCGGTACTGGACAAGGCCATCCGCGAGCAGTTGCTGAAGAACCAGCCGGCGCCGACCAAGGCCGAACTGGCCGCCGCCGAGGCTGCCGAAGCCGCTGAAGCAGCCGACCTCGACTACTGATCCCGCCGATGCCGACCGTGCTCGATACACCCGTCGCGGTAAGACGGGCCGCCATGGACCTCCTGGCGCGACGCGAGCACGGCCGCGCTGAACTCGTCCGCAAGCTGCGCCAGCGCGGCGCGCCTGTGGAGCTGATCGACCCCGCCCTCGACCGCCTGGCCGAGGAGGGGTTGCTCAACGAGTCCCGTTACCTGGAAGCCTACATCGCCAGCAAGGCACGTAGCGGTTACGGCCCTCTGCGAATCCGCGAGGAGCTGAGCCAGCGCGGCCTGCCGCGCGGCGAGATCGAGAAGGCCCTGGGTGAAGCCGACGTCGACTGGCGTGCGCAACTGCACGACGTGTGGCGCCGCAAGTTCCCCCGCCTACCCCAGGATGCCCGCGAGCGCGCCCAGCAAGGGCGATTTCTCGCCTACCGCGGTTACTCCATGGACGCCATCAATCGCCTGTTCAGCGGGCGCGGCGACGACTGAGCCCGTCGGATGAGCTTCGCAGGCTCAACCCATCCGACGAAAAGCCATTCCATCCCGTAGGGCGCATAACG